>NZ_JASPIY010000003.1:0-225001 GCF_030232085.1 Corynebacterium sp. MSK073 | reverse complement strand
ACTACCCCCGGTACCCGATATCCGCACCGGTCGGTACTCGATACCGCCCTACCGGTACTAAATAGCGTCGCGCGTCAGGTGGCAAGATCAATGTCATTCCAGCAGGTCCAGCGGGTGTGAATTCCTTCTTTTACGGCCTTATTGCGGGCGGTGCGGATGTTTTGGAATTTTTTGCCCTTAAACTCCACGGTGCGGCAGGGTAAAACGGCTTCTTCCGCAACCTGGACGTTCTTGAGCTCGGGATGGGACGCGGCGAAGTCCGCCCCCACGGAATACCACGCCACGTCCCAGCCTTGATCAGAGGCAAAGGCGGAAAATTCGGCGCTGATGTCGTTGCCAATAGGAGAGCCCAGGGTTAAGGCGATTCCGTTGGATACGCGGTAGGCAACGTAGGAATCTTCGTGGAAGAAATAACGATTAGATTTCCATAGCGTCATAAAAGATAAATGGTCCCCGGTGCCGGACTCGAGGAGGCGTCGCGCGGTGCGGAGATCCTCCTCGTGCGCGGGGTCAGTGGGCCGGGAAAAGCCGCGGTAGAGGCGGAAGGCGACAAAGATCCAGAAGGCATTGCCTATCCATTCATAGACGAACCACGATATGGAGGAAGCCGGGATGACGTAGTGGGGCAGGATCATGGCCACGATGGTGGGCAGGAAGCGTAACGGGGTTTCAGCGAGCACGCGGGGAAGTGGGTCGTGCAGCAGCGCGATACCAATCCACAATCCGGCCCCAACCAGCGCAATGAGGGTGCTCAGCAGTACCGTTTCTAGGAGATACGTACGGTTTTCATGGGTGCGGAATAACCTGCGGTTAGCTAGCAAGATTCCGAGGACGCACAACCATGGCAGCGTAACGGGGATGAGGCTGGGGATAGAAGGGTTAGTGTTCCATAGCTGGTAGGTGAGCAGTGCTAGGGCTATGAACTGGGAGGCTACTGCGAGCCGCCACGCGGTGATGCGCCCGCGCACTAGGCCGAAACAAAAAACGAGCTGCAGGATGAGCGGAAGTAGGTTAGCCACCATCGGGCCGATGCCATGGGCGTGGGCGAGGTCCAGGGTGTCTGAGTTGGGCTCCCATAGCAGTCGCGTGACCTCGGAGAAGGGCCCTTGCGCCAGCGGGTCCAAAGCGATGAAGGCTGGGCCTATCGCCACGCAGGCCACGCACACGGCGATGAGCACGCGCCGCTCGCGGATCGACGGAGTATCAGGGGCAGGCTTCATGAGCAGTTGGCCGGCGGTGATGGAGATTACGGCGGTGATGATGCCGAGGGCATCGGAAAGCGTGCCGGAATACAGCACGTATGTCGCGGTCAAGGAGACGATGGTGATGCGGAAGCGGCGGCGCCACAAGCGCGGCATGAACGCGGAGGCAAACCCAGCAGCCCCGACGATGAAACCAATCGGGCTAAGGTACGCGGTGCTATCGGGCCACTGCTTGGCGATGCCCAGCGTTAACGGCACCCCAATCGCCGTCGCCGCAAGGCCGGCTAGGAGCGTGTAGGCGGAGCCGAGTCGCCACTCGGCAGGGGCGAGCCAGATGACGATGAGCACGGTCAAGATGATGGAGGCGCCTGGATGCGCCGTAGTCAGCGTGAGCCACGGCTTCAAAGGGAAATCAACGAGGTGCAGCGACCACATCACCGCCAGCAGGCCGATGGATACGGGAAACTTTCTAAGAACGAACATCATTTTCTCCAATTCCATCGAAGGGATCGCGGTCTACCTGTAGGCCGCCGCGGGTTGCCGCCCACGCAAAGGACTCGCGCAAGGCGGGGCGCCAGACCTGGAAGGAATGGCCGCCCGGGCGGGTGCCGTAGTAGGTCTTCATTCCAGCGGCGCGGGCTTTATCCGCAAGCGAGCGCAAGGCGGTGACGGACTGAGCATCATCGTCCCCGGCAATGAAAATGGCCTGCAGGTTGTCATAGCGCTTGCGTTCCAATAGGTGAGCGGGGTCTTGATTGTTATAGGCAGCTTCATCACCGTGGAAGAATTTGTGCACCGTGGCGGAATGGTTGCCGATGGTAGGTTCCGCCTCACCGGAGATATCGATTACCGAGCCAAAGGCAGCGGGGTGAGTGGTGGCTATCTGCAGCGAGCAGGTTCCGCCATAGCTAAGACCACCGACTGTCCAGGTGTGCTGGTCGGGATTGACCTGGAACTTCTTTTTAATGGCGTGGGGAACATCCTGGGTAAGATAGGTCATGACTTGGGCAACATCGCTATCGGCGCAGATGGGGTTCGCGGTTTCAGAGCCAGTGGCATCAACGGAGACGACGATGGGGCTGCGCCCGCCATTGGCCGCTTGGAATTGATCGGCGGTTTCGGCCGCCTCCCCCGAACCGAACCACTGATCCGGGCCGCCGGGGTTTCCATGGAGGAGCATGAGGACTGGGAGATTGTGATCCGTCCAATAAGCAGGTGGAATATACGCCGTGGCGGTGCGCGGGGAGAAATGGGAGGCGGTGCCGGGGAGATCGACGTGGACGATGGCGGCGCCTGAATGGGTGGAGGTGAATTCGTTGTAGTTCATTTCCTTCGCCACTGGGCGAGGATCCAAGGAACCGACATCCGGATAGGTCTGGTATTCCATATTGACCAAGCCGACGGTGGCGAGGATCGAAAAGATACCCGCCACCACCGTGACCACCTTGGGCTTGCGAAGGAGCGCGGCCAAGGGGACTACGGAGGCTAGGTAGATGTGCCAGGGGACTTCCCAGTGGCGGAGGAAGAACCAGGCGATGCCGCAGGCAATAACGGCTATGGCTAGTGGCCACACCTTCTTTTGGGCAATAACGATAATCGCCGCAATGACGAGGATGAGGAGGAATATGACTCCGTTGACGGGCTCGGCCAACGGCAAGTTCATAAAGAAGTTCACACCGGAAATGGTAGGCCTGTGCTGGGGAAATGTGTTTAGCAGAAAGCTGGGAGTTGCCTACCTAAATCCCGTGATAGATAAGGCCGGCCCACATTACTCCGCGCCAGGCGAGGACCACGCCGATCCCGATGGTCCAGAATAGATATTTGCACAGCGGCCACCAGTGCCGCTGCTTGACCATTTCTCCTAGCTCTTTTGCCATGGTGGACCAGGTGGACAGGCCACCGGCGAGGCCGAGGGCGAAGAGGGGATGGGCGAAGGGGGCATCGGCAAGCTGCGCAAAGCCCACCGCCAGGCCGAAGACCAAGGAACCCAGGATATTGGATGCGAAGGTGCAATACGGCGAGGGCAGCAGGCGGGTAAAGCCGTAGCGCGCCGCGCCGCCGAAAAAGCCGCCGATAAGGACGAAGAGCAGGTTCATCGCAGCTTATCCCCAGCAAGGTAGGCGGCGGTGCAGCCCACGAGCGTGGCCGCGGCATAGGCCAGGGCGATGCTCCAGTGGGACTCCGCGGTGAAGAAAGCAAAGCTGGCGAAGCTGGTAAACCCACCCAAGAATCCGGTTCCCCAGAAGGGGCCGGGGCGGGTATATCCCATCAGCGCGCTGCCGACGATATTAAGGATGAGGAGCGGGAGCATTCCGCCGCCGAGAGCGATGGTTAAGAGGTAGCGGGCACCGGCGCCGAGTGCGGCACCGGAACCGACGATGAGGGAGTGCGGCATGGGGTACATCATAGTGGGCGAAGTCTCAGGAAAAAGCACAGGGGTTTGTATCCGAAAAGGGGAGGTTAAACGCTAAACTAATCGGCGTGAATAACGCGTTTGATGTGGTGAGCTTTATCGCCCGCTTTGGCATGGCCGTGGTGTGGATCATCGCCGGTGTAGAAAAGATGGCGCACCCGCTGGATACCATGCAATCCATCAAGGCCTATGAGATTTTCACGCCGGAATGGTCTGGGTATCTGGCCCAGCTCATTGGGCCGCTGGAGCTAGTGGGTGGAATGCTGCTCTTGCTGGGGATTTTCCTTCGCGAGTCTTCCAAGGTAGCGGCCGTGGTCATGGTGCTTTTCATGGTCGGCATCCTGCAGGCATGGCTGCGTGGGCTGGATATCGATTGCGGGTGCTTTGGTGCTGGTGACGCTACTGCGGAGCCGGGCATGAACTATGGGCTGACGCTGCTTCGCGATGCCGCCTTCCTCGCCCTTACCGCATGGACCATCAAACGCCCGTTCACGAAATTTGCGCTCCACCCGTAGCGGTGGGCACAGTAGGTTGCAAGAGTCCGAAAGTATCAACAGGCAAGGTTTAAATGAGCAAAGTAAGTGACCCGAATGCCAAGTCTGGCAATGGTTTCATCTGGGGCGTCGGCGTCCTACTCGTCATTATCGCCGTGGTCATTGGCTACATCGTGTGGAATGGCAAGCAGGCCAATGAAATCGAGGTGCAAGACGTCAACATGTCCATGGACTATAAGGACAACGCGATTACCCTGAAGTCCGATGCGGCCGATGACGATACTCCAGAGGTTGACCTGTACGAAGACTTCTCCTGCCCCCACTGCGCGGACCTGGCGAAAAGTACCGATGAGGAGATGAAGCAGGCAATTGAGGATGGCAAGCTGGTCGTCCACGTGCGTACGCTGAACTTCTTGGACGGTAAGGATGTTGAAAACCAGGATGGTTACTCAACTAAGGCCGCCGCAGCCATATCAGAATTGGCAAAGTCCGGCGATGTGAAGACCTACTGGAATTTGCGTGACTACATGATGCAAAACCAGCAGAGCGTTGTCCCCCAGTGGGGCATCGAGGACATCGCTGACCAAGCAAAGGAACTTGGCGCCGAGGATGACGTGGTTGATTCCATCAAGAACGTGGATATCAAGCAAGGTAATAAGATGGCAAAGGCCAACTACGACAAGCTGAATAAGGAAACCGGTTCCGTTTCCTCGCCGCGCGTTGTCCAAAACGGCAAGGATATTCCGGATAAAGATTCTGGTCAGTCTTTGAATGACTGGGTAGACGTCGCCACCAAGTAGCAGGCGATTTGGTGAGTTAAATACTTGCCATGTATATTCATACGAGTTGCGGCCCACAGGGTTGCACCTCGTATATGGGGCTATGGCGCAGCTGGTAGCGCACCACACTGGCAGTGTGGGGGTCACGGGTTCGAATCCCGTTAGCTCCACAATATAGTGTCCCGAGGCATCGTGTAAGAACGGTGTCTCGGGATTTTTCATGTGAAAATGTGTCTGGTTACAGTGCGTTGGGGTGTCGCCTGTTAACTAAGACTCATGTAATGTAACCCGTGCAAACCGCCGGAACCTTTTGAAAATGGGAAATTATATGAATTTTACTGTGAAAGCTGCGGCTGCTGGCGTAATCTCTGCAGCCGCACTTGCACTTTCTGCTCCCGCCGCCACTGCGGCGATTCCTGGGAACCCAATGTCCGCTCCGACGTGTGCTAACCAGCAGGTTGTTTTTGTTCCTGGCGGAGCGAATACTATTCCGTCAGCACCTTCGGATGTTCCGCACGGTCTAATTACCGGACAGATGGGCGTTAAGCTCGGACTCCAGCCGGATACGAATGCCACCTTTGTGGGCTACCAGGCCTTCCCATTTGCCGTGTCGAAATATTCTGACTCTTCTAACGAAGGATATAACCGCACTGCAGCTAAGATTCAGCAAATCCAGAATGACTGCCCAAATAGCAAGATTTCCTTGGTCGGCTATTCCGAGGGAACAGATATTTCCGCACGCATCATTAACGATGCGGCGCACGGGCGCGGACCACTTGATAAAGAAAGGTTTGCATCTGCAGCCCTCTATGCCAACCCGTACCAGGGTGGCAATGGTGCTGCGCAATATCACGATGACATGTCCAATGCGACCGGCGCTCTAGGCCACCTCGACGGTGGGTACGGCGAACTGGGGTCTGACGTGTTCGAGGTTTGCAACCCGCAGGATATTATTTGTAACTACCCAGAGGATTACCTGGGATTGGTATCCCCGTCCATGGAGGTGGACGCAGCACACGGCAAGCTGCCTTTGCAGCAGATCGTAGGTGAGGCCTCTCACCATCGCAATGGATAATATAAACCTGCTACGCGGACAACTTGCCCATATGCAGTACGGTGGGGCGGAATTTCAGGCAGGTATCGATTGGATCAATAACCACTAACCAGAAAAACTCATAAAAATATCCCGCATAGTTTAAAACTATGCGGGATATTTTCTTTCTACTTACTGCAGAGCGTGGCCGATAAACTGGCCATAAGCTGCGGTGCCGTGGGCATTAAGGTGCAGTGGTAGGTTGCCGGGAGCTGGTGGTACTGGGTCAACGAGGTTAACCCACCAGCGGTCTGGCGAGCACATGTCATGTCCTTCAGACATGGGCTGTGCATCTAAGAAGGTTGCGCCGTTTTGCTCGGACACTTCGCGCAGGGTGTTTTGGAGGCGCTGTTCTGTGTCAGAGACGGCTGCGATGGGTAGGGGAATGATCGAAGAGGTCAGGCAAGTGGAGTTGCCGCGGGTCACGTGCGGGTAACCTACGACAGTCACCTTGGCATTCGGTGCGTGCTGGTGGGCTACATCGAGTGCGCTGCGGAGACCACCGCGAATCGCGCGGTCGGAGGCTGCGATATCCGTTTTGTGGGGGTAGGTGTCATTAGCGCCGGCAACGATAACGACATTTTTGGTCTCGTGGTTAAGGTTGCCGTCTTCTGCTGCCTTGCGGAGAGAGATATCGACGTGAACGCCTCCAGTGGCTAAAGAAGCACCTGCGCATTGGTACTGGTCAACGTGTGCACCGGAAACATTGCTCATCTCAGTGGCAATGGCATTATCGGTAACGCAGCCCACTCCGGTATTGGCCGTTTTATGCGCCTTGTTCAGCGCATGGTCAGCGACGGTTGGGTTGGCTACAATACTGTCACCAACGAGAACGGTGTTTCCTGGGACTGCAGCTGTGGCAACGGTGCTCGTGCCCACAAGCGCTGTGATGAAAGCAGTAGCCGCGGCGAGCTTATTAATACGCTTCACGTTTCCTCCGAGATTTAGTTCCTTGGAATAGGGGAAATGGGGGCCTAGCTCCTTAGGCTATTCGTAATAATACCTGCCATTCCTGTGTGTCCAACATCAGTCGGGTGCATTGGCATCACGGAAGGGGCCGTCGGGGTCTGAGCAATGACTGCCCACCGGTGGTTGGTGTCCGGCTGGCAAGGATCGTGCGTTTTTGCTTGGTTGTGAAGATCGATGAAGTTCACGCCAAGGGAGCCTGCGGCACGTCCGATTTCGCGGTTGAACTCTTCTTCTGCGCGAGTAACACCTGGGATGGACAGTGGCAGCTGCATCCGGTCGTCATTGACCACACAGAGGGTGTCATTAACCGTCATTGGAACGTAGTTGACCATCGTGATGCGTGCATTCGGGGCCACGGATCGAATTTTATTGAATTGTGCGTTCAGCAATCCGCGGTAGCTCGAGCCCTTAGGGATATTTGGGGCGGCGGCGTTAGCCAGTGCATCGACATAGGTGCCAGGCTGCAGGCCGCCATACATGAAGGTGACTTCCTTCGTATCGGGGCCAATATTCCCAGAGCGGACTGCGTGTTCGACGAAGGCAGCTACCCAATAGCTGGTTCCGTTGCACGTGTAGTCCGCAAGGCTGTGACCGAGATTCCGGGCAGTTTGGTGTGCCCAGTTGTGCTTGTCGTTACTGCACGTGTTCGGTAGGGGAGTAGAGGCGGAGAAAGGGCTGACCGCTGCGCGATCCCCAGGGGCGCCGCCGTTAGCGGAGAAAGAGTCGCCGAAAGTGACCATTTCCTTGCCGTGGGGTTCTGCTGCGTTGGCAGACTGGGCCATCGTCAAGGCAGCACCAAGCGCGAGGAGACCACCGACGAACTTTCTCTTAATGCCGTTAATTCCGACCATAGTTATCCTTTTCAATTCGAGAGAGAATTTACCATTCGGTAAATTATTTATGTACAGCATCTTAATTCGCAGTGGGCCAATTAACTAACTGAAAAACTTTGTCAATTAAAGTGCGAGGCATGTAATTCTAAGTTTTCCGGCCCAACCTGGTGTGCTACCGAAGTAGTTATGCTGGTCAATATGCAGACCTTTGCTAAGCAAGTACGCGATAAAGACCAAGCTGGTGCTGAGGCTGCCGGCCTCCGGTGGTTGGGTGAAGCCACGGATGCGGTAGCCACAGTAATTAGCGCCGACGACAAGGAAATCGTTACAGAACGCATCAACGAGGTAGCGCCCACTGCAGAGGCCGCGCGAAAATTTGGTGCGGAGCTCGCGCGCGTGCACCGTGCTGGGGCACCGGCTTTTGGCAGCGCGCCGGAGGGGTGGGAAGGAAGAAACTTCATCGGCACCATTGAACAGGAGTGCACGCCCACCGATAACTGGGGTGAATTCTATGCCCAGCAGCGCGTGCTGCCGTTTGCGGAGCCGGCCGGAATCAGTACTGCGCAAAGGGACTTGGTTAAGCGGGCTTGCGATGCGATTGCCGCCCGCAGCTGGGATGTGGCGCCTGCGCGCATCCACGGTGACCTGTGGGCGGGCAACCTGCTTTTCGATGCCCAGGGTGGCATCATGATCGATCCCGCAGCTCACGGCGGGCATCCGCACACTGATTTGGGCATGTTGGCGCTATTCGGCGCGCCCTATATAGAGGAAATCTTCCGCGGCTATGGGGCGCCGAAAGATATTGAAACCTGGATTCCCATGCATCAACTGCACCCACTAGCCGTGCACGCACTGACCCACGGCTCGGCCTATAACCGGCCGCTGGAGCGGGCGGCACTCGCCACGCTAGAGGCGCTAGCTTAGGCGGTTGGCCCCTGTGGCATCTGGCGCTTGTGGATGCCGCGGTGCCACAGGGTCTCGATGCGCTCGCGGGCGGCATCGGGAACCGCCTTGCCCTCTAAGTAGTCATCGATGTGGGCGTAGGTGACGCCGAGCGCCTCTTCATCGGGAAGCTGCGGCTTATCGTCTTCCAAATCCGCGGTGGGGACCTTGGACCACGTGGACTCTGGCGCACCTAAGTGCTTGAGCAATGCCGCGCCTTGGCGCTTATTTAGCCCGGCCAGGGGGAGTAGGTCTGCCGCGCCATCGCCCCACTTGGTATAGAACGCGGTGACATTTTCGGCGGCGTGATCCGTGCCCACAACCAGCGCTCCTACCTCGCCCGCGATGGCATATTGCGCGGTCATACGCAGGCGCGCCTTGGCATTGCCGCGATTGAAATCGTTCAAGGAATCCTGGTTCACCGCACGCGCCACCTCGTGGCTCAGCGCCGCGGTGGCCGGTTGAATATCAACGGTGAGCCGGTGGTCCGGGCGAATGAAATCAAGGGCGATCTGGGCATCGTCCTCATCCGCCTGCGCGCCGTGGGGCAGGCGCACGGCCCAAAATTCGGCGCCTTCTACCCGCTCTACCGCAAGCTGGGTGAGTTTTCCCGCCAAGGTGGAATCCTGACCGCCGGAAATGCCTAGCACATAGCCTTTGGCATGGGTCATTTCCAAGTATTCCACGAGGAAATCCACGCGGCGGGAAATTTCCTCTTCTGGATCGATAAAGGGGCGTACATCCAGCTGTTTTATGATGGATTGCTGTAAGTTTTCGGCATCGGGTGACATGACGTTCATCGTAGTCTCCTGACACAATTGCGTGCTGTGAATAAAGAAAGTTATGTCAAGGTAGTTGCAGCAATTGCCGCCCTTGGCGGTTTATTATTTGGTTATGACACCGGCGTGATGTCCGGTGCCTTGCTGTATATCACCCCGGAATTTAATATGACAGCCCACCAAGAGGGGTGGGTAACCTCCATGCTGCTGGTAGGCGCCGCGGTGGGTGCCCTGACCGCAGGCCGCATTGCGGACCGGTTTGGCCGCCGCTTTACGCTGATCGCCGGCGGCATCATCTTTGTTTTGGGCTCCATCTGGTGCGCGCTGGCAGGCTCGGTGACCATGCTGGCCACGGCCCGTACCTTCCTAGGCTTTGCCGTTGGTGCGGTATCCATTGTCTCGCCCATGTATATCTCAGAGATGGTGCCGGCCAAGATCCGCGGACGCATGGTTTCCCTGAATACCCTGTTGATCGTGGTAGGCCAGTTGCTGGCCTACCTGGTGAACTCGGCACTTGCGCCCACGGAAAGCTGGGAATGGATGCTGGGGCTTGCGGCCGTACCGGGTGCGGCCCTCGCCGTGGGCATGCTCTTCTTGCCAGAGACCCCAGTTTGGCTCGCCACGCATGACAAAATGGCTCGGGCCCGTGAGGTCGCAGGCCGCGCCGGGATGGATCTGGGAGAGCTTACCTCCCAGGAAACGGCGCGCCGCTCCAGCGGCTCCGAGTGGAAGGCGCTGAAGGCCAATCGCTGGATGCAGGTGACGGTATTGCTCGCCATGCTGATGGGCCTGACCCAGCAGATCACCGGCGTTAATGCCATCGTCTACTTCGCTCCCACCATGATGAGCCAGGTGGGCATTTCTACCACCAACTCGGTCTATACCTCGATTGTCATTGGCGTGGTATCCGTTATCGCCTGTTGGGTGGGCCTCAAGGTGGTCGACCGCATCGGCCGCAAGCGCCTGCTGCTCATCGGCCTGACCGGCAACGTGATTTCGCTATTCATCTTGTCTGTGGCGTACTCGCACGCCGCCGATTCCACCACGATGGCGATGGTCTCGCTGGTATTTATGGCCTCGTTCATTGCCTTCCAGCAAGCGGCGGTCTCGCCGACGACCTGGTTGCTCATCTCGGAGCTCGTGCCCCTGCAGGTACGCGGCTTGGGCATGGGCATCGCCGGGCTCTCGCTGTGGGCCACCAACTGGGCCGTGGCCCAGTACTTCCTGCCGCTGGTGGAGTGGCTCACCGGCCCGGTGGCCTTTGGCGTCTTCGGCGTACTGGGGCTCATAGCCATCGGCTACACCCGCATTTTGGTGCCAGAGACTATGGGACGTAGCCTGGATGAGGTAGGCGAGGAGATGAAAACCCGTTACTCACGGGAATCCGCACCCCATTAAGCCCTAGTGTTTTGGTCTTAATGGCCGCGTGAGGTAAAATTATTCCTCGTGTCATGGCTGGGGATCCCCAGTCCGTGCTTTATTTACTCAACCGCATGTAGATTGCGCATAACGAAAGGAGCGCCCGATGAAGGTCCGTAAGTCCCTTCGGTCGCTGAAGAAGAAGCCGGGCGCCCAGGTTATTCGCCGCCACGGTAAGGTCTTCGTGATCAACAAGAAGGATCCCCGTTTCAAGGCTCGTCAGGGCTAATTGAAACTTAAGGAAGTCCGCCTCCTCCGATGATTCGGAGCGAGGCGGATTTTCTGGTTTTACAGTTCTGTGGCGAAAATGTGAACTTTGCCACATGTTTAGGTGAACAGAAGGTAAACCCGCAGGAATAGCAGGCGTGTAGTTTCACGGTTGGGTGTCGGGGTGGTCAACATGTGGGGTCTTACCCCAGGCCCTCCTGGGAATATCATGGGTGTAACTACTATATGTTGTGTCAGTTGCGGTCAATTCCCCCAAAGTATAGTGTCGTTGGTGTCGCTCAGAGCGGTGCAGGAAGTGGCCTGAAAGGGCTAGAACCTCCGCTTTTTAAGAGCAAAAGCTATCTCGGAAAAGGATTTTAGGGAGTTATTATGTCTATCACCGTCTACACCAAGCCTGCCTGCGTTCAGTGCAACGCCACCAAGAAGGCCCTTGACCGTGCGGGCCTGGATTACAACGTGGTAGATGTCACCGTGGACGATGAGGCCCGTGACTACATTATGGCTCTGGGCTACGTCCAAGCACCCGTCGTGGAAGCAAACGGCGAGCACTGGTCCGGCTTCCGCCCTGACCGCATTAAGAACCTTGCAGCACTAGCCGCCTCTGCGTAAATAGCCGAGGAGGGAGGTGCCGTCATGTTGGTCGTGTATTTTTCCTCTACTACGGAAAATACGCACAGGTTCGTGCAGAAGCTAGGTTTTCCTAGCGCACGAATCCCCCTGCGCCGCACCGATGAGCCGCTAGTGGTCAATGAACCTTACGTCTTGGTGTGTCCCACCTACGGCGGGGGAGCCTCCATTAGCCACCAAAACTCCCGGCCCGTACCGGTGCAGGTAATTAGATTCTTAAATAATGAGCACAACCGCAGTTTTATTCGGGCGGTTATCGCTGGAGGAAATAGCAACTTTGGCGCCGACTTTGGCAAAGCTGGTGACGTCATCAGCGCCAAATGTAAGGTGCCCTATGTATATCGTTTCGAATTGCTCGGCAACGATGAAGATATAAAAATTTGTCGCGAAGGCCTGCTGGCTAATGCTTCCCAGTTGGGGCTGGATGAGGCAGCCTAGCCGCGGTGCGACACACCTATAGATCCTGACTTTAAGAAAGGCCGCGTCAGCTGTGAGTACGCAATTGGGAAAGACCGTAGCAGAGCCAGTATCGCAGGAAGAGCAGCTGGATTACCACGCGCTCAACGCCATGCTGAATCTCTACGACGGAGACGGCAAGATTCAATTTGATAAGGACCGCGAGGCTGCCAATCAGTTCTTCTTGCAGCACGTTAATCAGAACACGGTCTACTTCCACGACCTGGAAGAAAAGATCGATTACTTGGTGCGCAATAAGTACTACGACCCCGCTGTCATTGAGGCTTATGACTTCGATTTCATCAAGTCCCTATTCAAGCGCGCCTACTCTTATAAGTTCCGCTTCAAGTCCTTCCTTGGCGCCTACAAGTACTACACCAGCTACACGCTGAAGACCTTCGACGGCCGCCGCTACTTGGAGCGCTTTGAGGACCGCGTTTCCATGACGGCGCTTTTCCTTGGTGATGGCGATGGTGAGCTGGCAGAGCGCCTCGTCGATGAAATCATGACCGGCCGCTTCCAGCCGGCCACCCCAACCTTCCTGAACGCCGGCAAGCAGCAGCGCGGCGAATTGGTTTCCTGCTTCTTGCTCCGCATCGAAGACAACATGGAATCCATCGGCCGTTCCATCAACTCCGCACTGCAGCTTTCCAAGCGCGGCGGTGGCGTGGCCCTGCTGCTGTCTAATATCCGCGAATCCGGCGCGCCGATTAAGCACATCGAGAACCAGTCTTCCGGCGTCATTCCGGTTATGAAGATGCTGGAGGATGCGTTCTCTTATGCCAATCAGCTGGGTGCACGCCAGGGTGCGGGCGCGGTGTACCTCAACGCTCACCACCCGGACATCATGAACTTCCTCGACACCAAGCGCGAGAACGCGGATGAAAAGATCCGCATTAAGACCTTGTCCTTGGGCGTGGTGATCCCCGATATCACTTTCGAGCTGGCCAAGAAGAACGACGATATGTACCTGTTCTCGCCGTATGACGTCGAGCGCGTCTACGGTAAGGCCTTCGGCGATATCTCCATTACCGAGCATTACGAAGAAATGGTCGAGGATCCGCGCATCCGGAAGAAGAAGATCAATGCTCGCCACTTCTTCCAAACTGTGGCAGAGCTGCAGTTCGAGTCCGGCTACCCGTACATGATGTTTGAGGATACGGTAAACCGCGCCAACCCGGTTAAAACCTCCCGGATCAACATGTCCAACCTGTGCTCGGAGATTTTGCAGGTCAACTCCGCCTCTGAGCTCAACGCGGATCTTTCCTATGACCAGGTGGGCAACGATATTTCCTGCAACCTGGGTTCGCTGAATATCGCCATGACCATGGATTCGCCGGACTTCTCCCAAACGGTGGAGACCGCGATTCGCGGGCTGACCTCCGTGGCGGATAAGACCTCCATCGATTCCGTTCCGTCCGTGCGCAAGGGCAACGATGACTCCCACGCCATCGGCTTGGGCCAGATGAACCTGCACGGTTACCTGGGCCGCGAGCACATCGAGTACGGCTCCGAGGAGGGCTTGGACTTCACTAACGCTTACTTCGCGGCCATCATGTACGCCGCCCTGCGCGCCTCCAATAAGATCGCCCGCGAGCGCGGCACGACCTTTACCGAGTTCCCCGAATCCGACTACGCCAGCGGCGAGTTCTTCGATTCCTACGATCCGGCGGAGTTCCAGCCGCGCACGGAGAAGGTCAAGGCTCTTTTCGATGCCTCCTCCATCTACACCCCCACCGCAGAGGACTGGGCGGAGCTGAAGGAGGACGTCGCCAAGCACGGCCTCTACAACCGCAACCTGCAGGCGGTGCCGCCGACGGGCTCGATTTCCTATATCAACAATTCCACCTCGTCCATCCACCCGATTGCCTCCAAGATTGAAATCCGCAAGGAAGGTAAGATCGGCCGCGTGTACTACCCGGCATCACACATGGACAACGACAACTTGGAGTACTTCAAGGACTCGTACGAGATTGGTTACGAGAAGATCGTTGATACCTATGCAGAGGCCACCAAGTACGTGGACCAAGGTCTATCGCTGACGCTGTTCTTCAAGGACACCGCCACCACCCGCGATGTGAATAAGGCCCAGATTTACGCTTGGCGCAAGGGCATTAAGACCTTGTACTACATCCGCGTGCGCCAGATGGCCCTGGAAGGCACCGAGATCGAGGGCTGCGTTTCCTGCATGCTCTAGGCGCGGGCGCGGTCCAGGATAGCGCGGGAGGTGCGCTCGGCGGCTTCGGCCTCGCCGGCGTCAATCTCCCGCGCTAATTTCATATGTAGCTGCGTCGTGCCGCGAATCGGATCCCGCTTGCGGGAACCAAAGACGGATTTACCCTTCAAGATGGCCAGCAACGCCGGCGCGAGCGCGGCGATCATCTCGTTGCCGGAGGCTTCCAAGATGAGCGTATGAAATTGCAAATCCGTTTCGAGTTCTTCGCCCACCCGTGGGGAAGGGGTGGTCTCGAGCTCGCTGAGCCGGCCCGCTAGCCGCAGCAATTCGCGGCGCTGCTGCGGGCTAGCATTGCGCGCGGCAAGCTGCGCCGCCACCGGCTCGATGCCAAGGCGCAGCTCGTTGAGGCGCGCGACCTGTTCGGCGCGCGTTTTATCGTGCGCCAGCCGCCACGAAATAATGGCGGGATCATAGACCGCCCAGCTGCTGCGCGGCAGCACCTTGAGGCCTACTCGGCGCCCAGAGGAGACCATTCCTAGATGCTCGAGCGTGCGCATGGCCTCGCGCGCCACGGTGCGGGAGATGCCAAAGCGCTTTTCGATGTCCCCAAGGCGAAACGGCGTGCCCTCCGCCATGTCCCCGCTGACGATATCCGTGCCCAGCTGGTCTACTACAGGGCCTAAAAGGGGAGTGGTTTCTGCCATGGCGCGGGCGTCCTTTCCTGGCTGTGTAATGCGCTTTTATTATAGGCGCGGTGCGGCGGGATGAGGTAGGGCGGCATTGGGTATACTGGGACTCGAAATTCTACACAGTGAAGCATTGGAGTGACATCGCGTGTCGCACGAATACGATGACTACGTTGCTAGTCATGACAGCCCGGTAAAAGCTATCAACTGGAATACCATCCCCGATGACAAAGACCTCGAGGTATGGGAGCGGTTGACCGGTAACTTCTGGCTCCCGGAAAAGGTCCCAGTCTCTAATGATCTCCCCAGCTGGAAGACGCTGACGGAAAAAGAAAAAGAAACCACCATGCGGGTCTTTACCGGCCTGACGCTGCTGGATACCATCCAGGGCACAGTCGGTGCGATCTCCTTGCTTCCGGATTCGCAGACCCTGCACGAGGAGGCGGTATATACCAATATCGCCTTCATGGAGTCGGTGCACGCCAAGTCCTATTCCAATATCTTTATGACCTTGGCTTCCACCCCGATGATCAATGATGCCTTCCGCTGGTCCGAGGAAAACGAGAACCTGCAGAAGAAGGCCAAGATCATCCTAGCCTACTACAACGGTGATGACCCGTTGAAGAAGAAGGTGGCCTCCACGCTGCTCGAGTCCTTCTTGTTCTACTCCGGCTTCTATCTGCCGATGTACTTCTCTTCCCGCGCGAAGCTGACCAATACTGCCGATATCATCCGGCTGATCATCCGCGACGAAGCCGTGCACGGCTACTACATTGGCTATAAGTTCCAGCAGGAATACAAGAAGTTGGATGAAAAGCGCCAGGAAGAATTGAAGGACTACACCTTCGATCTGGCCTTCGAGCTCTATGACAACGAGATCGACTACACCGAGGACCTCTACGACGAGCTGGGCTGGACCGAAGACGTCAAGCGCTTCTTGCGCTATAACGCCAACAAGGCCCTGAATAACCTGGGCTTTGAGGGCCTCTTCCCGGCCGATGAGACCCGCGTCTCGCCGGCTATCCTGTCCTCTCTTTCGCCCAACGCCGACGAGAATCACGACTTCTTCTCCGGCTCGGGTTCGTCCTATGTCATCGGCAAGGCCGAGGACACCACGGACGATGACTGGGACTTCTAGCCGTTCCTAGTCCCCGCGCACCTTCGCTTCACACTCAACCGAAAGGTTGATAACGAGCGGGGGGTGCGTTTTCCGGTTTTTGACCTGCATATCCCGCAACCGCTGTGACATGCGACACCCATACCTAGCCCAAAGAATGTAAACCTTAAATGATGCCCGCCCCACGTGCTGGGGGTATGTGACGGTTGAGGTTATTGGGGGGATACCCCCAAGCTGAAAGACCTTTAAGAGAAGCTGGCAAGAACAGGGGAAAATGTCCTAATATAATCGAAGTAAACCTAGGTGTAGGTGGACCCGGTCCGCTGACACTTTGTTATTCAGGAGGATTCTATGACCGCTGTGGCGCCACGGGTCGACGATTACGTCGCTCCCACACGTCCAGAGCCGACCGGTAGGGAAAAGACCGGTTCAAAGGCTTGGGTATTTTTAACCACCACCGACCACAAGCAGCTGGGCATCATGTACTTGATCATGGCCTTCAGCTTCTTCTTCCTCGGTGGCTTTATGGCATTGCTGATCCGTGCGGAGCTTTTCACCCCGGGTCTGCAGTTCCTGTCCAATGAGCAGTTCAACCAGCTGTTCACCATGCACGGCACCGTGATGCTGCTGCTGTTTGCTACGCCAGTTGTCTGGGGCTTTGGTAACTACATCCTGCCCCTCCAGATTGGCGCGCCGGACGTGGCCTTCCCGCGTCTGAACGCCTTTGGTTTCTGGGTGACCCTGCTCGGCGGTATCGTCATGCTGCTTGGCTTTATCACCCCTGGTGGTGCGGCTGACTTCGGCTGGACCATGTACATGCCGCTTGCCGATGGCGTACACACCCCCGGCATCGGCGCCGATATGTGGATCGTCGGTGTGGGCGCTACCGGTGTCGGTACCATTGCCTCCGCCATCAACATGATCACCACCATCTTGACCCTGCGCGCACCGGGCATGACTATGTTCCGCATGCCGGTCTTCTGCTGGGGCGTCTTCACCGCCTCCGCCATCGTGCTGATGATCTTCCCGCTGCTGACCGCAGCCGCCTTGGGCGTGCTGTATGACCGCAAGCTGGGCGGCCACATCTACGATTCCGCTAACGGCGGTGCCATCCTGTGGCAGCACCTGTTCTGGTTCTTCGGCCACCCCGAGGTCTACGTCCTCGCGCTGCCGTTCTTCGGCGTTGTCTCCGAGATTGTCCCGGTCTTCTCCCGCAAGCCGGTCTTCGGCTACATCGGCCTAGTCTTCGCCATCCTGGCTATCGGCTCGCTGTCCATGGCCGTGTGGGCACACCACTTGTTCGTCACCGGCGCCATCCTGCTGCCGTTCTTCTCGTTCATGACGTTCCTGATTGCGGTGCCTACCGGTGTGAAGTTCTTCAACTGGGTCGGCACCATGTGGAAGGGCCACATCACCTGGGATACCCCGATGATTTGGGTCATGGGCTTCATGGCTACCTTCCTCTTCGGTGGTATGACCGGTGTTATGCTCGCTTCTCCGGCGCTGGACTTCCACTTGGCTGAGTCCTACTTCCTGATTGCGCACTTCCACTACACCCTGTTCGGTACGGTTGTGTTCTCCGCATTCGGTGGCCTGTACTTCTGGTTCCCGAAGATGACCGGCCGCATGCTGGACGAGCGCCTAGGCAAGATTCACTTCTGGCTGACCTTCATCGGCTTCCACGGCACCTTCCTGATTCAGCACTGGGTCGGCAACATGGGTATGCCACGTCGCTACGCCGACTACCTGGAGTCCGATGGCTTCACGGTCTTCAACCAGATTTCCACCATCTTCTCCTTCGTTCTCGGCGCCTCCGTTATCCCGCTGGTCTGGAACGTATTCAAGTCTTGGCGCTACGGTGAGGTCGTTACCGTGGACGACCCATGGGGCTACGGCAACTCCTTGGAGTGGGCAACCTCCTGCCCGCCTCCAAGCCATAACTTCGTCTCCCTGCCACGCATCCGCTCCGAGCGTCCGGCATTCGAGCTGCACTACCCGCACATGGTTGAGCGCATGCGCGAGGAAGCTCACGTGGGCAAGCACTAAGCCCGCACTTTAACTCCTGACTACAGCCGCCTTCCCCAGCTTCTCAGAGGTAGGGAGGGCGGCTTTGGCGTGTGTGGGATAATGGTCGTTGTGAATATTCAAGCTGATACCACGATCATTACTAGCCTCGGACCAGATGTTCCGGGGGCGGCCGCCGCTTTCCTTACCGCGTTGGCTGATTTTCCTGACCCGCTTGCCGATGTCCACCTCGCCACCGCCTCCAATCACCTCACCCTCACCGCGCAGTGCGGCCTTTCCGGCACCAATACCGCAGCCCTAGAGGACCGCTTGCGCGATGCCATGGCGCCCTTCGGGCACGAGGTGTCCTTCGCGCCAAGCTATGCCGTCGCGCTCATCGGCGCAAATATTACCGCCGAGGACATTAGCGCGGTGCAGGAGACCGTGAAAGGGGAGACGTTTCGCATGCGCCGGATAGCGCTGGATTCCCTTTTCGCGGTGGAACTTACCGTGGCACTCGAAGATGCCACCGCGGCGCGGCGGGAGCTGCGGCAAGTCGCCGTTGAACGTGGTATCGATATCTCCCTCGAGAGCTTGGGCAATCGCGGCAAGCGCTTGGTGTGCTTCGACTGCGATTCGACGCTGATTGAAGGCGAGGTCATCGAGATGCTCGCCGCCCACGCGGGCAAGGAAGCAGAAGTGGCCGCGGTGACCGAGCGCGCCATGCGCGGCGAATTGGACTTCGAGGAGTCCCTACGCGAGCGCGTCGCGGTGCTGGAGGGCCTAGATGCCTCCATCATCGATGAGGTTGCCCGCGATATCGAGCTGACACCTGGCGCTAAGGAAGCGATCGGTACCCTCCACCGTCTGGGCCACCGCACCGCCGTGGTCTCGGGTGGCTTTATTCAAGTTCTCGAGGGCTTGGCCACAGACCTCCAGCTCGACTACGTACGGGCCAATACCCTGGAAATCCGCGATGGGAAGTTGACCGGCAAGGTGATTGGGCAGGTGGTCGACCGCCAGGCGAAGGAGGATTTCTTGCGCGAATTCGCCGCCGATTCCGGAATCGGCATGGAGTCCACCGTCGCGGTGGGCGATGGCGCTAATGACATCGCCATGGTCACCGCTGCCGGGTTGGGTGTTGCCTTTGACGCGAAGCCAGCGTTGCGCGAGACCGCCGATGCTTGCATCACCCCGCGCCGCCTCGACGCCGTCCTACCGATGCTGGGGATTGCCGATGACTAAGTTCGAGATAGCCCACCAGCGCCTCGTCGCCGCCTGCACGGCCCGCGATTCCCACGAGGACCCAGCGGACCCGTCCACCGTGCAAGCGATGCAGATAGCCCTCCACCTCCCCAAGCAGGATCCTCCAGCGCGCAGCGAGGTGCTTACTGCGGCAGCCCGCGCCGTGGTGGCCGCCTGCCTAGATGACCGCGCCGGCGAGGACGGCGCCTTCGCCGCGGCGCTCGCGCAGTGGTACGGCCACCGCATCCGCAAGATCGCCCGCCGCGCGCGCAATAAGGCGTGGCGCGATGTGCAGCTACTGCCTGGTGTTACCGTTGATGACCGCGCGCGTGCGTTTGCGCCCTCGGCAGTGGGGGAGGTGGACCCGTTGATTAGCAAGCTGCAGATCGGTCATACGGATCTCGCAATGGACGAGCCAGGGCCTCCGCTTGCCGATGCCCCCATTATCTACGTCGACCGCAGCCTCGCCATGACCGCGGGCAAGGCCGCCGCTCAAGTGGGCCACGGTTCGATGATGCTCGCCGCGGCTATGAGCCAAGAGGAAGCCGCCGCCTGGGCGGCAGAAGGTTTCCCGCTTTCCGTCCGCGAGGTGGACGCGGAGTTATTTGGCACCGCCTGCGCGCAGGAAGAGGCGGTGGTCATCATCGATGCCGGGTTTACCGAGATCGCCCCCGACTCGGCTACCGTGTGTGCGCTGCGGCGACCAATCGCTTAAGCGCCCCGCGCACCGTCTCCGGGTTTGTGGTTTGCCAGAACCGTGGCATGGATGCCTTGAGGAATGCGCCATAGCGTTTGTATTCCAGCCGGTTATCCAGCACGGCGACCACCCCGCGGTCCGTCACGTGGCGCAAAAGCCGCCCGGATCCCTGCGCCATGAGTAGCGCCGCGTGATTGGCAGAGACCTCCATGAACCCGGAGCGCCCGGCGGCGTCGGCCGCCTGGGAGCGGGCCTGCAAGAGTGGGTTATCGGGCCGCGGGAAGGGGATGCGGTCAATGAGGACCAGCGAACACGATGGCCCCGGCACGTCCACGCCCTGCCAGAGGGTCAAGGTGCCAAAGAGACAGGAGTTTTCCTTCTTGGAG
Source organism: Corynebacterium sp. MSK073 (assembly GCF_030232085.1). Classification (NCBI taxonomy): domain Bacteria; kingdom Bacillati; phylum Actinomycetota; class Actinomycetes; order Mycobacteriales; family Corynebacteriaceae; genus Corynebacterium; species Corynebacterium sp. MSK073. Next base: position 204,456 of record NZ_JASPIY010000003.1, on the reverse strand, counting down.
AACTTGTCCACCAGTGTGCCGATGGCATCTTCGCCCTGCACATAAAGATCAAACGGCAAACGCGGCGCCAAGGCCTCCGCGGCCTCTTCTGCCGCCCGGCGCGAGGAAAATAGCCCCAGCGTGCGCCCGCCGGCGGCCATGATGAGCTCGTAAATTTCCTCCAAGGTCTCGGAGGACAGCCCATCCCGCCCCGGCGCCGGGAGGTGCTTGGCGGTATAGAGGATGCCGGATTTCGCCGGGTCAAAGGGCGTTCCCGCATCGAGCGTGTCATACGTGCCGGACGGTAGGCCCCATTGTGCTGCCATGGCGTCGAATCGCCCGCCTAGGGCCAGCGTGGCCGAGGTGAGTACGACCGTTTGCTCCCCAAATAGGTTCTCGCGCAGCATATGCGCGATAGACAACGGCGCGACGGCGAGTGTATCGGTGCCCTCCAGCCACACGACATCGTCCTGCGCGGCAGGGTCATCGGTGGCGAAGACCTCCAAGATCCTCCCGATTGCCTCGGCCAGGTCCGTGAGGTGATTGCTTAGGTTTTGGCGCTCGGCGTTCTTTTCTGGGTCATCGTTAGCCTCGCCTTCTGGGGCGCGGGAGATGAGGGATTTAACGCGCAGGAACTCGTCGGCAAGCGCGCGCAAGTGCGCCTGGGACGTCTCATCCAAATCCGTCCACCGGCCGGGCTCCTGCACGCGCAGCAGATCATCGAATTCATCCGCCAACTCCGCCAGGTTTCCGGCATTGCCCAATGACTTAGCCCGGTTCGCCGCCATCTTAATGGCTCGGGAGGTAATTTCCGCGGTGGACACGGAGGTAATGCGGCCATCGAGCTCGTGTGCCTCATCGATGATCGCCACATCGTGTTCGGGCAGGATATTTGCCTCAGAGATGGCGTCGATGGCGAGCATGGCGTGGTTGGTGACGATGATATCGACATCGGCAGCCGCCCGGCGGGCCTCTTCGGCGAAGCAATCCGCACCGTGCGGGCAGCGCCCAGCCCCCAAGCACTCATTCGAGGTCACCGATACCGCCCGCCACACCAAATCCGGCACGCCGAACTCTAAATCATCCCGGTCACCGGTCTCGGTCTCCTGCGCCCAGTCGTGGATGCGGCGCACGGCCTTGCCGCGGTAGGAGATATCGGACTCATCGATAAGAGCCTCCGGGTCATCCGGTGTGGCCGCGATCTTATTCAGGCACACGTAATTATTGCGGCCCTTCATGATGGCGAAGGTGGGGGTGCGCTCCATGACATCGGCTAGCGCCTCCGTCAGCCGCGGGAGGTCGCGCTCCACCAACTGGCGCTGCAGCGCCAGCGTGGCGGTGGAGACGACGACGGTGGAACCCGAGTTCATCGCATGCCGGATGGCCGGAACCAGGTAGGCCAGGGATTTACCCGTACCCGTGCCCGCCTGGACGGCGAGGTGGCGCTCGGTTTCCAAGGCCTTGGATACCGCGTTGGCCATGCGAACCTGGCCCTCGCGGCGGGAGCCGCCGAGCGCATCCACCGCCGCGCCTAGCAGCGTTTCCGTGTCGTGGTTTAGGGGCTCATCTGCAGGGTCACTCACCCCACACAGTCTAGCGACCTAGTCCTTAAAGCCCACCATTCGCGTGGGCACGGCGGCGTCATCGCGCGAAAGCGCCAGGCCCTCCCACGGCAGGGTCTTGCGGGCCTCGTCCAAGTAGGTGCGAGAGGCCTCCAAATCGGGCAGATCCTCCACGATGTGCCCATCGCGCATCAAGGGGATGGTCAACTCGCGGGTGGTGAGCTGGCCCGTATCCGGCGCCTGCGCGGCGAAGGGGTACACGACCTCTTCTACCGCCACGCCGGAAGACCGGTAGGTGCGCAGCGCGCGCTTGGCCCCGCCCACTGATTGCTTGGACGACGAGCGCTTGGCCACCGGGACCCCGTCGACCTCGACGACCTTGTAGACCATGCCCGCGGTCGGGGCACCGGATCCGGTGACCACGGAGGTGCCCACGCCGTAGACATCGACGGGATCGCCGCGCAGACCCGCAATGGCAAACTCGTCCAAATCGGACGAGACAACGATATTGGTATTGTGATTGCCCAGCTCATCGAGCTGCTTGCGCACGCGGCGGGTCACCGCACCCAGGTCACCGGAATCGATGCGCACCCCGCCAAGCTCCGGACCACCGACCTTGACCGCGGTCTCGACGCCCTTGGTGATGTCATACGTATCCACCAGCAGGGTGGTATCGATGCCCAGAGTATCGATCTGCGCGCGGAAGGCCGCCTCCTCATTGCTCGTGCCATCCGGGTTCGTATGCGCCAAGGTCCAGGCGTGGGCGGCGGTACCAGATACCGGGATGCCGTAGCGGAAGCCTGCCTCCAGGTTGGAGGTGGCGGTAAAGCCGGCGAGGTAAGCAGCGCGGGCGGCGGTTACGGCCGCGTACTCGTGGGTGCGGCGGCTGCCCATCTCCAAAATGGGGCGGCCATCGGCGGCGGTGACCATGCGGGATGCGGCAGAGGCGACGGCGGAATCGGCGTTGAGGATAGAAAGCACGATGGTTTCGAGCACCACGCACTCACCAAAGGTGCCGCGCACCGTCAAAATGGGTGAGTTGGGAAAATACAGCTCGCCTTCGCGGTAGCCGTCGATTTGCCCGGAAAAGCGCCAGTCACGCAGGTACTGGCGGGTATCTTCATCCAGGAAATCCATCTGTTCCAGCTGCTCGGGGGAGAAGCGGAAGTCCTCCACCGCGCGCAGCACGCGGTCGGTGCCGGCGACGACGCCGTAGCGACGCTCATTGGGCAGGCGGCGGGAAAAGACCTCGCAGGTCACGTTGCGGTGGGCGGTGCCATCGCGAAGCGCGGCTTGCAGCATGGTGAGCTCGTATTTATCCGTGAGCAAGGCGGTGGAGCGATCGATAGGGCGTGCTATGTCATTCATGAGCCTGATACTACTCACAGGTTAAGAAGCTTTCAGCATACCCGGGCCTCCACCCTGGTGAGCTGCGGGGAGACCCAATGCCCGAAATGCCAGCGAAAAATGATTAGGCTATAAGGCATGAAGCCGCAACACCCCGAAGTCCGTATGAGCTCTCCCATGGCCACGCCCGACTTGGATGAAGGAATCGAAGTTGATGTGGCCGCGAGCGAGAATCTGCCGTGGATGTGCATCGTCTGGGACGATCCCGTCAACTTGATGAGCTACGTGTCCTACGTATTCCAAACCGTTTTGGGCTACGACAAAAAGCGGGCCAACGAGCTGATGATGCAGGTCCACACGGAAGGCAAGGCCGCCGTGTCCAGCGGTGAGAAGGACAAGGTTGAGGCGGACGTTAAAAAGCTCCAGATCGCGGGTCTGTGGGCGACAATGCAACAGGCAGGGTAGATAGATGCAACCGTGGAAAAAGAAGAAATCGCTCATGCGCGGGCCCAAAATCACGGCGGTATTCGAGCCCATGGAGCGCGAAGTCATCGGCAACCTCACCGCCACCGTCTCTGAGGCGATCATCGGCCGCGCCCAGTCCGCGCCGAAGGATGAGCTCGCGGAAATGCTGGACATGCCCACCGGCCATACCGAGGCCCCCGAGGATCCCTCCCTGGCGCGGCTGTTCCCGGACTTCCAAAAGCCCGGCGATGAGGAATACGACGGCGATGCCTCCCTCTTGCGCTCGCTGCACGAAAACGACATCGCGCGGGCGAAGCTGCAGAACCTGCAGGTCATCGGCAATGCGCTGGGCCCTACCGGCGGGGTAGAGGTCTCCATTTCGGAGCAGGAAGCCCAAGCCTTCGTGGCGGGGCTCAATGATCTGCGCTTATACGTCGCGGCTGGGGACGCGACCGACGACAACCTCATGACGGACCGCGATACCTTGGTGGAATGGCTGGCCTATTGCCAGGATTCCCTGCTGGAAGTGTTGATGGATTAATGATTGACGGCATTAGCATTGGCCATTTTTCCGGCGAGGACACTGGTGCCACCGTGCTCTACTGCGGCCTGAAGGGCGCGCTAGCCAGCGTGGATGTGCGCGGCGGCGGGCCCGGTACGCGCGAGACCGATCTGTTGCAGCCGCACAATACCGTCGAGCGCGTCCATGCGATCGTGCTCGCGGGCGGGTCCGCCTTTGGCTTGGCCGCCGCGGATGGCGTCATGCGCGAATTGGAAGCGCACGGGGTGGGTTTCCCCGTCTTTGGCGAGGACAAGCCCGGCCCGCGCGTGCCCATTGTGCCGGCGGCGGTGATTTTCGATCTGCTGGCGGGCCCCTCTCGCCCTGGGCCGGAGGATGGCGCGGCGGCGCTGCGGGCGGCAATGGCCGGCCACGACGACACGGTGGGCACGGTCGGCGCGGGCGTGGGCGCTACGGCGGGCAAGCTGCGCGGCGGCTTCGGCCTGGCCACCCGCAAGGTGGGAAACTACGAGGTCAGCGCCGCGATGGTGGCCAATCCCGTGGGCGAGGTCATCGACCCGCACTCCGGCCGCCTCTACGGCGCGCCGGGCCGCACGCCGGTCAACGCGGACGCCTACCGCGACCTGCCGCACGCTGCCGCGAAGCTGAATACGACGATTGGCGCGGTGCTTACCGATGCCCCCGTTACCACCGCCCAAGCCCAACGCCTCGCCATGACGGCCCACGACGGGATTGCGCGCGCCGTTCGGCCCGCGCATTCGCCGCTGGACGGAGATACCATTTTCGCCTTGTCGACGGCGCAGGAACCCGCCGAGGTGGATATGGTCCAGCTGTGCGCTGCGGCGGCCGACGTGGTGGAGGAGGCCATCGTCACCGCGGTCACCGCCGCACGCCCTGGCCTGGGGCTTCGCGCGTATCGCGACTTGCTCGGCTAAGATATTGCCCATTATGACTATGGGTGGAACTTCACGTAATCAGCTGGCGTCGACCAGCACGAACAACCGCGGCCGTGGCCGCATCAGCACCGGCCTATCCTTGGCCCTGGGGTTCCTCGCAGTGGAGTGGTCGGTCCACCTCATCAACGCCGTCGTCTTCGGCGGCGGGCTGTCCAATTACGGCATCCGCCCGCTCGACGTGGATGGCCTGTGGGGCATTATCACGGCGCCGCTCTTGCACGGCAGCCTGGAGCACTTGATGTCCAACTCGTTGCCGGGTGCCCTGTTTTGCTTCCTCATTGGCTTGTCCGGGCGCAGGGTGTGGTGGGAGGTCACCTTGATCACCACCGTGGTAGCGGGCCTTGGAACGTGGTTCTTGGGCGGGGCCGGTACCTCGCATATCGGCGCGTCCGGGCTGGTCTATGGTTGGCTGGCCTACCTCGTGGTGCGCGGCGTCTTCAATCGCTCCCTGCTGCAGATCATTTTGGGCATTATCCTGGTCTTTTCCTATTCCGGACTGATTTGGGGCGTGCTGCCCGTCGCCGAGGGTATTAGCTGGCAAGGCCACCTCTTCGGCGCCCTGGGCGGCGTACTGGCCGGTATGTTCATCACCTCCGATGATCCGGCAAAGGCAGGGAGGAAATAATGCCTAACGCATCGTCTCCCATCGGCATCTTTGACTCGGGCGTCGGCGGGCTGACCGTGGCCCGCGCGGTGATGGAGCAGCTGCCGCAAGAATCCGTTATTTATATGGGCGATACCGCCCACGGCCCCTACGGGCCGCGGCCCATCTCGCAGGTGCGGGCCTTTTCCCAGGATATTGCCGATAAGCTGGTAGAGCGTGGCTGCAAGATGCTCGTCATAGCCTGCAATACCGCCACCGCAGCCTTCCTGCACGATGCCCGCGAGCGCTACGATATCCCCATCGTGGAGGTCATCCACCCGGCCGTGCGCCGCGCCATGTCCACCACGCGCAATGGCAAGATTGGCGTTATCGGCACTGAGGGCACCATCAAATCCGGCGCGTACCAGGACCTTTTCGCGGTTAACACCAATGTTGAGGCGGTAGCCGCCGCCTGTCCGGACTTCGTGCCCTTTGTCGAGCGCGGGATTACGGCAGGCCGCCAAATCCTCGGCGTCGCCGAGGGGTACCTTGCGCCCCTGCAGGCCCAGGGCGTGGACACCTTGGTGCTGGGATGCACGCACTACCCGCTGCTTACCGGCATCATCCAGCTCGCCATGGGCGAAAACGTGTCCCTGGTGACCTCCTCAGAGGAGACCACGAAGGACGTCATGCGCCTTCTTACGGAAACGGACATGCTCGCCCCCGAGGGCAACCAGCCGGTCCATTCCTTCGAATCCACCGGCGATCCTGAGGTCTTCGCCCAGCTGGCCACGCGCTTTTTGGGCCCGCAGATCGGCTAAGACAGCCGACTTTCCTCCCCCTTTTTGCGCGCGGTACCAGCATTCGGTCCGGATTCATGGAACTATTGGTTCCATGAAGCTGACCATCCTAGGCTGCTCCGGTAGCGTCCCCACCGCAGACAATCCTGCCTCCGGCTATGTCGTGTCTTTCGATAATGCACCGTCCATCATCCTGGATATGGGCTCGGGCACGCTGGGCCAGCTAGCTAAACTGCAGGATCCGTGCGATGCCCACGTAGCCTTTAGCCACCTGCACGCGGATCACTGCGCGGATTTTCCCTCCCTCATGGTGTGGCGCCGCTTCCATCCCACGGCCCCGGCAGCCTCGCGCAACTTCTGCTTCGGCCCGTCTGCCACCCCGACGCACCTGGGACGACTGTCTTCCGACGAGGTAAATGGGATCGACGATATGTCCGATACCTTGGCGTTTAGCCAGTGGGTGGCGGGGGAGCACCAGCTTGTCGATGACGTCTTTATCACCCCCTTCCCCGTTAATCACCCGGTAGAGGCGTATGCGCTGCGCATCGAGCACGCGAAGACCGGCAAGACCATTACCTATTCCGGCGATACGTCTTATACGCCTGCGCTTGTCGATGCCGCCCGGGGCGCCGATCTCTTCCTCTGCGAGGCGACCTGGGGTGCTTCCTCCGAGGGCATGGCACCCGGCATGCACATGTCGGGCGCGGAAGCGGGGCGCGCGGCGCGGGAAGCGGGCGTTGGCACGCTGGTGTTGATCCACATCCAGCCCTGGGGCGATGCTGAGGCCACCGTGGCGGCGGCGCGGGAGGAATTCGACGGCGAGATCGTGCTGGGTACTGCGGGCATGCAGTTCTAAGTTACGCTGGTGGGCATGACTGAATTTACTCGTGCCGATGGGCGCGCGCTCGACCAAATGCGCAGCGTCCGCATTACCCGCAATTTCACCACCAACCCGGCCGGATCCGTCTTGGTGGAATTTGGCAATACCCGCGTGATGTGCACCGCCTCCGTCGAACTCGGGGTGCCGCGTTTCAAGCGCGATTCCGGCGAGGGCTGGCTGACCGCCGAGTACGCCATGCTGCCGTCCGCCACCCACGACCGCATGCCACGCGAGTCCATGCGCGGCAAGGTCAAGGGCCGTACCCACGAGATTTCCCGCCTAGTCGGCCGCTCCCTGCGCGCCGCCGTGGACTTGGAGGAGCTGGGTGAGAACACCATCCAGCTCGATTGCGATGTGCTGCAGGCCGATGGCGGCACCCGCACCGCCTCCATCACGGGCGCCTACGTTGCGCTTGCCGATGCCATCGCGCACCTCAAGTCCGAAGGCGTCGTCCCCGGCGAGCCGCTGCTCGATCCCATCGCTGCGGTCTCCGTGGGCATCATCGACGGCGAAATCTGCCTCGACCTGCCCTATGAGGAAGATTCCCGCGCCGAGGTGGACCTTAACGTGGTGATGCAAGAATCCGGCGACTTCGTTGAAATCCAGGGCACCGGCGAGCACGGCCTCTTTGGCCGCGAGCAGCTCAACGGCATGCTGGATGTGGCCCAGAAGGGCTGCAGCGAGCTTATCGCGGCGCAGAAAGCGGCGCTGGGATGGTAATCCTCGTCGCCTCCGGCAATCCGAAGAAGCTGGCCGAGCTCGATCGCATCCTATCCGAGGCCGGCATCGAGGGAGTTGAACTGCGCCTGCTTTCCGAGGTCGAGCCCTACCCAGAGCCCGTCGAAGACGGCCGCACCTTCGCCGATAACGCGCTCATCAAGGCCCGCGCCGGGGCTGCCGCCACGGGCCTAGTGACCATCGCGGATGATTCCGGGCTGGCCATCGAGGAGCTCAACGGCATGCCAGGCGTACTCTCGGCCCGCTGGTCCGGCGAACATGGCAATGACCAGGCCAATAATGACCTGGTCTTGGCGCAGATGGCGGATGTTCCAGACAAACGGCGCGCCGCCGCCTTCGTTTCCGTGTGCGCTCTGGTGACCCCCGAAGGCACCGAGCGCGTGGCCGAGGGCCGCTGGGAAGGCAAGCTGCTGCGCGAGCCGCGCGGCGCTAATGGTTTTGGCTACGACCCACTCTTTCAACCAGAAGGCGAGTCGCGTTCTGCGGCGGAAATGTCGGCTGCGGATAAGAACGCGGTCTCGCACCGCGGCCGCGCCCTTTCCCAGCTGGTCCCGCTTATCGCGGAGCTGGCTGGCTAATTATGCGTTGAGCTGGAATTGCTCCTCGATTTCCTTGCGGCGCTTGTGCTCCATCCAGAAGGACAGGAAGGGCACCACGCCGGCGAGCGCGGTGGTAATCAGCTTGCTCGCTGGCCACAGCGCGCGCGGGCCCAGAATCAGGATGGAGAGCAGGTAGGTCATGTACGCGATGCCGTGCACGATGGCGATATAGGTCGCCCATTCCGGAATCTCCGCGCCTAAGACATACTGGAAGAACATGCGGATGACCAGGATGATCAGGAAGATACCGGTCACCGTGGCCGCGATGGAAAAGAACTTCAGCGGGCCGCGGATGCGCGCCTTGCGGTCTGGGTGTACCTGGTTTGTCATGATTTACTTTCTCCTTTTATCTGTTGGGCCTTCGTCGCGTCCCTCTGCGGGGGAACCGCGGCGGCGCCGAGGCTGATTCAACGCATTAAACTCTTCCACATTCAACTGCGGGCGCTGCGGCAAGAAATCCTCATCGATGGCGGTTTTCTCCGCCGAGTCCCTCTCCTCAGAACCATCGGCCGAGCCAGATATTCCGTCGGCGGTTTCGCCGACATTTTCAGAGGCGTTTTCTGAGGCCTGCAGTGAATCCATCTCGCGGGCTTCGTTTTCCGCGGCGAGGCGCTCATTTTCATAGCGCAGCGTGGTGCGATAAGCATAGACCACGAATACCGCAAAAAGCGGCCACTGAAAGGCATAGCCCAAGTTTTGGAAGGTGCCCGAGCCGGAGCGGAAGCGCGTCCACTGCCAATAGGCGAGGAAGAGGAAAAGCACCACGAAAAATATGACGAGGGCGATGTGCCACCACCGCACCTTCACGCGCCGTTTCTTCTGATCCTCGTGCATACTCACCTCACCCAGCCTACCTATCCACCGCCGCAATACGGAATGCCCCTGGTTTCTTGTTTATCAGCGCGCCGTGTACACTATTCAACGTTGCTCGCGCCCGTGGCGGAATTGGCAGACGCGCTAGATTTAGGTTCTAGTGTCTTATGACGTGTGAGTTCAAGTCTCACCGGGCGCACAAGAAAGGCACCGCAGTACTTGCTTGAAGAACTGCGGTGCTTTTGCGGATCTTAGTCCACCTCGGTGAACTTGCGGTCCCAGGAGGAGCGGACGGGGTTGGCATCGGCAAGCAGGATATCGAAGCGGTCATTGGCGATCTCAACGATTTCGCTCAGCGCAATGCGGTATTCCTGCGCATCGGAATTGGCGAGGCGCCGCACGCCGGCATCGATCACACGCTCTACCGTGTCATTGGTATCGAGGTATGCGACAAATGGCATGCCAAAGCGCTCGCGGTAGGCGGCGGACAGCTCGGTAATGCGTTCGGTCTGCACGTCATCGAGATCGCTGAGCCCCAGCGAGCCGCGGTCGGCGGAAATATTCGCCGCCTCATCAGACGAGGCCAATAGCAGCTCGTCCATCGCAGGGTAGTCGTGGATGAGCGCATCGCGGCGGTCAGCCTCCGCGGTCAGCACAGCGACCTGGATGGCGGCGCGCAGCTCATTGACATCGCTAAACGGCCGAGACTGCCAGGCCAGCTCCAGCGGCCAAGTCTCATTATTGAATAGTGGGCGCAGCGCGGCGGTGAACTCCTCGCGCGAGGCCTCGTTCAGCTCGTTCAGGCTCACGCCCTTGCCATCGGCGCGCGAGACCTGCGCGCTCGCGCTGCCGGTGTGGAAGAACAACAAGTTGAGCAGGATGGCGGTAATCGCGCCGATGGACATGCCAGAAGAAACGAAGGTCTGCGCCCACTCCGGGAAGGCAGTGGCAACCTCCGGCTTGAAGGTCACCAGCATGGCCAGGCCCAGCGCGGAGGTGACGATGACGGAGTTGCGGCCATCGCTGAGATCCGACTTTGCAATGGTCTGCAGGCCCACCCACGCCACGTTGGCAAAAAGCGCGAGAGATGCGCCGCCGAGCACCGGCGACGGAATCGCGGCAACCACCGCGCCGGCCTTCGGCAAAAGGCCCAGCACAATCATGAACCCCGCAGCTGCCACGGCCACCCAGCGCGATTTCACGTTGGTCAAGCGCACCAAGCCAACGTTTTGCGCAAAGCAGGTATAGGGGAAGGAATTCATCACGCCGCCTACCAGGGTGGAGATACCATCGGCGCGGATGGCGCGCACCACGTCATCGCGGCGGATGCGCTTTTTGACGATTTCACCGGTGGCAAACACATCGCCGGTTGTTTCCACCATCGTGATGATCATGACGATAATCAGCGAGAAAATCGCCACGAGGTCGAATTGCGGCATGCCGAAATAAAACGGCGTCGTAATGCCGAGGGCGGGGGAGGAGGAGACTTCGCTAAAGGAGGCATCGCCAAGCGCGAGCGCCACGCCCGTGCCCAGGACCAGGCCGATGAGCACCGCCAACGTGCCCACGAAGCCGGTGGAAAACCGCTGCACCATAATGATGACCGCCAGCGTGCCAAAGCCGTAGAGCAAATCGCGCGTGGCCGGCACGCCCTCGGCATAATTGACAAAGTCATTGGCCGATACCGCCAGCAGCGAGGTGCCCATCACCAGCAGCACCGAACCGGTAACCACCGGCGGGAAGAAGCGCAGCACCTTGCCAAAGACCGGCGCGGCGAAGAAAGTAAAAAGGCCCGCGACGATGATGGCGCCGTAAATCGTGGGCAGCGATGCCGCCCCGCCCTCGCCATCGGTAGCGCCCAGGCCAATCGCGATGATGGGCGATACCGCCGTCGTGGTCACGCCCTGCACGATGGGCAGGCGCACGCCAATATGCTTGCCGATGCCCACCGACTGAATGATCGTCGCAATACCGCAGGTTAAAAGGTCGGCATTGATGAGGTGGATGGTAGTTTCCGCGTCCAGGTTTAACGAGCTGGCGATGAGCAGCGGGACGATGACCGCCCCGGCATAAAACGCGAGGACGTGCTGCAGCCCAAGGGCGGCGAGTTTCGGCGCGGGGGGAACGATGTCTACGGGGTGCTTGGGCTGGGACGCCACGAAGTCCTCCTTGTTACGGAAGCGAAGCTGACCGCCTTAACAGTAGAGGTACACGCAGGTCGGCGCCAAAGCGTACGTGAGCAAAACCACGATCGGGGCTGGATTGCCCCCGAACAAAAACGTACGGGTGGTTTATATGAATCGGGCTACCAGCAAAGCATGATGACCGGTTTATAACTGGTGCTCACGGCAATGTTTACGGTTGTTAATTTCGCGAATCGAGCCGACAATGAAGAAGTGACGGGGCTTGATGCTGCGGGATGAAAAGGCGGCATGTGCCCCGGGAAATTTGACCCAGAAGAAGGGAATTATGACTACCGCAACTAAGCCCCAGCAGTATCAAGGGTGGGAAGGTTTTGCTCCCGGCCCTTGGACCGAGGGCATCAACGTCCGCGATTTCATCCAGCGCAACTACACGCCTTATAACGGCGATTCCAGCTTCCTTGCTGGCCCCACCGATAAGACGCTGCGCGTGTGGGACACCCTGGAAAAGGACTACCTGTCAGTCGAGCGCGAAAAGCGCATTTACGATGTCGATACGCACACCCCGACCGATATCGATGCCTTCCCGGCCGGCTATATCTCAGAAGACGATGACGTCATCGTCGGCCTGCAAACCGATACGCCGCTCAAGCGCGCCATGATGCCGTTCGGCGGCTGGCGCATGGTGAAGCAGGCCATCGGCGAGGCGGGCAAAGAGGTAGATCCCGAGGTGGAGAAGATCTTCACCCGCTACCGCAAGACCCACAACGATGCGGTCTTCGATATCTACACCCCGCGCATCCGCGCCGCCCGTTCATCACACATCATCACCGGCCTGCCCGATGCCTATGGCCGTGGCCGCATCATCGGCGATTACCGCCGCGTGGCGCTGTACGGCGTGGACTATCTCATCCAGGAAAAGATTGAGGCCCGCGATGCCATTGCCGATGCCGGCTTTTCCGAGCACTGGGCCCGCTACCGCGAGGAGCACTCCGAGCAGATCAAGGCCCTGAAGAAGCTCAAGGCGATGGCCGAGTCCTACGGCTTCGATATCTCCGAGCCGGCGCGCACCGCCCACGAGGCCGTGCAGTGGACCTACTTTGGCTACCTCGCCTCCATCAAGTCCCAGGATGGTGCCGCCATGTCCATCGGCCGCCTGTCCGCATTCTTCGACTGCTACTTCGAGCGCGATTTGGCCGCTGGCATCATCACCGAGGAACAGGCACAGGAAATCATCGACGCGCTCGTGCTGAAGCTGCGCATCGTCCGCTTCCTGCGCACCATCGACTATGACCAGATTTTCTCCGGCGACCCGTACTGGGCCACCTGGTCCGATGCCGGCTTCGGCAGCGACGGCCGCCACATGGTCACCAAGACCTCCTTCCGCCTCCTGCAGACCCTGATCAACCTGGGGCCATCACCGGAGCCGAATATCACCATTTTCTGGGATCCGGAGTTGCCCGCAGGCTACAAGGAATTCTGCGCGCACATCTCCATTGAAACCTCCTCCATCCAGTACGAGTCCGATCGCCAGATTCGCGACGAGTGGGGCGATGACGCTGCGATTGCCTGCTGCGTGTCCCCGATGGAAGTGGGCAAGCAGATGCAGTTCTTCGGCGCCCGCGTCAATGCCGCCAAGGCCCTGCTCTACGCCATGAACGGCGGCCGGGATGAGGTCTCCGGCAAGCAAGTCGTTGAAGGCTACGAGCCGATTCAAGGCGATGGCCCGTTGGACTTCGACGAGGTCTGGCAAAAGTACGAGGAGATGCTGGACTGGGTGGTTGGCACTTACGTCGAGGCGCTAAACATCATCCACTACTCGCACGATAAGTACGCTTACGAGGCCGTGGAAATGGCGCTGCATGATTCCAATATCATCCGCTCCATGGGCTGCGGCATCGCGGGGCTTTCCATCGTCGCCGATTCGCTTTCTGCCATCAAATACGCCAAGGTCACCCCGGTCCGGGATGAGACCGGCCTGATTACGGATTACATCACCGAAGGCGAATTCCCGTTCTACGGCAACGACGACGACCGCGCCGATGACATCGCCGCCACCATCGTGCACACCGTGATGGAGAAAATTAAGGCCATCCCGATGTACCGCAATGCCATCCCCACCCAGTCCGTGCTGACCATTACCTCCAACGTGGTCTACGGCAAGGCAACAGGCTCCTTCCCGTCGGGCCACAAGGCCGGCACCCCCTTCTCCCCGGGTGCTAACCCCGAAAACGGCGCGGATAACCACGGCATGGTCGCCTCCATGCTGTCGGTGGGCAAGCTGGATTACAAGGATGCCCTGGACGGCATCTCGCTGACCAATACCATCACCCCGACCGGATTGGGCCGCACCCCAGAAGAGCGCATCACCAACCTGGTGGGCGTGCTGGATGCCGGCTTCATCATGGAACAATAAGAATCACGACAAGGAGAACCATCATGGCAACCCCAACCTTTGCAGAACGCCTTTCAGACATGAAGGCCAGCCGCGACGAGCACAAGATGAACTCTGGCCTGTACCACGCCAACATCAACGTGCTGGACAAGTCCACGCTGGAAGATGCCGTCGAGCACCCAGAGAAATACCCGAACCTCACCGTTCGCGTCTCTGGCTATGCGGTCAACTTCGTCAAGCTCACCAAGGAGCAGCAGCTTGACGTCATCTCCCGCACCTTCCACCAGGGTTCATAATCATGGCTGATGGCATTACTGGTGTGGTCACCCTGTCGCCGGAATCCGGCGAGCGCGTTCGCGGTGTTGCCGCGGGCCTGGGAACCGACCACGAACTCGATGAGATTACCCGCCCCGAGCTCATGGAGGCGCGCCGCACCGGCGATATCGCCCTCGTGCACTCTTGGGAGCTGGTAACCGCCGTCGACGGCCCGGGCACCCGCATGACCATGTTCATGTCCGGCTGCCCCCTGCGCTGCCAGTATTGCCATAACCCGGACACCATGGAGATGAAGACCGGCACCTTGGAGCGGGTCGACGATGTGGTCAAACGCATCAAGCGCTATAAGCCTATCTTCCAAGCTTCCGGTGGCGGCCTGACCATCTCCGGTGGTGAGCCCCTCTTCCAAATTGCGTTTACCCGGCGTGTGCTCAAGGAAGTCCACGACGCCGGCATCCACACCACCATCGATACCTCTGGGTTCTTGGGCTCGCGCTTGCGCGATGAAGACCTAGACAATATCGACCTCGTGCTGCTGGACGTGAAGTCGGGCGATGAGGAAACTTATCAGCGCGTAACGAGGCGCCAGCTGCAGCCCACGCTCGATTTTGGTGACCGCCTCAACGCGATAGGCAAGCCGGTGTGGATTCGCTTCGTCGTCGTGCCGGGCCTGACGGATTCGGCCGAGAACGTAGAAAACGTCGCCTCCATCGTGGCGCGGTGGAAGTCCAATGTAGAACGCGTCGAGGTCCTGCCCTTCCACAATATGGGTAAGGACAAGTGGGAGGGGCTCGATATGACCTACCACTTGGCAGATACCAAGCCGCCGAAGACGGAAGACGTGGAAAAAGTCCGCGACGTGTTCCGCGCGAAGGGCCTGGAGGTTTACTAACCTGGGTGGGCATGACTCACTACCGCCGCTTCGGCCACGATATTATTGAACACACCCTGGAAGTACCGTGGGATTATGACAATCCGCGCGGGACTTTTGCTCTCTATGCCCGCGACTTGGATTCTAGGGGTCGTTGCAACGATGATGGTTATTTTGGTGTGATACTACCGGTTTGTGTCAGGGCGTTGGTCATGACTTCGGCTGGGGTGCGCCAGTTGAGTGCTTTGCGTGGTTTGTGGTTGTGAATGTTGGCGATCATCTCCAGGTCCTCGGCGCTGTAGATGGACAGGTCGCTGTTTTTGGGAAGGTTTCTCCTGAGCCTGCCGTTGGTGTTTTCGTTGCTGCCGCGTTCCCACGGTGATCCTGGATGGCAGAAGTAGATGGGAATGTCAGTTGCCATGGTAAAGGCTTTATGGCCTGCCATTTCGCTTCCTTGGTCCCAGGTAATTGATGACCAGAGTGCTTTATCGATTCCAGCGACAGCCTTGTGCAGGGCTGTGAATACTTCTTTGCTGGTGTGCCTGCCTGCCAGGTGGCCAAGGACAACAAATCGGCTGACGCGTTCTACTAACGTGATCACCGCGGATTGGTTATTTTTACCAAGGATGAGGTCGCCTTCCCAGTGGCCTGGCAAAATACGTTCAGTAACCTCTTCTGGCCGGTCGTCGATGAGGATCATGTCGTCAACGAAGCGTTGCTGGGCCGGTGTGGTGGTGCGTGTGTGGCGTTTCTTGCGTTTCTTTCTGCCGGTAGGCAAGTCCAGGCCAAGGTCTTTGAGTCGTCCTTTGGACTGTAGATAAAAGGCGTCATAAATCGTTTCGTGACTAATGCGCATGTCCTTATCCGTGGGGTAGTCGATGGGCAGGCGATTGGAAATCTCCTCCGGTGACCATTGTGCCCGCAATTGTGCGCATACATAGTCCCATAGCCTTTTGTTGGCTAGCAGTTTCGGTATTTTCGGCCGCAGTCTACGCGCACAGGCCTTTAGCTGGGCGGTTTCTGCACGGTACGGGCCTTGGGCGCTGTGGTTTCTGCGTACTTCACGCTGAATTGACGAGGCACTTCGCCCTAAACGGCGACCGATTTCCCGCAGCGGTGCATGCTCACGAAGAAGGTCGGCGATAATTACGCGTTCTTCAAAGCAAATGTAGCGATCACTGATGCGTTTATACGGATCCACACCGCCAGGCAAGGCAGGGGCACAAAGCCGTCCAGATTCGATGACGTCATGGCGTTGGCGCAGCGCTTTCATGAGTCTTTTATACGTGGTGGCGTCCTCGCCGACGGGTATGAACTCTTTACGTGGTCCTCCGGATTTGATGAGTCCTTTTTCGAAGTCTAAAGACAATCGACGATCAATTCCTACCCCAGCCCCAGCATCACCAACAGGCAAGCTCGCCAACCGAAGGCGTAAGTATTCCACCCTTAACTGTGTTTGGCGGACTTTCCGGGCATACCTCGTTAGCCGGATATGGCACCCGGCTTCTGTAGCAACGGCATACGCGGCGGTGGGATGCATTCCACACGTTTTGGCGGCTTGGTGTACTGAGAGTCCGCCTTTAACTAGTTCTACAAGCTGTAAAGCCTGGCTACCGCGGGGATCAACTCGTTTGGCTTTATGTATGACTGGCACTCCGTGAGCATGGCAAAAATTCAAAGCATGCACGTAATGACAGCCAAGCTCACCAGCAGCCGAGCGAACGCTACGCCCACTGCCAACCATGGACACCAAGCCACGACGATCCGACTCAGACAACGAATGAAACGGGCCAACAACTCCAAGCACAACAACACCCTCCTAAAGGGGAAAGTGTTGCAACGACCCTCTGAACTCAAGCGAAATCATCCCGCCAGGCGGCGAGGACTTGCCGGCGCTGCTGTACCTGCAGGGAGGCCCAGGTTTTCCGGCCCCACGGCCGGTCAAACCGACGGGGCTTATCGGCAAGGCGCTCGAGCGCTACCGCGTCATCCTCCTCGATCAGCGCGGCACGGGGCGATCGCACCGCATCGATAGGCTGAGCCCCGCAGAAGAGCGCAGCGCCGAACACCTGGCCTTATTGCGCCAGGACAGTATCGTGCGCGATGCCGAGCGCCTCCGCGAACACCTGGGGTTGGAGACTTGGTCCCTGTTCGGCCAGTCCTTCGGCGGCTTTTGCATCACTGCGTACCTGTCTCAGGCTCCCGAGTCCGTCAAGCACGCGTTTTTCACCGGCGGCATCCCCACGCTGCAGGGTGCGGATCACCTCTACCGCACGACTTTTAGCAAGCTCAAGGCCCGCCAGGAGCGTTTCTACCGCGAGTTCCCCTGGGTGCGGCGCCGCATCGAGGAAATCATCGCCCACCTTGATAATTCCGATGAACGCCTGCACACCGGCGAGCGGCTGTCCTCGCTGCGCTTTCGCACCATTGGCACCGATTTGGGGCGGGGCACCGGGTTCGACGGCCTGGCCTACCTCCTGGAAGAGCCCTTCCGTACCGTGCGGGGAGAGAAGGTGCTGCGGGATGATTTCCTGTGGGGCATCGGCGAGCGCGTGAGCTTTGCGGAGGCCCCGCTTTATGCGGCGATCCACGAGTCCATTTATGCCGGCAGCGGCGGGCAGGCGGCGACGCAGTGGGCGGCGCATCGCGTGCGGGAGGAGTTCCCAGAGTTTGCCGAGTCCGGCACTTGGCTGACCGGCGAGCATATTTTCCCGTGGCAGTTCGACGAGGACCCGGCGCTGCAGGCCTTCAAGGAGGGCGCGCACGGCTTGGCGGAGCGGGAATTTACTGCGCCTTATGCGCTTGCCGATGCCCCCACCACCGCCGCCGCCATCTACCTCGACGATATTTTCGTTCCCCTGGAGGAATCTTTGGCCACCGCCGCGCACTTGGGCGATCTGCGGCCGTGGGTGACGAATGAGTACCAGCACAATGGCATCGGCGAGAACGGCGCGGAGGTGATGGGCAAGCTCTTTGCGCTTATCGATGACCACTAGCGAACGCTTTCCGCCTGTGCGAAAATTAATTTCACATACGTAGTTAGGGAGAGGAAATGTTGAGCTTAATCATCATCGGTATCATCATCTTGCTGATTCTCGCCACCGTATTTGATGGCTATTACATCGTGCGTACCCGCGAGGCGGCCATCTTGGAGCGTTTGGGTAAATTCCAGACGGTCGCCCACGCGGGCTTGCACTTCAAGATGCCCTGGATCGACCGCGTGCGCGATAAGATTTCGCTGCAGGTGCGCCAGCTAGACGTGATGGTAGAAACCAAGACGAAGGATAATGTCTTCGTCCAAATCCCGGTCGCGGTGCAGTACGAGGTCGTAGAGGGCCGCGAGCGCGAGGCCTTTTATATGCTCTCCAACCACGAGCAGCAGATCGTGGCCTATGTGCAAGATAATGTGCGCTCGTCGGTGGCGAATATGGGCTTGGACGAGTCTTTTTCCTCCAAGGACACCATCGCGCAGAACGTGGCGGCCTCGCTGCGGGATAATATGGCCGAATACGGCTGGAACTTCGTCAATACGCTGGTAACCGATATTCGCCCGGATTCCCGCGTGCGCGAGTCCATGAACTCCATTAACGCGGCGCAGCGCGAGCGCGAGGCGGCCATCGCCCAGGCGGAGGCGGAAAAAATCCGCGTGGTCAAAGAAGCCGAGGGTGCCGCGGAGGCAAAGAAGCTGCAGGGTAGGGGTGTTGCCGAGCAGCGCAAGGAGATTGTAGAGGGCATCGCCCAGCAGTACGAGCTACTGCGCGATGCCGGGGTCCAGGAATCCCCCGAGGTCCTCATGCTGGTATCGCAGTACCTCGACGCGATGGTCGATGTCTCGAATAACGGCCGAGCCTCCGTGCTCTACATGCCGTCCAATCCGCAGGGCATGGGCGACCTGTTCAGCGGCATGCGCGACGTGCTCATGGCGGACCGCGCCCTGGATGAGTCAGCCGGGCGATAGGAGCCTACCTGCGCCGCAGGAGGAGGACCAGCCCCAGGAGGACGGGGACGCCGCCTATGATGATGAGGTAGGTCGTTTCGGCAGATGCCGAGGTAGGGTCGTACAGCTGCGACATCGAACCAGCCAGCGAGGTGCCGATGGCCATGGTGAGGAAGTACAGCGCGGAAAAGCGGGTGGCATATGCCCGCGGGGCGTGGGCGGCGGATGCGGCCATGCCCACCGGGCCGATGAAGAGCTCGCCGAGCGACATGAACAAGATGGTGCCCGCTAGCACCAGGAACGGCGTGGAATTTTCCCCGCCTCCCACAAAGGGCAGTAGGAGGAACATGCCTGCGCCGGCGAAGATGATGCCGCAACCCATGAGCGCGCGCCGCGAGTTGGCCCAGCGCGTCATGCCCGCGGCCAAGGGTAGCGAGAGCAGGAGGATGAATAGCGGGTTGAGCGATTGCGTCCACGCCGGCGGGATTTCGAATCCCCCGATGGATCGGTTGAGGCGCTGATCCGAGTAGACCGCGAGGACTCCGTAGATTTGCGGTTGCAGGGTCCAGTAGGCCGTTGAGCAAGCGAAAAGCGGAATAAAATCCAGGATGCGGCGTCGCTCGTCTGCGCTAATCTGCGGGGATCGCAGCATGCTGGCAAAAAGCCCCGCCGCGGCCGCCACCGTGGCGATAAGAAGCAGCACCGTCAGCGTTGCTGGAGAAACGGTGATAATGAGCAGCACGCCGGCTAGGAGCGCCGCCAGCGCGACCAGCCCCGCCTTGCCTGGGGCCTGGGTGGGGTGAGGCGGGCGCGATGGCACATCTATCTTTTTCCGCAGCGCGCCGTAGGTGGCACACCCGCAGCACATGAGCACCGCTGCGGCGAAGAATCCGGCGTGGTAGCCGTATTCCTCGGCTAGCCAGCCTGTCAACATGGGGCCAAAAAGCGCGCCGACATTGATGCCGAGGTAGAAAATCTGAAAGGCCCCGTCGCGCGCGCCGGCCTCGGCGGGGAAGGCGGCGCCCAGAATCGTTGTCGCGGCGGTCTTGAGCAGCCCCGAGCCAAGCGCGAGCGGCAAGAGCCCGATGATGAGCCCAGCGGTGCCGGGGATAAACGAAAGGGCAAAGTGTCCGCACACCAACAGCCCAGCGCCGGTAAGCAAGGTGCGCTCGGCGCCCAAGAGGCGGTCGCTGACCCAGCCGCCCACAAACGTGAAAAGATAGAGCAGGCTGCCGTAGGCGCCGACGAGCGCGGTGGCCTGCGTTTGCTCCATGCCGAGCCCGCCGGAGGTGGAGTAGAGGTAGTACGCGAGGATGGCTTGCATGCCATAAAAGCTGAAGCGCTCCCACATTTCGATGCCCGCAACCGCCGGCAAAACCACGGGTACGCGGCGAATTGAACGCCGTTCAAGAACTTTCATAAAAAGGACTATAGCGGCCGAGAGTGTGTGCTAGATCTAATTTGGTGGATATTTCTACTAACGACATAGCGACAATCGATGCCCACCACATCTGGCACCCCTACGCCGAGCCCGGCGCGCCCACGCGCGTCGTGGTGTCGGCCGCAGGCGTCCACCTCACGCTTGCCGATGGCACCCAGCTCATCGACGCCATGTCCTCCTGGTGGGCCGCCGCCCACGGCCACAGCCATCCGCGGCTTACCGCTGCCGCCAAGGAGCAGATCGATCGCATGAGCCACGTGATGTTCGGCGGGCTCACGCACGAGCCGGCGGCGCGGCTGACGGCCAATCTCATGGAGCTTACGTGTCACGACTTCGCGCAGGTCTTTTATGCGGACTCGGGATCGGTCTCGGTGGAGGTCGCCATCAAGATGGCCCTGCAATACCAGCAGGGGATTGGCCACCCGGAGCGCACCAAGATGCTGACCTGGCGCTCGGGTTATCACGGCGATACCTTTGCAGCGATGAGCGTGTGCGATCCCGATGGCGGCATGCACTCGATGTGGACCGGCACCCTGGTGCAGCAGGTTTT
The DNA here is from genome assembly GCF_030232085.1 of Corynebacterium sp. MSK073. Classification (NCBI taxonomy): domain Bacteria; kingdom Bacillati; phylum Actinomycetota; class Actinomycetes; order Mycobacteriales; family Corynebacteriaceae; genus Corynebacterium; species Corynebacterium sp. MSK073. The sequence goes on along the minus strand of NZ_JASPIY010000003.1, from coordinate 183,603 downwards.
CGCCCCGGCACCGCCGACGCGCGGGGCGAGCGAGAAGGTGCGCGAGGAGTACCTGCGCGAATTGGAGGGCTGCATTACCGACGAGGTCGCGGCCCTGATCATCGAGCCTGTCGTCCAAGGCGCCGGCGGCATGCGCTTCCACGACCACGAGTTGGTGCGCGGGGCGCGCGAAATTTGCGACCGCCACGGAATCGTGCTGATCGCGGATGAAATCGCCACGGGATTTGGGCGCACCGGGGACCTCTTTACCACCCAGGGGGCGGAAGTGGTGCCGGATATCATGTGCGTGGGAAAGGCGATGACCGGCGGTTTCATGACGATGGCCGCCACGCTTGCCACCGGCCGGGTAGCCGAGGGTATGCACCCCCGCGCGCTTATGCACGGCCCGACCTTTATGGCCAACCCGCTGGCTTGCGCGGTATCTGCCGAGGCGACCTCCATGATCCTGGAGGGCAGGTGGCGGGGGCAGGTTGCGGGCATCGAGAAGCAGCTGCGCGCCGGGCTTTCCGGACTAGAGGACGAGCCGGGCGTGGCGGACGTGCGGGTGCTGGGGGCTATCGGCGTGGTGGAGATGGAGCGCGACGTCGATATGTCAGGTGCTACGGACGCGGCGGTGGACCAGGGCGTGTGGCTGCGCCCGTTCGGCCGCCTCATCTACACCATGCCGCCGTTTATCAGCACCGAGGACGAAGTTGCGCAGATTTGCCGCGGTGTGCGCGCTGCGGTGGCAGGAGGAAAGCGATGATTATCTTTGTCACCGGCACCAATACCGACGTGGGAAAGACGGTAGCCACGGCGGCGCTCGCTAGCGCCTTTGCCCAGAGTGGGCGCGAGGTTGTCTATGTCAAGCCCCTGCAGACCGGCGAGCCGGACAATAGCGGTGACGCGGCGACGGTGCGGGCCCTGGCCGGGGTCGAGGTCACGGAGATGGTGCGCTTTCCCGAGCCGCTGGCACCGAACCTTTCGGCGCGCCGGGCGGGTATGATTCCACCGAGCAAAGAGGAACTCTGGGACTGGATCGCAGGGTTGGATGCACCAGGCCGGGTGGTGCTGGTGGAAGGCGCCGGCGGCTTGCTGGTGCGTTTGGCAGACGACTACACGCTTGCCGATGTCGCCACCAACCTCCTCATCGTCACCTCCCTCGGCCTCGGCAGCCTCAACGCCGCCGAGCTCACCGTCCGCGAGGCGCAGCGGCGCGGGATTAACGCGATGGGGCTTATCGGCGGCAGTTTGCCCGCGAGGCCAGATCTGGCGACGCGGCTGAACGTGGACGAGCTTCCGGCGGTCACGGGCTGCCGGTTGTGGGGCAGCGTGCCAGAGGGCGCAGGTGCGCTGGGCCGAGAGGACTTCGCGCGGATGGCCAGAGAGCTCTTTCCCAGTGATGTGTGCGCGGAGCTGCTTGCGCACGCCGAGTAGCGCTACCTCGGTGAGGCAGCGCTAGCGGCTCCAGCGGACCTTGCCGTTTACCCGGGCAAGGCGGCCGCGCAGGGGAGGGGCGTTCGGATCGTCTTGGTTCACCCCGTTGTGGTACGGGCAGCACACCGTGAGGTTCTCCGCGTTGGTCATCCCGCCGTGCTTCCACGCCTGCAGGTGGTGGATCTGAGACTTATCCGCCGGGTGATTGCACGGCGGCCACGGGCAGGTGGGGTTTTCGGCGGCGGCCATCAGCCGCTGCTTTTCTGAGGCGAAGCGCGAGGTCCGATACAGGTTGACCGGGCCCTTCACTGGGTGGATAAGCGTGGCTAGCCCGTGTTCGCTGAAGGTGCGCTCGACGAGCTGCGCGCCGGTGATGGTCGAGCCGTTGGTGAGCCGAAGCGTGACCTCGTCGCCATCGCCTTCCAAAATTTGGTCCAGCGCGTTGAGCGGGATAATCACGTTCGTCGTGGTCTGTACCGTAGCAGCGCCCTCGCCGCGGAGGAGTTCGCGGAAGGATGCGAGTGGGTTATCGGGGTCGAGGGCGGAATCGAGATCCGCGAGGAAGGACGAGGGCGCGGTAATGCGCATCGTCCACGGGCCATCCGGGCGGCGCAGGAGTTGTACGCCCTCGCGCGGCGGCCGGCGGCGCGGGCGCCATTCGCGCAGGCGCTTTTTAGCGAGCCGGGCAATCTCGGAGGCCGGGCCGTGTTGTCGGCACAGTTCTACGCGCAGGTTCCATGCGGCGCGCTTGGTGGCCGCGCGGGTGGCGTACTTCTCGATGAGCTTCAGCGTCACCAAATCGTGGTGGCGCGCGCCTGCGGCGGCAAGGCGCTGCTTGCGGCTAAAGGAGGTGGTGCCGAAATAAACTTCAGCCAGCGCGAGCAGCTCGCGGGCCTCGACATCCGGCAGGCCGAGCTCGATGAGGTCGCGTTCAGGCATGCCGTGGGCCTCGGCGAGGATATCCATCGCCGAGGAAATCTGGGTGGCATAGGCCTGCAGTGCGTTCATGCCTGCAAATCTAGGCGCGCGCTGCTGCGGCGCCAATCGCGCCCAGTGCCCGCCTGTGGATAACTTGTATAAACGTCTACAAACTTAGCCTGCGGCCACCGCAAAAAGATACGAAATCAACATGCGCTTTAGCTCCATGACCACGGAATCGAACTTGTCTGGATCGCCCGAAATGGCGTAATTGAGCAGCGAGACCACGGTGTGGATAAGGAAGCGTGCAAGCTCAATGCGTTGCGCATCGCTGTGCTCGGTGGCCAGCGGGCGGAGGATCTCGGCGAGTGGCTCCAAGAGCTGCAGCTCGGTATCGGCGGCCGTGGCCCGCGTCGCCGGGGTGGATTGGATGGCGTGCCAAACAGCACGCCGGGAAGGGTCCTCGCGCCACATCCGCGCCAAGTGGTCGATGAATTCATCCAAGACATCCGGCCACTGCGGGGCCGGCACGAGGCGCGAAAAGCGCTCGATTTCGGCCAGGCTGGTGGCGGTATCTTGCCGGTCGAGCTCGCAGATGAGCACGTATTTATTGGCAAAGAATTGATACAGCGTGCCGATCGGAACCTCGGCGCGGTGGGCTACTTCATCGAAGGTGAAGGATTCGAAGCCGACATCGACAAGCACGGCGCGCGCCGCCTGTACGATGCGTGCAAAGCGCTCCCGGCTGCGCGCCTGCGCTGGCCGACGCCGCGGAACGAGGATTTCCTCCACCGGCTTACTCGAGGCCCTTCATCACGCGCGCGACGTGCCCGGTGGCCTTCACGTTGTAGTGTGTCTGGCCGATGGTGCCATCCGGCTCCACGAGGAAGGTGGAACGGATAACGCCTTGGACCACCTTGCCGTAGTTCTTCTTCTCCCCGAAGGCGCCATACGCGGTCATGACGGACTTATCCGGATCAGAAAGCAGCGGGAAGTTGAGATTGTGATCATCGCGGAACTTCGCCAGTGACTCGGGCTTATCGGGGGAGATGCCTACCACCGCGATATTGAGCCCATTGAGCTCTTCTAGGGAATCGCGAAAATCGCAGGCTTCCTTGGTGCAGCCCGGCGTATTGGCGCGCGGGTAGAAGTACACCAACACGCGCTGGCCTGCGTAATCGGACAGGGACACGGTGTTGCCGGTGGCATCGGCAAGCGAAAAAGCGGGGGCGGTATCTCCTACGTTCAAACGAGTTTCAGTCATGGGCCCCACTTTACGTGCTCCCCGGCCTGCGCGGTGGAGGCCCTGCACGGTAAGATAAGCTCGTTAAGAGCGAAACTTAAGCTAAGAGGAGAATTCCGTGGCACGCAATATTGAAGATATTCAACGCGATATCGAACGCACCCGGCGCCAGCTGGCTAGCACCCTGGATGAAATTGCGGATCGCAGCAAGCCGCAAAACCTCGTCGATGACGCCAAGAACGCCGCCACCGAAAAGTTGCAGGACCGCAACGTACAGCTGGTGCTCGGTGGCATCGGCGCGGCCGTCGCTGGGCTCATTGCCTATTCCGTGTTCCGCTCGCGCCGCCGCAAGAGCGACCTGAAAGAATTGCAGCGCTTGCTGTCTGAGCGCCACTAGCTTTCCCTGCCGTACCCCCCCCACGCGCGCCGTGGGGGCTTTTTTCGTATGCTAAATTGCGATGAAAACTCCAATTCCTTTTTATTTGCAGGAAATTTTGACCCAGGTGCGAGGAAACCGCAGCGGCGCGGTGGCGGATTATATTCCCGAGCTCGCCAGGGCGGAACCGGACTACCTCGGCGTGGCCATCTGCACCACGACGGGGCACGTGTATTCAGCCGGCGATGCAGAGGTGGAATTTACCTTGCAGTCCGTGTCAAAGCCCTTTGCGTATGCCCTAGCGCTGCAGGAACTCGGCTTGGATGCGGTGCGCGAGATTGTCGGTATGGAGCCGTCCGGCGAGGCCTTCAATGAGCTTTCGCTGAACCGCTATGACCACCGGCCGGTGAATCCGATGATCAATGCGGGAGCGATTGCGGTAACGCAGCTGATTAACGGCGTGGATTCGGATCCGGCCGAGCGCGTGGAGCAGCTGCGCAGCTACTTTTCGCGGCTGGCGGGCCGCGAGTTGAAGATTGATGAAAAGGTGCGCGATTCCGAGCTGCAGGTCTCCGATAGGAACCTATCTTTGGCGCATATGCTGCGCAATTACGACATCATCCAGGATGAGGCCCACGATGCCGTCTCGACCTATGTGGAGCAGTGCTCGATTAAGGTCACGGTGCGTGACCTCGCCGTGATGTCTGCCACCCTGGCCAATGGTGGCACGCAGCCGGTGACGGGGGAGAAGATTCTCGATGCCGATGTCTGCCGCCTGACGCTTTCTGTCATGAGCTCTGCGGGCATGTACGACGGCGCTGGGCGATGGATGGCCGAGGTTGGTATCCCGGCGAAATCCGGTGTTTCGGGCGGCCTGCTGGGTACCCTGCCCGGCCAATTGGGGGTCGCGACCTTCTCGCCGCGGCTCAATAAAGAGGGCAACTCCGTCCGCGGGGTGGATGCCTTGACCTTGCTCTCGAAGGATATGGGGCTGCACTTGATGTCCACGGATGAGCGCTACGGCGTGCATCCCGTGCGCAGGATGGAGACAGAGGACGATCTCACGGTGATCTTCCTGCAGGGGCTTATCAACTTCAACGCGGCGGAGACCATCTTGCATCAGCTCACCGAATGCGAATTTGGTGAAGGCACGGTGGTGCTGGAGCTATCCCATATCACCGGATCCAACCGGATGGGCCGGCGCATGCTGAAGGAAGGCCTCCGGCGCATTCGCGAAGCCGGCTTCGATATCGCCATCGTGGATCCGGACGGCGAATTGGAGGACCGTACCATGGCGGACGGCACTGAGGTGCCCAAGGGCGAGCCGGAAGATTACGCAATCGCCGAGGAGGTAGTTTAGGTTTGGTCCACCTTACTTGGTTAAGCTAGGATAAGCTCGCACTTATCCTCAATTCGAGGAATCCGACTAACCAAGGACTCAAGATGGCATATAGATTCCCCAAGGTAATGGCCGTGGTGGCGGCCTCCGCCACCGCACTTGTAGGCTGCAGCACCGCCGAAGAAACAACCAACAACGGCGGCGGCAGCGACGATGCTGCCCTGTCCTTCACCGACCTCGCGGGCCGCGACGTAGAACTCGACAAGGCCCCCGAGCGCGTCCTGTTAGGCGAGGGCCGCTCCATCTTCGCCACCGGCATTCTCAATACCGAGGATCCTCTGGATAAGGTCGTAGGCATCGGATCCGACCTGAAGAAGAACGTGCCGGACTACTACAACGTCTTGGAAGAAAAGCTGCCCAAGGTCACTGAACTGCCGGAAGTTGGTGCTATCTCCAAAGGCGATGTCACCGTGGAAAACCTGGTGAGCTTGGATCCAGACCTCATCGTGCTGTCCAAGGACCAGTACGATGCCTCGCAAGAGGCGGGCCTGACCGAAAAGATGGACCAGGCGGGCCTTAAGTACGCCGTGACCGATTTCCGCGCCAAGCCGCTGGAAAACACCACCAAGTCCATGGAAATCTTCGGTGAGATCTTCGGCAAAGAAGAGCGCGCCAAGGAATTCAATAAAGAGTGGCAAAAGACCGTGGACCTGGTCAAGGAGCGCGCGGACAAGGTAAAGGACAAGCCCAAGACCTTCGTTTGGCGCGCGGCCGGTGTCTCGGACTGCTGTGGCTCGTGGAATGACTCCAATATCTCGCAGCTGGTCAACGTCGCCGGCGGCGATAACGTGGCCGACGGCATCATCCCAGGCGAATCCGGTGCCCTGACCCCAGAAAAGGTCCTCGAGACTGACCCAGACATGGTGATTGCCACCGGCGGCGATTGGTCCGAAATGAAAGACGATGAGGGCTACGCCGCGGTGGGCTATGGCATCGGTGAAGATGAGGCGGAGTCGAGCGTTACCAAGCTGCCGAGCCACCAGCCCGGTTTTGAGAACCTGCGCGCGGTCAAGGACCACAAACTGCACAGCATGTGGCACCAGTTCTACAACTCGCCGTTCAACTACCTAGCGCTGCTGCAGATCGCGGAATGGATCAACCCGGAGGCGTATGAGGATATGGACATCGACAAGCAGTGGATGCAAGCGCAAGAAAAGTACTCGCCGGTTGCAGGCGAGGGAACCTTTTTTAGCACGAATTAATGGTGAGCGCGGAGGTAGCTGCCCTGACGCAGCAACACAAGAAGCTCACCTGGCAGCGCATTAGCATCGTCGCGGGCCTGTGCCTTATTGCGGCGGTGGCGTTTGTGGTCAGCAACTTCGTCGGCGCCATCGACATCAGCCCCGGCGAGGTCATCAGGGGCATCGTGAATCCCTCGAGCCTGGATGACCAGACGCATACGGTGCTGTGGAAGCTGCGCTTGCCGATGGCCGTCATGGCCCTGCTCATCGGCGTCAGCCTCTCGCTGGCCGGCGCGGAGATGCAGACCATCTTGAATAACCCGCTGGCGGAGCCGTTTACCCTCGGTATTTCCGCCGCGGCGGCCTTCGGCGGTGCTAGTTCCATCGTGCTGAAGTGGCAGCTGCTAACCCAGCCGCAGTTCAACCTGGCGCTGGTGGCGTGGTTGTCTGCGGCGGTGGCGACGGCGATCATCGTCGTGGCGGCCATTATCCGGGGTGCGAAAGCGGAGACCATGGTGCTGCTGGGCATTGGCTTGGTCTTTTTCTTCCAGGCCATGCTCGCGCTTATCCAGTACCAGTCTTCGGCCGAGGCGCTCCAGCAGATCGTCTTTTGGTCCATGGGGTCGCTCACGCGCGCGAACTGGGCCGCCAACGGCGTGCTGGCGGGTGTGCTGCTGGTTGCCCTGCCCATTTTGTGGGCGCTGTCGTGGCGGCTTACGGCCTTGCGGCTTGGCGATGCCCGCGCTGCCGCCATGGGCATTAATACCGCGCGGCTACGCGTGGTGGTGCTCATCGTGGTCTCCCTCGTGGCGGCAACGACGGTGGCCTTTGCCGGCATCATCGGCTTTATCGGTCTGGTGGGCCCGCACATCGCCCGTATGCTGGTGGGCGAGGACCAGCGCTATTTCGTGCCTGCTTCCATGGCTGCCGGCGCGGCCGTGATGTGCGCGGCGCACGCGGCGAGCCTGATGATTAAGCCGGGTCTGGCCATCCCGATTGGTATTGTGACCTCGCTTTTGGGCGTGCCGTTCTTTATCGCCATCGTGATGACTCGAAGGAGGGCGCTGTGGACGTAGAGCTTACCCTGCGCGGTATAAGCGCAGCCTACGGCAAGCACACCGTGCTCGAAGCGGTAGACGTGGATACGCTGCAAGGCGGTCAACTGGTCGGCCTCTTAGGTCCCAACGCGTCCGGTAAAACCACTCTGATCAAGTCCCTTGCCGGCGTGCACCGCGGGTACAAGGGCGAGGTGGATTTCCTGGTGGAAGGAGAAAGCCCGCGGGGCAAGCGCCGCCGCCAGCTGATTGGCTACGTCCCGCAGGATCTGCCCAGCACCGCGGCGCTGCGGGCGTTTGAGACGGTGCTGATCGCGGCGCGTCGGGAAGCGTGCGAGGACCCTATTACCCGTACCGGCGAGGTGCTGCACGCGATGGGGCTGGACGCCATTGCCTCGCGCTACCTCAACGAGCTATCTGGCGGCCAGCGTCAGCTTGTCGCCGTGGCGCAGATGCTGGTGGGAAATCCCGGCCTGATGCTCTTGGACGAGCCGACGTCCGCGCTCGACCTGCATCGCCAGTTCTTCGTCCTCGAGGAGGTGCGCGAGAAGGCTAGGCGCGAAGGCAGCCTGGGGCTGGTGGCCATCCACGACATCAACCTGGCCGCGCGCATGTGCGACCAGCTGGTGGTGCTCAAATCCGGCCGTATTCGTGCCCAGGGCACGCCTGGAGACGTGCTCACGCGCGAACTGGTGGAAAGTGTTTATGGGGTAGAGCCGGACATCGTGGAGCACCGCGGTGTTCCCGTCGTCGCGCCCCAACGCGTGAAATAAGCAAAGGCCGAGCGAGATGCTCGGCCTTTTTGCTAGCCTTGAACTGCTAGCTTTGAAAACGAAAAAATCGCGAGGTGCTTGCCTCGCGATTTTACTGTTGTGCGCCATCAGGGAATCGAACCCCGAACCCACTGATTAAGAGTCAGTTGCTCTGCCAATTGAGCTAATGGCGCAGTGTTGACGTCCTGCCGTGTGGCTCTCTGTGCAACGAGTAGAAACTTTAGCACCCCGGTTGAAAAACTGTAAAATCGCCTGCTCATAGTGTATTTCTGGGGAGTATAACAGTTTGGATAATGGTGAGCTTGTTTCTGGTATTTGGGGTGGCAAGACGATAGTCTGGATTGGTCTTGAAAGAACTACTGTATTTCTAAGGTCTACTTAGTGATTATTTCCCTCCCTAATCCCCGCCGCATTGCTGCTGCGAGCATTGCGTGCATTTCCCTGGTAGTAGCCTCGTGCTCCGTTAATTCCGCCGCTGAAAACCGCTCGGGGGACCAGGAATCTACCTCGAGCTCAGCTGAGCAATCTGAGCAGAAAGAAAAGTCCAAGCTTTCCGCCTCCGTGAAGGATGGGGCAGAGGATGTCGATCCATCCAAGCCTGTCACCGTGGAATCCACCACCGAGCTCAAGAGCGTGACCATGACCAATGAGCTGGGCGTGGAAGTTGAAGAAAAACTCTCTGAGGACGGCAAGAAGTGGACTACGGCGGAGGATCTTGGCTATAACCACACTTATTCCATCGTGGCCACTGACAAGGATGGCAATAAGAAGAACCTGAGCTTTTCCACCTCCCAGGCGGCGGGCGTCGCCCAGGTGGCGATGACGCCTATCCCCGGCTCTGAGGTGGGTGTGGGCCAGGTTATCGGCGTCAATTTCGGCACCTATATCACCGACCGCAAGGCGGCAGAGGACACGATTACGGTTAAGACCAACCCAGAGGTGGAAGGCGCGTTCTACTGGGTGAATAACCAAGAGGTGCGCTGGCGCCCCAAGGAGTATTGGGAGCCGGGCACCAAGGTTGAGGTCAAGGTCGATCAATACGGCAAGGACCTCGGTGGCGGCATCTACGGCGGGGAAAATACCGGGACGGATTTCACCATCGGGGATCGCACCGTCACGCTGGTGGATAATGCCACCAAGACCATGAAGGTCTACAAGAACAAGGAGCTCTTGCGCACCATTCCGGTATCGCTGGGTCGCGATTATCAATATGACACCCCGAATGGGCGTTATGTCATTGGCGATCAGCACCAGTCGCTGCTGATGGATTCTGAGACCTTCGGGCTTGCGCACGATGCGGGCGGCTACAGCACCGAGGTGGACTGGGCTACCCAGATGTCCTATTCCGGCATTTACGTGCACTCCGCACCGTGGTCCGTGTGGGCGCAGGGTAATTCCAATACCTCTCACGGCTGCATCAACGTCACGCCAGAGGCCGCGCAGTGGTTCCAGAACACCGTCAAGCGCGGTGATATCGTCCACGTAATCAATACTTATGGTGGGACGCTTAACCCCTTGGACGGCTTGGGCGATTGGAACATGTCTTGGGAGGAATGGTCCAAGGGCAACGCGTACGCTAATCAATAATCCGCACAACTTTTAGGCGCATGGTTACAGTGGTGGCCATGCGCTTTTCTATTTTGGACCGCGGGGCGGCGGGCACACTCGATGGGATAGCCGAGCATGCGCAGCAGGTGGAGCGGCTGGGGTTTCGCAGGTTTTTCCTCGCCGAGCACCACGGCGTGCCGGGCATCCCAGCGGGCCAGCCGGGCATGTTGGCTGCACACGTAGCGGCGCGCACGCAGCGCATTCGCGTGGGCACCGCAGGCATCATGCTGCTCAACCACCCGCCGTTTCTAGTCGCGGAACAAATCAACCTCTTGGAGGCGCTGTACCCGGGCAGGATCGATATTGGGCTGGGCTCCTCAGTGGGATTTACCGTGCCGGTGCGCAAGGCGCTGCGCCAGGGCGGTCCGCTGGAGCTCAAGCCGCAGTTCGAGAACGAGGTCGGGACCCTGTTGCGCTACCTGCGCGGAGAGGAGGCGGTGACGGTGCGGCCCGAGTATGCGGGCACGCCCATCTATATCCTCGCCGGCTTCCGGTCGGTCACGGTGGCCGCGCGGCTGGGATTGGGTGTCATCCTGGGCGGGCCTGTTGAGATGCAGGAAAAGGCGGCGCGGCTCTACCGCGAGCATGCGCTTGCCGATGCCCCACCTATCATCTCCTCCCTCAATATCGCCGTCGCCGATACCGCGGACCAAGCGCGCGACCTTTTGCTGCCGGAGTCCTATGCAAAGGTCATGGCCCAGTCCACCGGGGAATTCGCGCCGCTTCGCCCGGCCCGCGAATTGGATCTAGAGGGCCTGACGAGCCAACAGCAGCGCCGCATCGACGAGTCCCTGAGCCACGACGTCTGGGGGACGGTGGGGGAAGTGGGGGAGGAACTAAGGGACATCGGCAAGCGGCTGGGCGTCGATGAGTTCCTGATTACCGGAGACATGCCGGATCTTGCCGGGAGGTCCCGCTCGGAGGAAATGGTGGTGGAGATATAAAAAAATCCCGAGCGCGGGGCTCGGGAGATTGGGGTGGCTGACGGGACTCGAACCCGCGACACCCAGGATCACAACCTGGTGCTCTACCAGCTGAACTACAGCCACCATCGTTGCGCGAAAGCAACGAGATATAGGTTAACTCACGCCGCGTAAATTACAAAAACGCCTGGTAATCGGCGGTGGTTTCGGCCTTGAGGTCCTCGGCTTCGGTAGAAGTTGGGCCCTCATCGGTGCGAAAGACGCTGCGGCGATAGAAATCGAGCTCGCGGATGGACTCGATGATGTCCTGCAGCGCGCGGTGGGCCATGCCTTTATCGGGCTGGTTGTAGTAGGCCCGCGGGTGCCAGCGCCGGGCGAGCTCCTTGATGGTGGAGACGTCGATCATGCGGTAGTGCAACGCCTCATCCAGCCGCGGCATGTAGGTGCGGATGAAGGTGCGGTCGGTGGCGATGGAATTGCCGGCTAGGGGAGCGGGGTGCTCGCAGTGCTCGTTGATGAGCGCCAGCACCGCGTCCTCGGCCTCGCGGATGGTGGTGGTGGACTGGCGGATTTCCTTGTCGAGGCCGGAGTTCGCGTGCATCTCGGTGACGAAGGAATCCATCTGGGATAGTTCCTCTTCGGTGGCGTGGACGACGAGATCGATGCCCTTGCCAAGGATATTGAGGTTACCATCCGTGATGACGGCGGCCACCTCGACGATGACGTGGCGCTCTGGGTCGAGGCCGGTCATTTCCAGGTCGATCCACACGAGGCGATCATATTTTGCGGCGATTTCGGGAGAAGACATGCGTTCCATTCTAGCCCCGGCCGGCGGGGCCCTCCGCGCGCCCCGATCTGCACCCCGAAAAGCAAAAGAAAAATTTACCTATCGTTTTACCGACACGGGGGAGTGATTTACGGCATACTTTCTATATCGTGCTTCACAAGGGAGGTGCGAATGACTAAGGAGTTTCTCGATGGCAAACTTTCTCGATGCCCTCAATTCCATAATTTGGTCGCCCGCCCTCGTGTTTTTGTGCTTGGGTGCGGGTGTTTATTTCACCGTGATAACGCGGGGCCTGCAGGTCCGTTGCCTACCGGATATGCTGCGGCAAATTTCCAAGGGCGAAAAATCTGACGACGGTGTTTCTTCCTTCCAATCGCTGATGGTCTCTCTATCCGGCCGCGTGGGCGTGGGTAATATCGCCGGCGTGTCCACGGCCATTGCCTTCGGTGGCCCGGGTGCGGTGTTCTGGATGTGGGCTGTGGCGCTTTTGGGCTCGTCCACCTCCTTCATCGAGTGCACCCTGGCGCAGATTTATAAAGAAAAGGACCAGGACACCGGCGAGTACCGCGGTGGCCCGGCTTATTACATCGAAAAGGCGTATAAGCACACCAAGGCTGCGCCGTTCATGATGGTCTATGGCATCCTCTTTGCCATCGCCATGATTTTGGCCACCAGCTACTTCCTGCCGGGCATTCAGGCCAATGCTGTGGCCGCAGCGGCCGATACCGCGTGGGGTATCAATTCCACCTGGGCCGCGGTAGTCCTGGCCGGCATTTTGGCCACCATCATTATCGGTGGCGTCAAGCGCATCGCTAACTTCGCCACCCTAGTCGTGCCGTTTATGGCTGCGATCTACATCGGCATCTCCATCGTCGTGATGCTCATCAACTACTCGCAGATCCCAGAGGTCTTTGGCCTTATCTTTAAGTCTGCCTTTAACCTCGAGGCCGGGTTCTCCGGCATGCTGGGTGTGGCCATCATGTGGGGCGTTAAGCGCGGTATTTACTCCAACGAGGCTGGCCAGGGCACCGGCCCGCAGTCCGCTGCCGCCGCGGAGGTCTCCCACCCGGCCAAGCAAGGCTTCGTGCAGTCCTTCGCCGTGTACATCGACACCCTCTTCGTGTGCTCCGCAACGGCGTTTATGATCATCTCCACGGATATGTACACCGTCTTCCGCGGCGAATCCGAGGATGGCGAGGTTGTCTACCAAGGCTCGCTTCCCGATGACGTCGCAGTCGGCCCCGGCTTCGTCCAATCCGGCCTCGATAGCGTCTTTGCTGGCTGGGGCCCGACGTTTATCGCCGTGTCCATTGCCTTCTTCGCCTTTACCACCGTGCTGGCGTACTACTACATGTCCGAGGTCAACCTGACCTACTTCAACCGTTGGGTCAAGTCCCGCGCGGTTCGTCGCGGCCTAGTATGGGCGCTGCGCATCCTGATTATCGTCTCGGTCATCGTGGGTGCTACCACGACTCCGGGCTCGGCCTGGGCGCTGGGCGATATCGGCGTGGGCACCACCGCATGGCTAAATATCATCGCCGTCCTCTTCCTGCAGGTGCCGGCGCTCAAGGTCCTGAAGGACTACGAGAAACAAAAGAAGGCGGGCAAGGATCCGGAATTCGACCCAGAGGCGGTGGGCATCAAGAATGCCGATTTCTGGGTGGACCGCAAAAACGCCCGTGCGGCGGCACAAGCGGCCAGCAAGCAAGCCGCCGGCGAGAATGCGGAACGCTAGCTCATCTGGGAATAAAACCGCCCAATGAGCGGCGCGATGACTGGGGTCGGCAGCACCTTGCTGACCACGTTCATCGCCTTTGACAAGGGGCCAGGGACCACGCGTCGCTGGCCTTTTTGCATGGCCGCGATGGTCTCTTTGGAGCAGGACTCATACGTGGTCCACAGCGCATCGGGCACGACCTTATCCACGATGGTCTGGTCCTCTTCGGCGATGGTCGCCTCACGTACCGGCCCAGGAGCTAGCAGGGTACAGCTGATGCCAGAGCCCTTGAGCTCATAGTGCAGCGCCTCCGTAAACGCATTCACCCCGGCCTTGGTAAAGACGTAGGTCGCGTTATTGGGGATGGGGATATTGCCGGCCGTTGAGCCCACATTGCAGATGGCGCCCGCACGCCGCGGGAGCATGTGTTCCAGCGCGGCGCGGGTCAGGCGGTGCACGGCGGTGCCGTTTAAGGCGAATTGGGAGGTCTCGTAGCCCCAGTCCTGGTCCATGAAGGGCCCGAAGCTGGCGATGCCGGCGGAATTGACCAAGATGGAGACTTTCTTGGAGGAGATGGTGTCAATGACCGCCTCGACGCCCTCATCGGTGGCCAAATCCGCGGGTAGGGCACTGGCCTCAATGTGGTGGCGGCGCTGAAGTTCTGTGGCTAAATCTTCCAAGATTTCGCCGCGCCGGGCAACGAGGATGACGTTATAGCCCATCGCCGCGAAATCGTGGGCCATCGCCTTGCCGATGCCCTGGCTAGCGCCCGTAACTAGGGCGTAGGAGGTACGAGATGGTGCCGGAAGTGACATTGTCGAGCCTTTCGAAGGGGGGCTAGGTTCTAAAGACCCCAGCGTAGACAAAAAGCCGGCACGCTGCGAAAAAGTCTCGAGGCATCGTAGCTTTAAGAAACGATGCCTCGAGACTTCAGACGGTGCCCCCAGCAGGACTCGAACCCGCGACACATGGGGTAGAAACCCACTGCTCTAATCCGCTGAGCTATGGGGGCTGGACAGCACACTCATATTAGCCCACAGCCACGGCGATTCCTAAGCCAGGGGGCGGGCGGAATCGTGCGCGCGCAGAATTTCGATCAATTCTTGGGCGGCAGGGGTCAGTTCGCGGTCGGAGCGATACGCCAAGATGGCATGGAATCGTGGAAGATCCTCTTTGACCGTTAGTTTAGCGATGCCCTGCGGATGCAGTGCGGGGGCGCATCGCGGCATGAAGCTGATGCCAAAGCCGCTGGAAATCATCGGGATGGCGGCATGCAGCGATGCGACGTCTTGAATGTGATCCGGCTTGTAGGAGGGGTGGTGTTCCCACAGTTCATCGTAAAGCTCCGCCATGCCGGGAAGCTCGCGGCAGTGGGGAGGAACCAGCCAGGTTTCCTCGCGCAAGTCCTGCAAGGAGACGGGGGAAGGAAGATCTGCCATGCTCTCTGGCACCGCAAGGGAGTAGTCGAATTCGGCGACGTCGTGGACGGTGAGCTCGGGGGAGTAGCGGCGGATGAAGGCTTTGGGGTCGGACGTCGGCAAGAGCGCGAGGTCCACCTGGCCCTCCAAGAGCCGCTTGATGGCGGTGGCGGCGGTGGAATCATCCAGGCTGATGCGAGCTGAGGGGTGGATTTCGGTGAGCTCGGAGAGGATGGAGGGGGTAAATTCCCAGTTCAAAATGGGACACGACGTCAGGGAGACGGTATTGGCGTTATCGCCGGTGATTTCGCTGATGTGGCGCTGGGCATCGGCCAGCAGGGCATCGACCTTAAGGGCGGTGTCATAGACATAATCACCTGCCTCCGTGGTGGTTACGCCCGAACGACCCCGGGACAGCAACTGGGTATTGAGCTCCTTTTCCAATTTGCGGATGGAAAGGCTCAGGGAGGGCTGGGTCATTTCGAGGGCTGCGGCGGCATGGGTAAAGGACCCATTGTCTACAACGGCACGGAAATAAAGAAGTTGACGGGTGTCCATAAGTCCTATCATGGCACATCCAGGGAGAAAATATGCGTTCGCTTTGCATTAGGGTGGCCCTATAGAATGCGAGCTATGGTCAATAAGCTGGTCAAAGGCACGCAGTCTGGAACGCAAAAACCCCGTCCTTCCTGGGGGATTTTTATTGCAGCAATGCTTTTTGCTGGCTTGCTCGCCGGGTTCATTTCCTTGTTCTTATTGGCGGATTCCTTGGCCGCCTTGGGCATTCCGGACCCAGGACGGATTACCACCTTCGGCCTGCCGCTGTTCCGTGGGCTGGCGTGGCTATTGATGGCGCTATCCGTGGGGTCCTTTTTGGCCTCGTCGTTTCTCATCGCCCCGCGCGGGGAGAACGATTCCCTCATCGAGGCGCCTTTATCGGTCGACGGCCATATCGCCGCCCGCACTGGCACGTGGTCGGCCTTCGGTGCTGCGGCCGTGGGGCTGGTAGAAATCCCGATGATCATGTCGGACCTGACCGGCACGCCGTTTTTTAAGGTCTTCAACCTGACCATTTTGAAAATGGCCTTTACGGAAATTTCCTCCACCATCGTGTGGGGCATTGCGGTGCTCATCGCCCTTACCGTGGGAATTATTGGCAGCCTCAGCCGCACCTGGGCCATGCAGCCGGTGCTGCTTTTGCTGTCCATCCTGCAAGTAGTCCCCATCGGCCTTGAAGGCCACTCTGCGACCGGTGGCGATCACGATTACGGCACGAACTCGCTGCTGTGGCACCTGGTATTTGTGATGCTGTGGGTGGGCGGCCTCATGGCGCTCATCGCGCATGGCCGGCGCCTGGGCCCGAACCTCCCCTTCGCGGTCAAGCGATATTCCGCCATCGCTTTCATGGCCATCGTCGTGCTGGCGGTATCCGGCCTAATCAATACGCTCATCCGGATGGATATTTCGGACCTGCCGCAATCGCCTTACGGCATTATCCTGATCACCAAGTTCGTGCTCACCATCCTGCTGGGCATTTTGGGGCTTATCCACCGCGAACTCACCATCCCGCAGTTAGATAAAAACCCGCGGCTCTTTATCCGCATCGCCATCGTGGAGCTCGCGGTCATGGCGGGCACGATTGGCGTAGCCATCACCCTGGGGCGCACCGTGCCGCCGCCACCGCGGGATCCGAACTTGAGCTCCATGCAGATCCTCATGGGCTATAACCTGCATGAGGCGCCCACGGTATTCAATATCTGGACGATGTTCCGCTTTGACATCATGTTTGGCACGATTGGCCTGCTCATGGCCGCGGCATATGGCTACTGCGTTTACCGCGTGCACAAGCGCGGGTTGAGCTGGGACAAGGGACGCACCGCGTGGTTTATGGTCGGCTCGCTGGGCCTTACGCTTGTCATGTCCACCGGCCTCGGCCTGTACATGCCCGCAATGTATTCCATCCACATGCTGGTGCACATGATTTTGTCCATGACCATTCCGCTGCTCATGGTGCTAGGCGCGCCCGTCACCTTGGTCATGGAGGCCTACGAGCCGGGTCCAAAGGGGCAGCCGAGCCCGCACGATTATGCCTTGGCGCTGACCCAATCTAAGTTCGTGCGGGTCATTACCAATCCCTTCGTGAACTTGGCGCAGTACCTCTTTTTCCTCTACGTGCTCTATCTTTTCCCGAGCCTGTACGAATTCGCCATTTCGGAGCACGCCGGCCATCTCATCATGAACTACGTGTTCCTCATTTCCGGCTACTTCTACTTCTGGGAGGTCATTGGCCCAGATCCCTTGCCTAAGCGCCATTCCACGCCCTTCCGGCTTGGCATGCTTTTCTTGTCGATGCCCTTCCACCTCTTCGCCGGGGTCTACCTGATGCAGCTGCAAACGGTGCTTGGCCTCGACTTCTATCAGTATCTCGAGCTGCCTTGGGATCAGGACTTGCTGCAGGATCAGCGCGTGGGCGGGGGTATTGCCTGGGGCTTTGGCCAATTCCCCTTGGTCATTGTCTTTGGCAAGCTCTTTTTGGATTGGCTGCGCGATGACCGCGCGACCGCACGGCGCCACGATGTGCAGGCGGAGGCGGACGACGATGCTGAGCTCGCCCGCTATAACGCGATGCTGGAGGACATGAGCCACGGCGATGAAAGCGGCTTCCGCGGGCACTAATTTATTGCCCACCTGTGGATAACCCGCCCGAAAGTGACCATCCTGGGGCCGCTTTGTTGAGGGGAACAACAAGTTATCCACAGCGCTGGGCGGCATGGCATGGTGCGGTTTGCGCTGCGGCAGCAGGATGTGAAGGCGAGCGAGGGACATACCACTCGCGAACTCACAACCTAGTAAAGGAATTTCAGCACCATGTCTCAATACCCAGTAATGTTAACCGGCCGCCTTACCCAAGATCCCATCCTGACCAAGACCTCGACCGGCGCATATAAAACCAAGCTGCGCATCGCATCCTCCCGGCGCGTTCCTGATCGCCCCGCCGATACCGGTACCGACGCCGAAAACCAACGCGGCCAGCAGCAGTGGCGCGATGTAGACCACCTCTTTATTGACGTGGAGATGTGGAACCAATTTGCCATCAACGTCAAGAAATCCCTGGCCAAGGGCATGCCGCTATTGGTCTGCGGCTCGATCGTCTCTGATCAGTGGCGCGATGATGAGGGCAAGGACCATTACCGCACCTTTATCAAGGCGCAGTATGTGGGCCTAGACCTAAACCGCCACGTCATCGGCGCAAAGCGCTTGGCGCCGCAGTATAACCAGGAAAACATCGCCATCCCTGAGCTTGGCGATAATGAGGTGGAACCGGACGTAGATAACTCCGCGCCGGGCGATACCGCCGCTGATACCGCTGCAGACCGCATCCAAGCGGGAAATAGTGCAGCAGCCCAGGACGGCGAGCAAGTAGCAACGCAAGAAGAGGAGGCCGCCGAAACCGTGCATGCATAGCGCCTGCCATCCGCCTCGGGTTCGCCCGACCCGAGGCACCTAGGCGCGCATTCTGATGTAGTGTTTGTGTAGATAAATACGTCTCCCAAATTTTTGCAAAGGGGTAAAAAGTGGGCGAATTCATCTACACGATGAAAAACGTGCGCAAGGCAATTGGCGATAAGGTCATCCTTGATGATGTCACGATGGCGTTCTACCCGGGCGCCAAGATTGGTGTGGTCGGCCCCAACGGTGCCGGTAAGTCCTCCATTCTGAAGATTATGGCCGGTTTGGATCAGCCTTCTAACGGTGAGGCATTCCTCGATCCGGGTGCCACCGTGGGCATCCTGCAGCAGGAGCCGCCGCTGAATGAAGAAAAGACCGTGCGCGGCAACGTCGAGGAGGGCCTCGGCGATATCTTTGAAAAGAAGCAGCGCTTCGAGGAAATCGCCGAAGAGATGGCGACCAATTACAGCGATGAGCTCATGGCGGAAATGGGCAAGCTGCAAGAGGACTTGGATGCCGCCGATGCATGGGAGGTTGATTCCAAGATCGAGCAGGCGATGGAGGCATTGCGCTGCCCGCCTTCCGATGCCCCGGTGACCAACCTCTCCGGTGGTGAGCGCCGCCGCGTGGCCCTGGCCAAGCTCCTGTTGACGGAGCCGGACCTGCTACTTTTGGACGAGCCCACCAACCACTTGGACGCCGAGTCCGTGGAATGGCTGGAAAAGCACTTGGCGGATTACCCAGGTGCCGTCCTAGCCGTCACCCACGACCGTTACTTCCTAGATCACGTGGCCGGCTGGATCTGTGAGGTGGACCGCGGCAAGCTGTACCCGTACGAGGGTAATTACTCCACCTACCTGGATAAGAAGCAAGAGCGCCTCCAGGTCGCCGGCAAGAAGGACGCCAAGCTGCGCAAGCGCTTGAAGGACGAGCTGGAATGGGTACGCTCCGGCGCCAAGGCTCGCCAGGCCAAGAACAAGGCTCGTTTGGAGCGCTACGAAGAGATGGCTGCAGAGGCGGAGAAGTATAAGAAGCTGGACTTCGAGGAAATCCAGATTCCTACGCCGCCACGCTTGGGCAATAAGGTCGTCGAGGCAAAGAACCTGGTCAAGGGCTTCGATGATCGCACCCTGATTAAGGACTTGTCCTTCACCCTGCCGCGCAATGGCATCGTCGGTGTTATCGGCCCGAACGGTGTGGGTAAGACCACGCTGTTTAAGACCATCGTTGGTTTGGAAGAACCGGATGATGGCTCCGTTGAGGTCGGCGAGACCGTCAAGCTGTCCTACGTGGACCAGAATCGCGAGAATATCGACCCAGAGGCTACGGTGTGGGAGGTCGTCTCCGGCGGGCTGGATTATATTCACGTTGGCCAAAATGAGATGCCATCGCGCGCGTACCTTTCCGCCTTCGGTTTTAAGGGCCCGGATCAGCAAAAGCCGTCGAAGGTGCTCTCCGGCGGTGAGCGCAACCGCTTGAACTTGGCGCTGACCTTGAAAGAGGGCGGCAACCTTATCCTTCTTGACGAGCCAACCAACGACTTGGACGTCGAAACCCTGGGTTCGCTAGAAAACGCCTTGGAGAAACTCCCGGGCTGCGCCGTTGTTATTTCCCACGACCGCTGGTTCTTGGACCGTACCTGTACCCACATTCTGGCGTGGGAAGGAAACGTTGCCGAGGGGCAATGGTTCTGGTTTGAGGGTAACTTTGGTGACTATGAGAAGAACAAGGTGGAGCGTCTGGGAGAAGACGCCGCCCGTCCTTCTCGCGTCACTCACCGCAAGCTCACCCGATAATCCCTGAGGAGAATGATGGCGACCGATAACGCGCATACCCACCAAGTGCCCACCCGCTGGGGCGATTTCGATATGTACGGCCACATGATGAACGCCAACTATATCGAGGTTGCCCAGGAGGCACGCTTGGCTTTTGCCAAGGAGAATATCTATGCCAAGGGCATCGATTTCATGGCCTTGGTGCGTCATCTCGACGTGGACTATATGCGGCCCATTCCCTTTGAGGGCAATGCCCACGTCATCGTGGAAACCTCCGTTTCCCAGATCGGTTCGTCATCCTTTACCACGACCCAGCATGTCAAGACCGCTGCTGGGGAGGTAGCGGCCACGGTGAACTGTGTGCAGGTTGTCATTGACAAGAAGAAGCACACCCCGCGCCCGTTGACGGATGAGGAAAAGGATATTCTGCAGATGAGCGCCTCTTAAACGGCGCACTGTGCACACATAGAAAGGTAGGGCCCGCAAGCCATGGTCACCGAGTCGCTTGAAGTTCGCAGCGGAGGACCTGGCTTACGGGCCCTTCTTGCGCGCGCAGTCGGGGTAGACGCGAATGCATCGGTGCGCCTGCGCCAGCTTGCCGATGACGTCGTTGATGCCTTCGTTACCACCCCCTTCGAGGTTGTCGCCTCCCGGCGGGTGCAGGGGAAAGCCTCTCGCGATGGGGCAGTGGGGTCCGCGGAGACGCTGGAGCAACAGCTCGCGAAAAACGATGGCACCGGTGTTATGGAACTCGGCCCGTCCCGCGATGCGTCGTGGCCGGGCGCATTGCCCCCGGCGACCGGCTTTAGCGTGGTAGATACCCTGCCGGTGACGGTAGTACGCGAGCTCTCGGACCAGGGGCAGAAGCTGACCCGGGAATTTTCTGGACCCATGGGCCCGCCGCCCAGCTTGCTTAATCAGACCGTGGTCACGGTTGAGGGCAACGGCCAAACGGTGGAAATTCCGATGCGGATGATCTTCGCCTGCACCAACCTGGGCTTAATTCCGGGGTTTTCTGCCTCCATGGATATTCCGCGACACCTGCGTGTATCGAGCCTTGGCCGGTGGGTGCGCCTTGATGCACCGTTTGGCAGCATCTACCGTTCCACGCGGCTATCCGTGCTGTAAAACTCCCCGAATCTGGTATTCCGTTACCCAAAACGGACAGTGATTAATACCTATAACCCAATAGTCGGGGGTAGTGGGTATCCCCGGTGCGCGCATTTTTAACCCTATATACTGCGGTATCTGGGAAAACGGGATTTTAGCTTCCACCCCCGTTCGTGAAATACGCACAAACTTATATTCTCTTTCTCATTCTGCGTTAACCTGACAGCGAGAAGTAAATTTTCGCCTCTGTAACCAACACATGAAGGAGAACCTCCGTGCGCATTTCTGTACCCAAAGAAATCATGAATAATGAAAGCCGCGTCGCCCTCACCCCAACCGAGGTGCGGACCTTGGTTACTGATGGGCACGAGCTTTTCATTGAAACGGGCGCGGGCGTCGGCGCGTCCTTCCCCGATGAGGAGTACGTAGAGGCTGGGGCCACCATCGTCGATTCTGCGGACGAGACGTGGGCCAAGGCCGAGCTCCTGCTGAAGGTAAAGGAGCCGTTGGAGTCGGAGTACCAGTACCTGCGCTCGGATCTCACCGTCTTTACCTACCTCCACTTGGCGGCGGATCGCCCGTTGACGGAGGCGCTGACGGAATCGAAGACGACCTCGATTGCCTATGAAACCGTTACGGACCGCCGCGGCACCCTGCCGCTTCTGACCCCCATGTCCCAGGTCGCCGGGCGCTTGGCCGTTATTGAGGGCTCGCACCACCTTTTGTCCACCCAGGGCGGCCGCGGCCTCTTGGTCTCCGGCATTCCGGGCACCCAGCCTGCGCGCGTGGTGGTCATCGGCGGTGGCCAGGTAGGAGCGTCCGCCGTGGCCATGGCGCACGGTCTACGCGCAGAAGTCACGGTCCTAGACGTGGATCCGCACGTCCTGCAGCGCTTTGATGACCAGTACGCCGGCGGCGTACGCACCCTGATCTCTGATCCGTCCACGCTGGATAAGGAGCTGGAGGAGGCCGATCTCGTCATTGGCGCCGTTTTGATTCCAGGCGCTGCGGCACCGAAGCTGGTGCGCGAGGAGACTGTGAAGAAGATGAAGGAGGGCGCGGTGCTTGTCGATGTCGCCATCGACCAGGGCGGCTGCTTCGAGAACTCGCGCAAGACCTCCCACGACGAGCCGACCTTCAAGGTGCACGACACCCTCTTCTACTGCGTGGCCAATATGCCCGGTGCGGTGGCCAATACCTCGGCCCGCGCCTTGGCCTCGGCGACGCTGCCGTATATCCGCGCGGTGGCTAACGACGACCTGGATGCCGCGATCGAGCGCTTCCCAGGTCTGCGCTCAGGCGTGATGACCCGCGGGGGCAAGCTGGTATCTGAGCCGGTACGCCAGGCTTTCGACTGGAAAGACTAAGCATCCGGCAGCGCTAACTTGGCGCTAGCGCACAGTAAAAGAGGCCCGCGCACTACCTAATGTGAAAGTGCGCGGGCCTCTTTGTACAGCTTGCAACGCTTGCACAGGCAGCGCTACAAGCAGTTGAAAAATTAAGGCGCTCTGTTGATGAGCATGGCGGCGACGCGCTGCATGTGATCCCAAAGCATGGTGCGATACGCCGGCGGGATGGTGTCTTCCTCGATGCTATCGAGGGACTTTCCCATGAGCTCGAGCCAGCGATCGTGGGCTTCCATACCAATGGGGAAGGTCGCATGCCGCATGCGCAGGCGCGGGTGGCCACGGTTTTCGGAGAAGTGTTGGGGACCGCCCCAGTACTGAATCAGGAACCAGGTAAGACGCTGTTCCGCGCCTTCCCAATCCTGATCCGGGTACATGGGACCAATCACGTCATCTTCTTTGACCTGGTCATAAAAGCCATGCACGAGGCGCTCAAAGGTAGGGGTGCCACCGATGGCTTCATAGACGGAATTCATTTAGGCATCGTCTCCCTTATGCGGATTGGCAATGCCGATGCCGTGTGGGTACGGGGTGGTAATGCCCTCTGCGTGCATGACGTTGAGGACGCGGGACTGGACAAAGCGCTGGACATCCCACTGGCGGCCCGGCAGCGTCTTGGTGGACACGCGGAAGGATACGTAATCCGGCTCGAACTTGGACATGCCGTCGATGCGCGGGGTGCTGAGCACCATCTTGCGGATCTTTTCGTCCTTGACGGCATCCTTGACGGCCTTGTCGATGACCTCGCCGGCAACCTCTGGGTCATTGGATAGCCCGACGGGGATTTGGATGCGGGCAACGGAGTACTCATCGGAGTGGTTAGCCACCTGCAGGATTTCGCCATTGCGGACGTACCACAGGGCACCGTCGATATCGCGGACGGTGGTAATGCGCAGGGAAATGGACTCGACGTCACCGAAGACGCCGTTGCCCAGGTCAATGACATCGCCAATGCCGTATTGATCCTCAATGAGCATGAAAATACCGGAGAGGAAGTCTCGGACCAGTTCCTGCGCACCGAAGCCGAGGGCAACACCGATAACACCGGCTGAGGCGATCAGCGGGGCGACGTTGACTTCCAACTCGTCCAGGATGGCAATGCCGGCAGAAACCCAGACCACGATGGCGACCGCCGAGCGCCCTACGCCGGCGAGGGTCTTAATGCGCGAGGCGCGGCGCGCCTCCCTGGTTTCTCGCAGGGTGTCATCCGGTTGGCCGTCCTCCGCAGACCTGCTGCGGCTGCGGCTGGGCTTTTTGAGGGTGGAGGCCTTAATGCTGTTTTTCGCCAGCCGGTTGATGAGGTGGCGCAGCGCCCAGTGCGCAATGAAGGCCAAAATGATAATGAGGCCGATGCGGATGGGTCGCTCGATAAGCCAAAGTTGAACGTTCTCGTCGTTCCAGAAGCTCGATACGGACTCTACTGCATCGTCTTTTTTCTCTGCAGCGCCCTGAGCCATGGTAAATAGGTTCGTACTCATCATTCTTTCTTGATCGTGGACACAAACTAACCGCACCCATTCTAGAGAAAATCCTGAAATCTCACTGATGGCGCCGAATCGGCAACGCGTGGAGAGGGCAGAATATAAATTGCCGAATGGCCGGTGTGGATGAACCGCTTGGTCTACGATTGGGAGGCATGACTGAACACAGCGCGCATAACTTGGCAAAAGGATTTTCATCCCGATCCATTCACGCTGGATATCACCCGGATCCGCACATGGGATCCATCAACGTGCCGATCTACGCTTCGACCACGTTCGCCCAGGATGGCCTCGCGCAACTGCGCGGCGGCTTTGAATACGGGCGTGTGGCCAACCCGACGGTGCGCTCCCTCGAGAAGACCTTGGCTGCACTGGAGGGCGCGGATTACGCCCGCGTCTTTGCCACCGGCATGGCAGCCGCCGATACGATGGTGCGCATCTTGGTGCGCCCCGGCGATCACGTCATTTTGGGCAATGATTCCTACGGCGGTTCTTATCGCCTGCTTAATGATTTCACGGAGTGGGGCGTGGAGATGTCCATTATCAACACCTGTGATGTCGATGCCGTCGCCGCTGCGGTAAAGGACAATACTAAGCTCATCTGGCTGGAAACCCCGACCAACCCGGCGCTGAATATCACCGATATTGCGGCGGTGGCTAAGGTCAAGGGCAATGCGCAGGTGTTGGTGGATAATACCTTCGCCACGCCGTACCTGCAGAACCCCCTCGCACTCGGCGCGGACCACGTTCTGCACTCCACCACGAAGTACTTGGGTGGGCATTCCGATGTCCTCGGTGGCGCCGTAGTTACCAATGACCCCGAGGTGGATGAGCAGCTGCTGTATTTCCAGGGCAACGTGGGCGTGGTCGCCTCGCCTTTCGATGCCTACCTGACTGCGCGTGGCATTAAGACCCTTGGCGTGCGCATGGATCGCCACTGCGCCAATGCGCAAAAGGTGGCGGAATTCTTACAGGCCCGCCCAGAGGTTAAGCAGGTGCGCTACCCGGGATTGGCAGAGCACCCGGGCCACGAACTGGCGGCGCAGCAGATGCGCGGGTTCGGCGGCATGATGTCCGTGCGCTTCCACGACCCAGAGCACGCCAAGCAGATTTGTTTGAATACGCGCCTTATTTGCCTGGCGGAATCGCTGGGCGGGGTGGAATCGCTCATCGAGCACCCGCAGAACATGACCCACGTTTCGGCCGAAGGATCGGAACTGGTGCCACCGGAAGACATGGTGCGCATCTCCATCGGCATCGAGGACATCGATGACCTGCTAGCGGATCTGCAGCAGGCGCTCGACGCCCTTTAAATCGCGCTCACAGCGCAACCGCGAGTTTACCGGCCGCCGGCAACCTTGAGCAGGGAGCCGGCGGTCTTATCGGTTTCCTGCAGCATGAGTGGATCCGTGCCCGGCATGGGGGAAATCGTTGTATCCGGCCACTGCGCATAGGTGGGAATGCCCACGATATGCAGGCGCTCATCCAGGCTGCCATCTGGGTGGACGGTGCGCCGCGTGGCACCATCGGTTTCGGGGGAGCCGGTGTCCTGCCCGTGATCAGCAAACGGGCGCACCCGGCCACCCTCGGCCAATCCGCGGGTGAGCGGATCGCCGGCGACGCGGATATCGGGCTTGTGCATGAAGGCATCGACAAGCGTGGGCGACGATGCCGAGCGCGGGCCAGAAGTCAGGGTGTAATGGTCTGACTCGATCGCGAGGGTGGGGTGATCACCAAGGAAATGGACCAGGTGGGCATCGACAAGCGCGAGCAGCTGGCGCACGCGGAACAGCGGAGGGCCCGAGCCCACCATCTGCCCAAAGGACATGAATTGCGCGTAGCGGCCTGTGCGGGACTCGCGGGTATAGCGGCCTTCTGCACCCAGGATGGAGGAGGGCTTGCGCGACTGGGACAGTGACCACAGCGCGGCCTTCATGGGCGAATCATACCCGGCGGCCGCCTCCTGGATATCGCCCGCCAGGGAATCCGCAATGTGGGCGGTGAGCGCCGAAATATCGCCGGTAAATCCAGCAACTTGGTACATAAGGTCTGTCATATCCCACGGCTGGGTGACTAGGGGAGCAAGGGCGGTGCCGAGATCGTCAGGCGCGGTGGCATCGATGACCGTGAGGATCTCTTCGCGCGGGCGAAGGAGAGCTGCCGGATTCACTCGTTCCAGCGTGGTGATATACGCCTCGTAGCTATCGCGCGCGATGGCGGGCCAAACCTGGGCGTCGAAGTCGATGTCCTCGGCGCCCTTGAGCTTTCCGATGACCCCATGCAACCGCCGCCGCGGCATCGTGGGCGGCAGCTCGTTGTACTCGGACTTGGGATGGAAGGGATAACCGCGGCCGGAGGCGACGATGAAATGTGGTTCCTTCCCGCTCGCCTCGTAGCGCAGGCCAGAGCGAGTGGTGGCATCCTCGACGAATTTGCCACCGCGTTCAATGGTGGTTAGCGCCATGATGTCATAAAAACCCATGCCAAGCCCGCGTACCAGCACGTCTTCGCCGGCGGGAATGGCTTTATAGTCTTGTTCCACGGGATTGCCCGGCGCGATCCAGTGCAGCCCGGATTCCGCCAAGTGCTGCTCCTCGTCATTAAAGCGCGGCGCCATCCAGCCATAGGCTAGGACCGAGGCATCGGCGTGCACCTGCGAGCCATCGTCCAGGTGCAGGATATCGGCTGAGCCATCCGTGGTGATGGTCTCCACGCGGTGGTGGTGGCTCACCGTGGAAATGCTCTCCGGCAGGCGCGCCAGCACCACGTCATAGACCCAGCGCAGGTACTCGCCGTATAAAGCGCGCGTGGGATTGGACTCTGGGCGGGTGGCGGCCAGCTCCGCGCGGTACTCGGTGGCAATGTGTGGGGCGGGAGGGTGCTGTGCATAAAGCTCGCGCTTGGCAGGAGCTACCTTATCGCCCTCACCGCGCAGCAGCTGGATCCACTCGTATTGCGTTGGCCCCTCGAGCACCGGGGCGTTCACCGTCGCGCCGGGCTCGGTAAAAAGCGTGACGGCGCCAGCGCGCGTATTCATGCACAGGGTCTTGGTTTGGGCGGTGTCCCAGACCCGGCCGGCGCCGTGCTGGGCCTCGTCGATGAGGTGGACGGTGACGGGGGAGCTGGAATCATCCATGCGAGCGGCGAGGCGTTCCAAGATAGAGATGCCGCGCGGGCCCATGCCGACGATCGCGATTGCAGGAGTAGCCATAGCCCCTATCGTTCCACATCGCGGAACGGGGACGAACGCCGCGCACCGCTAGCATCCATTTTCCCTATGATGGGGTGGCATGACTGATACCACGAATGTGCCAGAGAAAATCGCCGTCGTTACCGGTGCCACCGGTGGCATGGGGCGCGAGATCATCAAGGATCTCGCCCGCGATCACCACGTGTATGCGCTGGGCCGCAGAGCCGATGAGCTGCCGAAAGCCGCAAATATCACGCCGGTTGCCAGCGACTTGGTAGCCGGGCTGGATGAGGGCATGCAGCTGCCCGAGCTAGAGCGGGTCGATGTGCTCGTGCACGGCGCGGCACGCGCCACGAAGTTCTCGGTGGAAGAGGCCACCCCGCACGATTGGCGCGCCCACATGGACTTAAACGTTCACGCGCCAGCGGAGGTTACTCGCGCGCTCTTGCCGCAGCTGCGCAAGGCGGAGGGCACCGTCGTCTTCATCAACTCGGGGGCGGGGCGCAAGAGCTACGGCGATAACGTGGTTTATGCCGCGACGAAGCACGCGCTGTATGCGCTTGCCGATGCCCTGCGTATCTCCGAACCCGGCATCCGCGTCTCCACCGTGGCGCCGGGGCCCACCGATACCCCGATGCTGGAGGGCCTGCAGGACTACAACCCGAACGAGGTTATTGCGCCCGTGGAGGTGGCGCGCGCCATCCGCACCGTCGTGGAGGCTGGGCCCACCACCCAGCTCACGGAGATTCAGGTGCGCCCGCGCATCGAACTGAACCTCCGCAAGAACTAAGCATTAAGCGGCGTCGACCTCGCGGTTGCGCAGGGCGCGGGCCACGCGGTCGCGCTGCTCGGTAATCGTGCGGCGCAGGCCGCCTGCCAGATCCTTCTGCAGGAAGGCATCGGCGCGATCGAGGCCATCTTGGCTGATATCCCAGGACGGGAATAGCCCGGTAACGGTGGTCAGGCCCACCTCGGAGGACTGGGAGTCCCAGATCTTTTCGGCCACCTCGAAGAATTCCGCGGTGGGTAAGAGATCATCGGAGTGCGGGTAGTTTAAGCCCTCCAGCTTCGAGGTGAGCTCGCGGTTGGTGAGATCCCCGGCTACGATTTCTTCCCATACCGCGCGCTTATTATCCGCGGTGGCAATCGCGGCGTGGGCGCGCAGGGAAGAGTAGTAGCCGGTAGCGGAATTATCGCGCTTGAGCTGGGCGGCGATGGCGGCCTCGGCATCGGCAAGCGCACCCGCGGCAGCGAGCGCTGCGACGGCGGACCAGCGCAGCCCGGCATCATCGGAATCCGCGAGGAGATCGTGCAGGTAGTCGCGGGCCGGCTGGTGCAGCCGAATCCTAGACAGCGCCTGCGTGCAGATGATGGAACGCTGCGCATCGGTGCTCCGGGCGCCATCGACAAGCGCCTGCGCCAAAACCGTGCTGTCTTTCGCCCACGCCGGATCGGCGTAGTTCTTCAGTGCGGTAGAGGCCTGCGAGACGATGCGCTCGAGGACGGCGAGCTCGGTCTCCGCCTTCATACCGCGGGCCACCAAGCGGATAAAGTCGCGGGCGCGCATGGTGCCGGCGCGGGTCATCTCCCAGGCGGTGGACCAGCACAGGGTGCGCGCCATGGGGTCATCAAATTTCTCGATATTATCCAGCAGAAATTGCAGGGATCCTGCATCCAAATCGATGAGGCAGTAGGTCAGATCGTCATCGTTGGGCAGGATGAAGTCGATGTCCTTCAGGTTGCGGCCGACCAGCTCTGGGATCTCGGTGGATTCGCCATCCACGTCCATCTCGAGGCGCTCGGTGCGCACAACCTTGCCGTCCTGCGTGCTGTACAGGCCCACTGCAACGCGGTGGGTGCGCAGGGTATCGCCGCGCTGGGTGAGCTGCGCCTGGGTGATGGTGCCGTCATCATCGGCCCCCGTGGCAACCGCCAGGGTATTAATACCGGTGGTCTTCAGCCACTGCTGTGCCCAGAAGGAGAGATCGCGCCCGGAGGCCTCCTCGAGGTGGCGGAGCAGATCGTCGAAGGTGGCATTGCCCCACGCGTGAGCGGCGAAGTGACGGCGCACGCCGGCGAGGAAGTTCTCGCGGCCAACGTAGGCCTGCAGCTGCTTGAGCACCGAGGCGCCCTTGGCGTAGGTAATACCGTCGAAGTTTTGCTCCACGGTTTCGATATCGCTGGCATCGGTGGAAATGGGGTGGGTGGTAGGCAGCTGATCCTGCTGGTAGGCCCAGGACTTTTCCACGTTGGCAAAGGTGACCCAGGCGGTATCGTATTCGGTTTCTTCCGCCTGCGAGATGGCCGCGGACCAGGTGGCGAAGGACTCGTTGAGCCATAGGTCATTCCACCACTGCATGGTCACGAGGTCACCGAACCACATGTGGGCGAGCTCGTGCAGGACGGTATCGGCGCGGCGCTCGTACTTGTAGTGCGTGGCCTGCGAGGTAAAGACGTATTCATCGCGGAGGGTTACGCAACCGGCGTTTTCCATCGCGCCGGCGTTGAACTCTGGGACGAAAATCTGGTCGTACTTGCCAAAGGGGTAGGGGAAGCCGAAGTTGCGGTGGTAAAAGTCGAAACCCTGCTTGGTCTCAGTAAAAAGGCGCTCGGCATCGAGGGAATCTGCCAGCGAGGCGCGGCAGTAAATACCGAGCGGGACCTCGAGCTTTTGCGCCGGCTTGCCTTCGGGGTGCTCGGTCAGCTCGCCGCGCCAAGTATCGGTGACCTCGTGGTAGGGGCCTGCGCACAGGGCAACCAGGTAGGTCGATAGCGGGTAGTCGATCTCAGAATGGGAGGTATCGCCCTCGCGGGTGACCGGGCCATTGGTGATAATGGTCCACTCCTCTGGGGCCTTAAAGTGCAGGGAGTAGGTGGCCTTCAGATCCGGCTGGTCGAAGCAGGCAAAGACGCGTTTGGCATCGGCGGTTTCAAACTGGGTGTAGAGGTAGACCTCGTTATCGGCAGGGTCCACGAAGCGGTGCAGGCCTTCGCCGGTGCGGGAGAAGGGGATCTCCGCGGTGACCTTGAGCGTGTAATCCGCTACCTGCAGCCCGGAGAGGGGAATGCCGTAGGTGGGGTCATAGGACTGCGTGGGCAGCGGGTTTCCGTTCAGGCGCACCTCGTGCAGCTTGTCCGCGCGCAGATCGATGAAGGTAGAACCGGCCTCCTGGGTGCTAAAGCGCACCGTGGTGGTGGACAGGAAGTGGGTATCGGAATGCTTAAGGTCTAAAGCGACATCGTAATGCTCAACCTTGAGCATCTGGGAGCGATTTTTTGCTTCCTCCCACGTGAGGTTTACAGAGGTCATTGCCTAGATTCTCCTTTGCTAACGAAAATAGTGATGCATCAAGGTTAGCAGCGCGTTTACAGTGGTGGGGCAAACTGCACTTATTTCAAGGAGGAATAATGACCACCCCAGTTAAGTTTTGGTTCGACGCTTCCTGCCCCTTCGCATGGGCAACGTCCCGCTGGATCAAAGAGGTAGAAAAGGTCCGCGATATTACGGTGGAATTCGAGCCGATGTCCCTGTCGGTGCTGAATGATGGCCGCGATCTCGATCCCGAATACATGGAGATGATGGAGGCCAACTGGGGCCCTGCCCGCGTATTTGCCAAGGTAAAGACCGAGCAGCCAGAAAAGGTAGACGAGCTCTATACCGCCATGGGCACCCTGATTCACGCCAAGGGCAATGGCGGAAAGAAGGGGGATGGCGGCTATGACGAGATCATCGCCCAGGCATTAGAGCAGGTTGGCCTCCCCGCAGACTTTGCGGAGGTGGCACGCACCGAGGAGTACGACGAGAAGCTGCGCGAATACCACCACAACGGCATTTCTTCCGTGGGCGATGAGGTAGGAACCCCGGTTATTAAGTTGGGCGATACCGCCTTCTTCGGCCCGGTTATTACCCGCGTTCCCACGGGTGAGGAAGCCGGTGAGCTTTTCGATGCCTCCGTGCGCCTAGCCCAGTTCCCTTACTTCTTCGAACTCAAGCGCTCTCGCACAGAGATGCCACAGGTAGAAGAGGACTAGTTATGAGCGCTGCTGGCCTTGCTTGCGGCGCACGGCGGCGGCCAGGCAGCACACCGCGATGACCGGCGTGAGTAAAAACGCCGGCACCCCGGCGATATTGATAATGGGCAGGGCCGTCTGGGCTTGAAATTCTGACCAAGCGGCGGCCACCCACGTAGCCCATGAGGCCGCGGTAAGCAGGGATAACACCCCAATCACCGCGGCTAAACCGCCGAGGCGATTTTTCTTTAGTACCCTCTGATTCAGCCACCACAGCCCAAGAACAAGGTGGGCGACAGTGAAAAGTACGGTATGAATAAGCGGCACGAGGTAGTTCTTATTGGTTAAGAAGATATTCGCCGCAAATAACAGCACCGCGATAGCAAGGATGCTGCCGTAGAGTGCGAGGACGCGAGGGGCCATGCTTTAGCCTTTCTATGCAGCACGTAATCTGCGCTTTAGCTTAACAGCACCGGACGATGAACGAAATAGGTTGTAGAAAGTGGTGCCCAGAAGGCGGCGGTGCCGGTACTGTAGGGGCTATGCGCGTATATCTTGGAGCTGACCACGCAGGTTTTGAGACCAAAAACCTGATTTCTGAACACCTCACCAAACAAGGCCATGACGTCATCGATTGCGGCGCTCATACCTATGACGCCGAGGATGACTACCCCGCATTCTGCATTGAAGCGGCCCTATGCACCGTCAACGATCCAGGTTCCCTGGGAATCGTGCTAGGTGGATCCGGAAATGGCGAGCAGATTGCCGCCAATAAGGTCAAGGGCGCGCGCTGTGCGCTGGCATGGTCGCCAGAAACGGCACGCCTAGCCCGCGAGCACAATAATGCGCAGCTCATCGGCATCGGCGGGCGCATGCACTCGCAGGAAGAGGCCCTAGAAATCGTGGATGCTTTCTTGGATCAAGAATGGTCCCGCGCCGAGCGTCACCAGCGCCGCATCGATATCCTCGCAGAATACGAGCGCACCAATATCCCACCCGAGCTGCCCAAGGACCCGCGCTAAAACCGCCAGGTTCCTTAAATAGACATAAATGAACGCCGCGGGCCCTTTGTGCCACGCGGCGTTTCTATGTGGTGGTTACACCAAGCGCATTAGGCGTCGTTCATGTCATTGGGGTGGTGCCCACCGCGGCCGTCTTCGCCTTCCTCCAAAGAGGTAATGGCGGCCATCTCTGCATCAGTGAGCTCGAAGCCGAAGACATCGAAGTTTTCTGCAATGCGCGATGGCGTCGAGGACTTGGGGAAGAGGATGACCCCATTTTGCAGGTGCCAGCGAATAATGGCCTGGGCTGGGGAAACACCGTGCGCCTCGGCGGCTTCAGTAACCTCTGGTGCCTCCAAGATATCGCTCTTGCCCTGACCCAGCGGGCCCCATGCCTCGATGGCGATGCCGTGGGCGCGGCCAGCGTCCAGTTCGCGCCAGCGCTGCAGGTAAGGGTGCAGCTCCACTTGGTTAATCGCGGGGACGACGTCCGTGTGTGACTCCAACTGATCTAAGTGCTCCGGCTCAAAGTTGGACACGCCGATGGACTTCGCCTTGCCTTCTTTACGCAGTTCAATGAGCTGCTTCCAAGCCTCCACGTACGTGCCCTTGGCTGGGGTAGGCCAGTGGATGAGGTACAGGTCTACGTAGTCAAGGCCCAGCTTCTGCAGGGATTCATCCAGCGCTGCAGCGGCATCGGTGTGGCGGTCGTTCCACAGTTTGGTGGTAATGAAGAGTTCCTCGCGCGGGATGCCGGAGTTGGCAATGGCCTTGCCCACGCCTTCTTCATTGCCGTAGATGGCTGCGGTATCGATGTGGCGGTAGCCCACGCGCAGCGCCTCAGCTACGTATTCCTCGGTCTTTTCCGGGTCCATTTGGAAGACGCCAAAGCCCAGCTGGGGGATTGTATTTCCATCGTTCAAAGTAATATTAGGTACGGTCATGGACACCAGATTACGCTTTTCTGGCTACCGCCCCAATGTGATGTATTTATAGCCGCGCTTGGCGGGAGATGGGCGGCGGGATGGAGGGAGGCATCGGCAAGCAGGGACCTCGATAAAGCTAAGGAACCAGCAAGGAGGCCTAACGGCGGAGCTGGCTGGGTGACCCCGGCCGGGACGCGTGCCAGCGCTTAATATCCTCAGCAAGCCACAGTCGCGTGCGGCCCAAAATCGTGGCCACATGCTCAGGGGTGCGGTGATTAGCTGAGTAATTGCGCCAGGTTGCGTAGCTCACGCCGATATGGGCGGCGCAATCCGAGCCAGTCCACAATTCATCGCCGGTATCGACATCGATGATTTTAGGCTGCACGGTTTTTCCTCCCTTGGTTAGTGGCTGTAGCTAGGTTGTAGCCGGATAGTGCCGCTAAGGCTATGACAATAAGCCAGATGGGCGAATCGGCAATTATCGAGTAGGCGGCGGCGACTACGATGCCTGAGACGGCGGAGGCCTGTTTCAATGTCACTGTAATGTGTCCTTTCGGTATATTGGGAGGTGTGCCCCTAGAGGCTATTTGCGATGCCTACCCGATTTTGGTGGGTGGTCGTTGCGGTGCTGCTTTATCTGAATAGCTAGGCTACACAGTGAAATAATTAGCGCCGCGACCTCCATCACCTCTTCAGTTTTGTAAGTGCCTTGCAGCCTTACATTCACTAGTATAACACAGTAATGCGTTATTGGTAAACTGGAAGAACGAACATTTTAAGAATATTTCCCAAAAACAACCCAAACCCACACCACACGAGCCGGATGGGGGCGCCCGCCGTGCCCGCACTCTGGAAGAAACTCTAACCAAAGCTAAAAATATTCAAACCCCCACAGAATATACAATCTGTGAGGGTTTAAACACGCCAACCAAAATGGTTCTACCAATGGTTCCACTTACCGCTAACAACCAGCTGCAATAGTCAATTATTGCAGTACAAACATGGAGGGAATGACGGGAATCGAACCCGCGTCTTCAGCTTGGAAGGCTGAGGTATTAGCCACTATACGACATTCCCACAGCGTTACCTTGAACGCTGTCGGCTACTTTAGCGCATGAGCGCCCCAAAATGAAAATAGGGAACACGCGCAGTGGGTAGGCCGTTAAAATAGGTAGGACCAATTCCAGTAAAGAAAGCGATGATTGTTGTGGAACTTCTACTTCTTGTAGTCGTACTCGGTGGCGGCGCGTGGTATCTATCCTCGCGCAGCTCAAAAAAGAGCCGGGAGGAGCGAGAGGCGCAGCAGTTAGCGGATGCCCAGGCGGATGCGCGCCGCTGGATTGAGCGCCTGGGTGGCCAGGTCATGCAGATTTCCGGTACGGATACCGCCTCGCAGCAGGCGATGGCGGACGCATCAGAGCGCTTTACTGCGGCTAACTCCGCTATTTCAAGGGCCACCACGGTCAAGCAGGCCAATTTGGCCCGCGAATCGGCGCTTGAGGGCATGCATTACGTCAATGCCGCCCGCGAGATTATGGACATGAACCCAGGGCCGGAATTGCCGCCGCTGGAGGGGCAGCGCGCCGCCGGTAAGGTCACCGAGAAGCGCACGGTGGATGCCAATGGGCAGGAATTGACTGCCTCCCCCTACGCCTCTGAGGAAACCCCGAACTATTACCCAGGCGGAACCGTGGCCGGCCGTCCCGTTCCGGCCGGTTGGTACTCCCGCCCTTGGTGGGAAGATGCCCTGCAAACGGGCGTGTGGATGATGGGTTATTCCATGATGTTTAACGCCATGTTTGCCGGCATGTCCGGCGTGGGCTATTCCGCAGCCGCCGCAGAAAACGGCGACTGGGGCGGCGCCGAAGGCGGCGGCATAGACGGAGCCGACGGCGGCGCAGACGTAGGAGATGCCGGAGACGCCGGTGACCCCGGTGATATGGGCGGCGATGCCGGAGGGGGAGACGCCGGTGACGGTGGCGGATTCTTCGATGGATTATCTGACGGCGATGGCGGCGGCTTCTTTGACGGTATGTTTGATTTCGATTTCTAAGTCAAGCGGCCAGAAATTATGCCGTTAACCTGCGTCTACGCCCTTAACAGGGGGTTGATTTAGGAGATTTAAAACCAACACGCTAAACTGTCTCAGGTATGCAACGCAGCCAAGGCAACTTGGTGGCCTACATACGGGGCGTGGCGCAGTTTGGTAGCGCACCTGCTTTGGGAGCAGGGGGTCGCAGGTTCAAATCCTGTCGCCCCGACGTATGGGGGTCTGAAAATGCCCTAATAAGGTTTTTCAGACCCCCTTTAATTTTTATGTACGTAGAAAAACAATGAAGCCAGGGAGATTCACTCGTGAAGACCACCGTAGACAAGCTGAGCGATACCCGCGTTAAGCTCACCGTCAACGTTCCGTTTGCGGAGCTAGACCAGGAAATCGATCAAGCTTACGCGGCAATCGCGCAGCAGGTTTCTATTCCAGGTTTCCGTAAGGGCAAGGCCCCGCGCCAGCTGATCGACGCTCGCTTCGGCCGCGGCCCGATTCTGGAGCAGGTTGTCAATGACATGCTGCCTTCCCGCTATGAGCAGGCCGTTCAGTCCGAGGACCTGAAGGTCATCGGCCAGCCGGACGTAGACATTTCCAAGATCGAGGACAAGGACTTCGTCGAGTTTACCGCCGAGGTTGACATTCGCCCTGAGTTCGAGGTTCCGGACTTCTCCGAAATCTCCGTCATCGTCCCGGCCATCAAGGCCGGCGAGGAAGACGTGGACAAGGCCCTCGAGGATCTTGCAGAGCGCTTCGGTGAACTGAAGGACACCAAGCGCAAGATGAAGACCGGTGACTACGCCATCATCGACATCACCGCAGAGGTGGACGGCGAGAAGATCGAGGAGGCTTCCACCGAGGGCCTGTCTTACTCCATTGGTGATGACAACCTCATCAAGGGGCTGGACACCGCACTGCGCGGCATGAAGACCGGCGAGGATAACGAGTTCACCTCCACCATCCAGTCCGGCGAGCACAAGGACGAAGAGGCTACCTTCAAGGTCCACGTGCAGCAGACCAAGGAGCGCAAGCTGCCGGATATGGACGATGAGTTTGCCCAGATGGCCTCCGAGTACGACACCATCGAGGAGCTGCGCGAAGCCACCAAGACCGAGGTTGAGGAGTCCAAGAAGGCTGAGCAGACCGGCCAGATCCGCGATGAGGTTCTGAAGGCTGCGCTTGCCGATGTCGACTTTGAGCTGCCCCAGTCCGTAGTCGACGAGCAGGCTCACGCCCAGCTGCACCAGATCCTGGGCCAGCTCGCACACGATGAGAAGGCACTGGCACAGCTGCTCGAGGCACAGGGCACCTCCCGCGAAGAGTTTGATAAGCAGACCCGCGAGCAGGCCGAAGAGTCCGTGCGCACGCAGATCTTCTTGGATGCCGTGGCAGAAAAGGAAGAGCCGGAAGTTTCCCAGCAGGAGCTCTCGGACCACATCCTGTTCACCGCGCAGTCCTACGGCATGGACCCGAACCAGTTCATCCAGCAGCTGCAGTCCAACGGCCAGATTGCCAACCTGTTCTCTGACGTACGCCGCGGCAAGGCACTGGCTGCCGCCATTTGCCGTACCACCGTAAAGGACGAAGAAGGCAACGACGTTGACGTTGAGCAGTACTTCGGTGAAGTAGAAGAAGATGAGAACGAAGCTACCGACGCGGAGTAAATCTTCTCCTTAAAAGCCCAGCTTGGCCCCTCGCACCAGCGAGGAAGTCTGGCTGGGCTTTTCTCATCGCCGGGTCGAAAAAGCAGACAAAGATCGGTGCAAACGCTGATAGCGAACAGACCCCACAATTATCGCCACATTAAGTAGTGTGGTGGCATTAGAGATTAACCGTCCTCAAGGAGACTTTTCGAATGTCTAAGAAATCTGACCAGCTTCAGATGACCACCCCAGCAGGCTCCGGCCTGAACTTGGGTGACAGCGTCTATGAGCGCCTGTTGCACGAGCGCATTATCTTTTTGGGCACCCAGGTAGACGATGAAATTGCCAATAAGCTGTGCGCACAGATCCTGCTGCTTTCCGCAGAGGATCCCACGCGCGATATTTCGCTCTACATCAACTCCCCGGGTGGCTCCGTGACCGCGGGCATGGCCATTTATGACACGATGAAGTACTCGCCCTGCGATATCTCCACCTACGGCATGGGCTTGGCCGCTTCTATGGGCCAGTTCCTGCTCTCTGGTGGTACGAAGGGCAAGCGCTATGCACTGCCGCACGCTCGCATCATGATGCACCAGCCTTCCGCTGGCGTGGGCGGTACCGCTGCCGATATCGCCATCCAGGCGGAGCAATTCGCACAGACCAAGCGCGAGATGGCCGAGCTCATTGCAGAGCACACCGGCCAAACCTTCGAGCAGATCACCAAGGACTCTGACCGTGACCGCTGGATGACTGCGCAGCAAGCCAAGGATTACGGCATTGTTGACCACGTAATCGAGTCTGTAAACGGCCCGCTGAGCAACTAGGGAATAAGGAGAAAATCACTATGAATAAGTCGCAGATGCCAAGTTCCCGTTACGTACTGCCTTCTTTTATTGAGCAGTCCGCTCAGGGGACGAAGGAAACCAACCCGTACTCTAAGCTCTTTGAAGAGCGCATCATCTTCTTGGGTACCCAGGTCGATGACACCTCTGCCAATGACATCATGGCCCAGCTGCTGGTTCTTGAAAGCCAGGATCCGGACCGTGACATCACCATGTATATCAACTCGCCCGGTGGCTCCTTTACTGCCCTGATGGCAATTTATGACACCATGCGCTACGTGCGCCCTGATGTGCAGACCGTGTGCCTGGGCCAGGCGGCTTCTGCTGCTGCAGTGCTGTTGGCCGCTGGTGCTCCGGGCAAGCGTGCGGCGCTGCCGAACTCGCGCGTATTGATCCACCAGCCTGCAACCCAGGGCACCCAGGGTCAGGTCTCGGACTTGGAGATCCAGGCCGCAGAGATCGAGCGTATGCGCACCTTGATGGAAAACACCTTGGCGGAGCACACCGGCCGTACGTCCGAGCAAATCCGCATCGACACCGACCGCGATAAGATCCTGACTGCGGAAGACGCTGTGGAATACGGAATCATCGATACCGTCTTTGAGTACCGCAAGCTCAATTCTTAATTCGGTCCTGATGGACTGAATCCATCAGCGGAGGCCCTGTGAGACCGCTTCGAGAGAAGCCCTCGCAGGGCTTTTATTATTTGCGTATAAGCGACTGCGGTATATGCCTATGAGAAGGTGCGCTGGGCGAGTAACGGTGCACGCACATCTACCCCAAACGGGGTGAATCTTTCAGAGAAATATCTGCAGGTCGTTAGGCAGATTATTTAGTGCGATGTTTCACGTATAATGGCCGATTTGTGAATTAGGCCTCTGAGTGGTCGTATTATGTTATGACAAATAAGGAACCAGAAGCGGAGGATCGAACCTCCGCACCCGCTGCTTCGAGCGGGGAGCGCACATTTTTCGGCCACCCGTGGGGGCTGGCTAACCTGTTCGGCGTGGAGATGTGGGAGCGCTTCAGCTTCTACGGCATGCAGTCCATCGTGCTGCTGTATATGTACTACGCCACCACCGATGGCGGCCTAGGCCTCGACCGTGGCGACGCGACGTCGATCGTCGGTGCCTACGGCGGCTTGGTGTACATGGCATGCCTGTTGGCATCGTTGGTAGCTGACCGCATCCTCGGTGCGGAGCGCACCCTGTTCTACTCCGCACTCATGGTGATGGCTGGTCACCTCGTCTTGGCCTTCATTCCTGCCGTAACCGGCCTGGCTATCGGCCTGATCCTCATCGCCGTTGGTTCCGGCGGTGTAAAGACTACCGCTTCGGTGGTGCTGGGCTCGCTGTATAGCCGCGACGATCCTCGCCGTGACGGCGGCTTCTCCGTCTTCTACATGGGCGTTAATATTGGTGCCCTCTTCGGACCGCTTCTTACCACCGCAATGTGGGGCTGGAAGGGCTTCCACTGGGGCTTCGGCATCGCTGCCGTCGGTATGGCCCTAGGCCTTATCCAGTATACTGCCATGCGTAAGACCACGATTAAGGACGCTGGTCACGAAATTCCTAATCCTGCAGATTTTAAACAGCGCATGCTGGGCTTGGGCGCGATTGTCGTCGCTGTCCTCGTCATGGTTATCGGCCTGGGTACTGGGATCATCAAGGTAGAGTGGCTGTCTAATATCGTCACCGCCGTTGCCCTGATCGCCGCCGTGTACTTCTGGATTCAGATGTACACCTCTGATTTGGTGACCCGGAAAGAAAAGAACCGCCTCTTGGGCTTTATTCCAATGTTCATCTCCGGTGTGCTGTTCTTCGGTATCTTCCAGCAGCAATTTACCGTGATGACCATTTACGCCGATGTGCGCCTGGACCGCCACATCTTTGGTATCGAGATTCCGCCGTCATTGGTGCAGTCCATTAACCCGATTTTCATCGTTATCTTCTCTGCAATCTTCGCGGCTATGTGGACGAAGCTCGGTGACCGTCAGTGGTCCACGCCGGTGAAGTTCGGCGTGGCCAATATCATCATCGGTATCTCGCTGTTCTTCTTCCTGCCATTCTCCGGCTCGGGCGCAAACTCCACGCCAATGTATGTCATTATCTGGATCCTCTTCCTATTCACCATGGGTGAGCTGATGTTGTCCCCAGTGGGCAACTCTCTGGCCACCAAGGTGGCACCTGAGGCGTTCCCATCGCGCATGATGGCCGTGTGGATGATGGCCGTGGCCATGGGTACCGCACTTGCCGGTTCGCTGGCTAGCTTCTACAACCCAGAGGATGCGGGTGCGGAAAACACCTTCTTTATTTCCTTAGGTGTCGTCTCCATCGCACTGGGCATCGTCCTACTCGTGCTGAGCCGCTGGGTGGTCAAGAAGTTTGCTACCTTCCGCTAAAAAGGGAAGCTAAAACCTTTATTTCGAGAGGTGTGTTGGTGTTAAGCCGGCGCACCTCTCTAAGTGTTTTCTGCCACGCTATTAAAGGGTGAAAATAGATTAGGTGTCTTAAAAATTGCTGGTAAACCGCAGATCTTTGGCAGGTGCCTAGCGCTCAGGCATATGTGGAAGGTTAACACTAGGCAAAGTGCAGTTTACTTCTTAGAAAAGCTATTGGCTCAACTTATTGTTGCGGAGTACGCTGCACTTCGTACGCGACGCGTGATGGCGCCGCAATAACACTTTCTTCTCATTTGTTAATTGCTTACAAGGGGCCAATGCTGTGACAGCGACTCTGATTATCTTGGGCATTGTGGTGTTTACCGCCTTAGCCTTCGACTTCACCAATGGTTTTCACGACACAGCCAATGCGATGGCAACCTCCATTGCTACTGGCGCGCTGAAGCCATTTACTGCGGTGGCGATTTCTGCCGTACTTAACCTCGTTGGCGCATTCTTGTCCGTGAATGTCGCGGCAACGGTGGCCAAAGGCATCGTCAACCTCGATTCCTATGACCTTTCGGGTGCAGCCGCCGACTCGGATGGCCAAGCCCTGTTGATGGTGGTCTTTACCGGTCTTATCGGCGGTATTCTGTGGAACCTTTTCACCTGGTTGCTCGGGCTACCGTCCAGCTCTTCCCACGCCCTTTTCGGTGGCCTTATCGGCGCTGGTTTCGCCGCCATGGGCACTGGGGGAGTGGAGTGGACCTCCATTATGGCCAAGATCATCATTCCGGCGGTGGCGTCCCCGATTATCGCCGCCTTGGTATCTGCGTGCGCCACCTTCCTCGTTTATTGGGTGACCAACACCATTCCGAAAAAGGAAAAGAACGAGCACTTCCGCCATGGCCAGATTGTGACCGCCTGCTTGGTATCGCTGGCACACGGCGCCGGTGACGCTCAGAAAACCATGGGCGTTATCTTCCTCGCCCTCGTGGCTTCGGGCCACGCGGCTGCCGATGCCCGCATTCCAACCTGGGTCATCTTCGGCTGTGCGATTGCCATTGCGGCCGGTACCTTGTCCGGCGGTTGGCGCGTTATCCGCACCCTGGGTAAGGGCTTGGTGGAGATCGAATCCCCGCAAGGTATGGCAGCCGAGGCTACCTCCGCGGCCATCATCCTGACTTCCTCAGCCGGTGGTATGGCTCTGTCTACGACCCACGTGTCCACCGGCTCTATCCTTGGTACTGGTTTGGGCCGCCGTGGCGCGGAAGTGCGCTGGGGTGTTGCAATGCGCATGGTGGCTGCCTGGCTCATTACGCTGCCCTGTGCCGCCTTTGTTGGCTTCGCATCGTGGTGGTTGGCGCACGGCGTCTCTTCCGCTACCAATGTGGCAACCGGCGCTATCGTGGACTTCGTTCTACTCTTGGCCATGACGGCGCTCATCGTCATCCGCTCCCGTATGAACCCAGTTGATGCATCCAACGTTAATAATGACTGGGATGAGAACGCTGAGTCCGTGGATTCGTCCTTGGAGCCACGCGTTGGTGCGAAAGAGTCTGTCGCAGCTTCAGGGGGCATGACCCCGGTAGCGGCGGTCAACGGGGACAACGACTCCACCTCATCTACTCCACAAGAGGAGCGCTAGAACATGACTGTTGCAGAAATCTTCGAATCTATACTCCGCGTCGCTGGCCTGGCCCTTGTCTTCGGTGCTGGTATCCCCTTGCTCTTCGCCTTGGGCATGCGTTCCATGACAGGTGATCCCATTCGGGATGACAATGGTGTGGTGGTAGGAGATACTCCCGCTAGCCGCCAAATGAAGCTGCTGGGTTGGACCGTTTATGCCGTACTGGGTGTCGTTATCGTGGTGGCAATCGCGTGGATCGCGCGCGATTCCCTAGACCACTACTTTGGTTTCGCACCATTTGGCGACCTTTAAGAGTAACCCGCGGACTATATAGCAAGCCCGTGACCATGTAATATGCCTCATAGCCATTTAATGTTAACAAAAGATTAACTTTAAATGGCTTAGGGGTTGCTTAGTGGGTAAGTACCAAGTATATTTGTACCTATCAACAGAGCAACATTGAGAGGTGAGAGAGATGAACACGATGCGGACCTTCATTGGTGGCATTAGCGATATGTTCAAGGACTCCACCACGGGTACGGGTTTGGATACCGTGTCTCAGGCACCGGTTTCTGCCCGCGTAGCGGAAAATCTCGTTGACGCGGGGCTTACCCCCGCGACGACCAAGGACGTCGCTGAGTCCTTCGCATTCGTTGTCGGCCATGCACCAGATGAGCTGGAAATGCTCGATGTTGAGGCATTCTTGCTCGAATTCGGCTGGCTGCAATAAAAGCCGCACTAGATAACCCGCCAGGCACCATCCTAGGTGCCTGGCGGGTTATCTGCGTTATAGGGCTGGGCATCGGCAAGCGCTAGCGCGGCGGCAGGATGGCCTCCGGGGTTTCGGGCAGGAGCTGGCCGCCATCAATAATCAGCGTTTGGCCGGTGATATATCCGGCCTCGGTGGAGGCGAGGAAGGCCGCGGCGTTGCCAATATCGCGGGGGCTGCCAAGCCGGTGCAGCGGGATGGAGCGCGTCATCTCATCGAGGTACTCTTGGCCCTGTGCCTCGAGGCCCTCGGTGAGGATATTTCCGGGCAATACGCCATTGATGGTGATGCCATCGCGGGCGATTTCTAGCGCAGCGGAGCGGATAAAGCCCTGTTGGGCCGCCTTGGAGGCGCCGTAATGCGCCCAGCCAGGAAAGCCGGTGTGTGAGCCGGTAATGGAGGTGGTGATGACGATGCGCCCGTAGCCGCGCTCCTTCATATACGGCAGGGCTTCTTGCACGACCTTGAACGTGCCGTGGGTATTGATGTCAAACATGGTCTCCCACTGCTTATCGGTCATCTCTTCCAGCGGGCAGTTGGGAAAGACCCCGGCATTGGAGCAGACGATGTCGATCGCCCCGTGCGCGGCGTGGACCTTGGCAAACATTTCTTTGATGGAGGCCCTATCGGTGACATCGACGGGGTAGGCGGTCGCGCCGAGCTCTGCGGCGGTTGCTTCGGCCTTGTCGGCATCGATATCGGCAATGACGATGCTGGCGCCGGCTTCGCGCAGGCAGGCAACGATGCCCTTGCCGATGCCCGCAGCTCCGCCCGTGACAATCGCGGTACGGTTGGTGAGGTCAAACATGAAATGGCTCCTTCGGCGGTGGTGGAGGAAGTGGAGGATCCAATCCCAAGTTTAGTGGTGTGGGCGGATAAAGATCTGCGAATTTCGCCACGCGGAGGGAATGAATAAGAGCCGTGTCGGGTTGATTTACTAAGGTAGATTTTTGAACAACCAACCGCGGGGATGGAAGTAAGCGAGCCTTCCGCCCCACCTTTAAAAAGCGGTAAACAAGAGCGAGTGTGAAAGTACTGAATGGCACGTATGCAAGAAAGCGCTGATCTCCTGAAGTGTTCCTTCTGCGGAAAGAGCCAAAAGCAGGTGAAAAAGCTCATCGCCGGCGGCGGGGTCTACATCTGCGATGAGTGCATCGAGCTCTGCAATGAGATTATTGAAGAAGAGCTCGGCCACGAGCAGGCCGAGGAATCTTCCGAAGCGGAGGTGCGCCTGCCTAAGCCTTCGCAGATTTCTTCCTTTTTGGATAAGTACGTCATTGGCCAAGACAAGGCCAAGCGCGTGCTGTCGGTAGCGGTGTATAACCACTACAAGCGCATTAAGGCCGAAGAATCCGCCGCGCTAGATGCGCGCCGTAAGAAGGCCGAAGGCGAAGAGGTAGAGATCTCCAAGTCCAATATTTTGATGCTGGGGCCCACCGGTTCAGGTAAGACCTACCTGGCCCAGACCTTGGCGCGCCTGCTGGATGTGCCTTTCGCCATCGCGGATGCCACCAGCCTGACGGAGGCCGGTTATGTCGGTGAGGACGTAGAAAACATCCTCTTGAAGTTGCTGCAGGCGGCGGACTTTGACGTGGAGCGCGCCCAGCGCGGCATCATCTACGTCGACGAGGTGGATAAGATTTCCCGCAAGTCTGAAAACCCCTCCATTACCCGCGATGTCTCCGGCGAGGGCGTGCAACAGGCGCTGCTGAAGATCCTAGAGGGAACCGTGGCCGCCATCCCACCGCAGGGCGGGCGCAAGCACCCGAACCAGGAATTTATCCAGCTAGATACCTCCAATATCCTCTTCATCGTCGCCGGCGCGTTTGCGGGCCTTGACCAGGTGATCGCGGATCGCGTGGGCAAGAAGGGCGTTGGCTTTGGCGCGAAGCTCGGCACCGAAGACGAGCGGGAAAAGGTGGACCTATTCTCCCAGGTGCGCCCGGAAGACCTCGTGAAGTTCGGCTTGATCCCAGAATTTATCGGCCGCCTGCCCGTGGTGGCGACGGTGGATAACTTGGACCGCGAGGCCCTGGTTAAGGTGCTCACTGAGCCCAAGAACTCGCTGCTCAAGCAGTACAGCCGCCTATTTG
Organism: Corynebacterium sp. MSK073; assembly: GCF_030232085.1. NCBI lineage: Bacteria > Bacillati > Actinomycetota > Actinomycetes > Mycobacteriales > Corynebacteriaceae > Corynebacterium > Corynebacterium sp. MSK073. The sequence continues at coordinate 139,035 of NZ_JASPIY010000003.1, read as the reverse complement.
AGATGGATGATTGCGAGCTGCACATGGATGACGGGGCGCTGGATGCCATCGCAGAGCTCGCCCTCGAGCGCAAAACCGGCGCGCGCGGCCTGCGCGCGATCCTTGAAGAACTGCTCGTTCCAGTGATGTTTGAGCTGCCGGACCGGGAAGATATTTCCGCCGTGCACATCACCGCGGGCTGCGTCACCCAGGGCGCAGAGCCCGAATTCACCTACAAGGATGAGGCGAAGGAATCGGCTTAGTTAGAAGGGGGCATCGGCAAGCAGCCGGTGCCCCTACTTTTATGCCTCGCCGTAGATATCTTGCGGGGAGGCCTCATCGCCCTCGTCGGCATCAGAAGGCACCAAATAAGACTCGTGGCCGGAATCGGGGATATTGGCGGTGAGGAATGCCAGCACGGTATCGACGGTAAGCCGGTGCATGCCGTCGGTATTTGCCTGGCTGGACATATCCACGCCCAATAGGTTGTCCATCATCGCCCGGTTGGTCACGCGGTACGAGGTGAGCGAGGCGATGATGGTGAAAATATCGTTGGTGGAAATGCCCGGGCGGAAGGCACCGGCGTCCTGGCCCAGCATGAGCAGGCGGTCGAGGTGGAGGGCGACGCCGCTGAAATCCGCCACGGGATTGGTGGAAGAGCCCACGATGGACTGGGCGGTTTCCCAGGTCATCATGCGAATGGCCTCGGGGTGGTTGACGTATTGCCAGAAGATCCAGTCCACCAGCTTGCGCACGCCCTCGACCGGGACCGCGGAATCGAGCTCCAAGTCCTCTTCATTGGGGCGGAGGCGCTCGGCGGCGGTGCTTAGAGCGCTCAAATACAGGCCCTGCTTATCGCCAAAGTGGTAGTGAATCATGCGCTTGGACATGCCGGATTCCGCGGCAATGGTGTCCAGCTTGGTTTCAGAAAAACCCCACGCGGAAAACTGGGAAATGGCGATATCCACCACGGCATCGGTGCTGATGGAATCCGCAGCGTGAGCGTCGGAGTCCTCCGCCTGCTCCGCAGCGTGCAGCGGTTCGGTGTGCTCAGTGCTCATAGCATGTGTCCTATCTCTGCTTCGCGGCGCCGATGTGGCGATGGTGGGTAGTGTCTCGGGAACTGCACGATCGGCCTCATGCTGGTTCGATGCGGCAGTGGTTGGCCACCGTGCAGCCGCCCACAGGCGGTGAATGCATCCCTGCAAGCGCGCTCCCAAGTGGGGTCTGTGCCGCTTCCATCATGCCCGATTAACCCCACCCCGCGGGAGGAATGTGCCCATTGGGGGCGTTAATTTGGAGGTAAATGGGGGTAATATCCGGAAATTTGGCGGTGTTTTCCCTCCGAAAGAGGGGGATTTATTTCACAACACGCTACCTCCGTATAGCGCTAAGCTCGGGGGTGGATACATCCCGTGGAGGGTGGCGTGCATGAGGGACGCTTACATCTCCACGACATTTGAGGAGGAATGAGCATGACCCAGCCAGTAAAAGTAACCGTTACCGGTGCCGCCGGAAATATCGCCTACTCCCTGCTGTGGCGGATTGCCGCGGGCGACGTATTTGGCAAGGACACCCCGGTTGACCTTGCCCTGTTGGAAATCCCCGCGGTAGTAGAAAAGGCCGAGGGCGTGGCCATGGAACTGCGCGACTCCGCCCTGCCGCTGGTGAACTCGATTACGGTGACCGATGACCTCAAGGTCGCTTTCGAGGATGCCTCCGCCGCATTCCTTGTGGGCTCCCGCCCGCGCAGCAAGGGCATGGAGCGCGCTGACCTGCTCGAGGCCAATGGCGCCATCTTTACCGAGCAGGGCAAGGCCATCAATGACTACGCGGCGCGTGATGTTCGCGTGCTGGTGGTGGGCAACCCAGCCAATACCAACGCGCTGATTGCCGCGCATAGCGCGCCGGATCTGGATAGCTCCCAGTTCAACGCGCTCATGCGTCTGGATCACAACCGCACCTTGGGCCAGTTGGCGGCCAAGACGGGCAAGGCCACCAAGGACTTTTCCAAGATTGCGGTCTGGGGCAACCACTCCGCCACCCAGTTCCCGGACCTGACCTACTCCAACGCTGAGGTAGATGAGACTTGGTACAAGGAGGAGATGATTCCTAAGGTGGCCAAGCGCGGCGCCGAGATCATCGCCGTGCGCGGCCGCTCCTCGGCAGCCTCCGCAGCCTCCGCCGCGGTGGATCACATGCACGATTGGATCCACGGCACTGAGGATTGGCGCACCGCCGCTATCGTTTCGGATGGCTTCTATGGTGTGGACGAGGGCCTCGTCGCAGGTTTCCCCACGGTCTCCCGCGACGGCAAGTGGGAAATCGTCCAGGGCCTCGAGCTCAGCGATTTCCAGAAGGAGCGCATCGAGGCCTCCGTGCAGGAGCTGCGTGAGGAGCGCGAGGCCGTAGCCCACCTGCTGAAGGGCTAAGCCTCCAGCACCAAGTTATCGATGAGCCGCACCGGCCCCACCTGCGCTGCAACCAGCGCCAAGGCGGGCCGGTGTTGTGCATCTACGGGCTCGAGCGTGGCCGGGTCCACCACGGTGAGGTAATCCACCGTCACGCCGGGGGAGGAAGCGAGCTGGGCCTCAGCTTCTTCACGTGAGGCGCCATCCTGCAGCGCGAAGAGTGCCTGGGATAAGGCGACCGCCTGCTCACGCTCGGCGGCACTGAGGCGCGCATTGCGGCTGGACTCGGCCACGCCGTCCGTTGCACGCACGATGGGCACGCTGATGATGTCCAGCGGCACATCGAGGTCCGCCACCAGGCGGCGGATGATGGCTACCTGCTGGGCATCCTTTTGCCCAAAATAAGCGCGGTCTGGTGCAACAAGGTGAAACAGCTTGCTCACTACGGTGGCTACGCCGTCGAAGTGACCGGGGCGCGAAGCGCCTTCCAAGACCGAGCCCATCTCACCCGTGCGCACCCACACCCGCGGGGTACCACCCGGGTACATCTCCTCCACGCTGGGGGCGAAGACCGCATCGACTCCCACCGAGTCCAGCACCGCGGCATCCGCGTCGAGAGTGCGCGGGTAGGCGCGGTAGTCTTCGCAATCGCCCAGGTCTGTGAACTGGAGGGGATTGACAAAGACCGAGCACACCACGGTGTCGTTGTCTTCGCGGGCGCGGCGAATGAGGGAAGCGTGGCCGTCGTGAAGCGCGCCCATCGTGGGCACCAAGCCCACGGAGCCGGACGCTGCCGCGCGGAAGGCACGGAGTTCAGATTTAGTTTTCAGGATCTGCATGGCCAAAACCTTAGTCCTCGAAGGACTCCTCGGCGTTGGGGAAGGAGCGTTCGTTCACATCGGACACGTAATCCTTCGCGCCCTCCAGCAGCGCGCCGCGCAGATCCGCGTAGCGGCGCACAAAACGCGGCGCCTTGGGCCCGCCTAGGCCGAAGGCATCGGTCCACACCAGAATCTGGCCGTCGGTCTGCGCGCCGGCGCCGATGCCGATGGTGGGGATGGGCAGCTCCTTGGTCACCTGCTCAGCAAGGGCTGCTGGGACCATCTCCAGCACCACGGCGAAGGCGCCGGCCTCGGCGAGGGCGCGGGCGTCGTCGTGAAGCTTCTCCGCGCCGGCACCGCGGCCTTGGACTACGAAGCCGCCTAAGGCGTGGACCTGCTGGGGTGTAAAGCCAATGTGGGCGCAGACTGGGATGCCGGCGGCGGCAAGCGCGGCAACAATCGGTGCGCGCTCCGCACCACCCTCTAGCTTCACGGCCTGCGCACCGGTTTCCTTCATGACGCGCACAGCGGTCTCGAGCGCCTGGGCGGGGCCGGCTTCGTAGGAACCAAAGGGCAGATCCACCACCACGAAGGCGCGGGAGGTCGATGCAACCACCGCGCGGGCAAGGGGGATCATTTCATCCAGTGTGAGCGAGAGCGTGGTTTCGCGGCCCAGGACTACATTGGCCAGGGAATCGCCCACGAGCAGGAGATCCACCCCGGCTTCATCGAAGATCTCGGCGTTCATGCAGTCATAACTCGTCAGGCACGCGAAGGCCTGAGAGTTATCTTTGGCTTGGGCGAAGTAACGGGTGCGGAGACGGGCACGGTGGCCAGGGTTGTGAGACATGCCCTTACTTTAGACAGGGCGCTGGTGCCAGTTGACGCACAGGGTAGAGTTGGCCAGGTGACTGATCAGAATAAAGAGCAACTCGTTGGCACCAATCGCGCGGACCAGCTTCCCAAGTCCTGGGAGCCGCAGGCGGTAGAAAAAGACCTCTATGAAGGTTGGGTCGACCGCGGCTACTTCACCCCGGATGCGAATTCGGAGGCGGAGGGCTTTTCCATCGTGCTGCCACCGCCGAATGTGACCGGCCAGCTGCACATGGGCCACGCTTTAGATCACACGCTGATTGACTCCATCATTCGCCGCAAGCGCATGCAGGGCTATTCCACTTTGTGGCTGCCCGGTGCGGATCACGCGGGCATTGCCACCCAGACCAAGGTTGAGGCCAAGCTCAAGGAGACCGAGGGCAAAAAGCGCTGGGGTTATGAGCGCGAGGAGTTCATCGACAAGGTCTGGGAATGGAAGGAAGAATTCGGTGGCACCATCCAGAACCAGATGCGCGCCATCGGTGACTCCGTGGACTGGACCCGCGAGCGCTTTACCCTGGATGAGGGCCTGTCGCGTGCGGTACAGACCATCTTTAAGAACCTCTACGATGAGGGCATGATTTACCGGGCCAACCGCCTGGTCAATTGGTCGCCGGTGCTGGAGACCGCCGTTTCCGATATCGAGGTCGTCTACAAGGACGTCGAGGGCGAGCTGGTCTCCATCCGCTATGGCTCGCTCAATGACGATGAGCCGCACCTCATTGTTGCCACCACGCGTGTGGAAACCATGCTTGGCGATGTCGCCATTGCCGTCCACCCCGACGATGAGCGCTACGCCCACCTCGTGGGCCAGGAATTGGAACACCCCTTCCGCGATGACTTGAAGCTGAAGATCATCGCTGATGATTACGTGGACATGGAGTTTGGTACCGGTGCGGTAAAGATCACCCCGGCCCACGATCCCAATGACTACGCCATGGGCACCCGCCATAACTTGGATATGCCGACGGTGATGGATACCACCGGCCACATCGCGCATACCGGCACCCGTTTTGATGGCATGACGCGCGAAGAAGCGCGCGTGGAAATTCGGGAGGCGCTGCGGGAGCAGGGGCGCATCGTCAAAGAAATCCGCCCCAATGTCCACTCCGTGGGCCACTCGGAGCGCTCCGGCGAGCCCATCGAGCCGCGCCTGTCACTGCAGTGGTTCGTCGATGTCGCGCAGATGGCGAAGGCCTCTGGCGATGCCGTGCGCGAGGGCGATACCGTCTTGCACCCGCAGTCGCTGGAGCCGCGCTATTTTGAGTGGGTCGATGACATGCACGATTGGTGCATCTCCCGCCAGCTGTGGTGGGGCCACCGCATCCCCATTTGGTACGGCCCGGAGCGCACGAACGAGTCCGGTGAGATCGAGCGTGACATCGTGTGCGTCGGCCCCGATGAGGAGCCGCCGGCAGGATACGAGCAGGATCCGGACGTCCTCGATACCTGGTTCTCTTCGGCGCTGTGGCCATTTTCCACCCTGGGCTGGCCCGATAAGACCCCGGATCTGGAGAAGTTCTATCCCACCAACGTGCTGGTCACAGCCTATGACATCTTGTTCTTCTGGGTCGCGCGCATGATAATGTTCGGCACCTTCGCCGGCACCAAGACCCCAGAGCTTTTGGGTAAGGGCACCGATGGCCGCCCGCAGATTCCTTTCAAAGACCTTTACCTGCACGGCCTTGTGCGCGATGAGCAGGGCCGCAAGATGTCCAAGTCCCTGGGCAATGGCATTGACCCGATGGACTGGGTGCGCGATTACGGCGCCGATGCGCTGCGCTTTACCCTTGCCCGCGGCGCCAACCCGGGCGTGGATTTGCCGCTGGGCTCTGATGCCGCCGCGGCATCGCGCAATTTCGCTACCAAGCTCTTTAATGCCACCAAGTTTGCGCTGATGAACGGCGCCGGCGTGGCACCTTTGCCTAGCCGCACGGAGCTTTCGGATGCCGACCGCTGGATCCTTGACCGCGCCGAAGAGGTGCGCACCCAGGTCGATGCCTACTTGGACGATTATCAATTTGCCAAGGCCAACGAGCTGCTCTACCACTTCACCTGGGATGAGCTCTGTGACTGGTACCTGGAGATTGCCAAGACGCAGATCCCGAGCGATGGCGAAACGGTAGAAGGCCGCAATACCCAGATCGTCTTGGGCCGCGTCATCGACGTGGTGCTGCGCCTATTGCACCCCACCATGCCGTATGTGACCGAGGTGCTGTGGAAGGCATTGACCGGCGGGGAATCCATCGTCATCGCCCCGTGGCCCACAGTGGCCGATACCAACGGCGGCGCCACCAAGGACGCGGTGGCCGCCCGCCGCATCGATGATGCCGATAAGCTCATTACCGAGCTGCGCCGCTTCCGCTCCGATCAGGGCGTTAAGCCTTCGCAAAAGGTGCCGGGCCGCCTCGACTTCGCCGCGGCAGACCTGCAGGGCCAAGAGGAATTGGTCCGCAACCTGGCCAATACCACCGCGCCGGGCGAGGACTTTAACCCCTCGGCCTCCATTGAGGTGCGCCTGTCCCAGGCCACCGTGGAGGTAACGCTGGATACCCACGGCGCGGTCGACGTTGAAGCCGAGCGCAAGCGCCTGGAAAAGGATCTGGCCAAGGCCAATAAGGAACTGGAACAGACCGGCAAGAAGCTGGGCAATGAGAACTTCCTGGCCAAGGCGCCGGAAGAGGTGGTCAATAAGATTCGGGCGCGCCAAGACATCGCACGCGAGGAAGTCGAGCGCATTACCAGCCGTTTGGAGGGCCTTAAGTAGTGACAGATCAGCGCTTCAATCACGACGCCAACGGGAACGGCGAGGTCGCCGGGGGAGAGGACGATTTTGAAATCGTCGATGCCCTCAAGGAAGGCACCGATGGCACCCCGGTGGAGATCACGGAATCGGGCCTGACCCTGAACCTCGGCATGGGCGAAGACGAAGAATATAACGACGCCGCGCCCCAAGAGGTATCCCCGGAGGAGCTGCAGGCGCTCGGTGAGGTGGAAGACGAGCTCAACCAGCGCTGGCCGGAGACTAAGATCGAGCCCACCCTGGAGCGCATCGAGATGCTCATGGATTTGCTCGGTCACCCCGAACAGTCCTTTGATGTCATCCACATTGCGGGCACCAATGGTAAGTCTTCTACCGCGCGCATGGTCGATTCGCTGCTGCGTTCCTTCCACCGCCGCGTGGGCCTGGTCACCAGCCCGCACCTGCAGCGGGTCACCGAGCGCATCGGCATCGATGGCCGGCCCATCCACCCGCGCGACTACGTGCGCCTGTGGCACGAAATCAAGCCGTACGTGGAGATGGTGGATGCGCGCTCTGAGGTCCCCATGTCCAAGTTCGAGGTCTTGGTGGGCCTATCCTATGCAGCGTTTGCCGATGCCCCCGTTGACGTCGCCGTCGTCGAGGTCGGCCTCGGTGGGACGTGGGATGCCACGAACGTGGTCAATGCGGACGTTTCCGTGATTACCCCGGTGGGCCTAGACCACACGGATTACCTGGGCAGCGATATTCGGGAGATTGCGGGGGAGAAGGCGGGTATCATCAAGCGCCGCGCCGATGCCGAAGACCCGCTGACCCCGAATGAAAACATCGCCATTATTGCCGAGCAAGACCCTGAGGCCATGCAGGTCATCCTGCAGCGCGCGGTGGATATGGATGCCGGCGTGGCCCGCTCCGGAGCGGAATTCGCGGCCTTAGAATCCCGCATTGCGGTCGGTGGCCAGCAGGTTAATATCCAGGGCCTCGGCGGCATGTACGAGGATATTTTCTTGCCGTTGCACGGCGAGCACCAGGCCAAGAATGCGGCCGTTGCCCTTGCAGCGGTCGAAGCCTTCTTCGGTGCCTCTTCCGGGCATCCTCTGGATATTGCCTCCGTGCGCAACGGTTTTGCCAAGACGATTTCGCCCGGCCGCCTCGAGCGAGTGCGCACCTCGCCCACGACGTTTATCGATGCCGCCCACAATCCCCACGGCGCCAAGGCGCTTGGCGCGGCGCTCGACCGCGATTTCGATTTTGCGCGGCTCATCGGCGTGCTCTCCATCTTTGGCGATAAGGATGCCCAAGGCATCCTCGCCGCGCTGGAGCCGTACTTGAGCGAGGTGGTAATCTCCCAGAACTCCTCGCCGCGCGCGATCGATGCCTATGAATTGGCGGAAACGGCCCGCGATATTTATGGCGAAGAGCGCGTCTATGTGGCCGATGATCTGCCCGGTGCCTACGCGCAAGCCGTGGAGCTGGCGGAGGAATCTGAGGTGCAATCCGGCTCCGGTATTGTCATTACCGGTTCGGTGGTTACCGCCGGCGAAGCCCGCGCTATGTTTGGAAAGGAGCCCGCATGACCAGCCCCAATCCTAGGTCCCGCCTGCCTCGTCAGCCGCGCCGCGGCGACGACATAGCGGACAATGAAATCGGCCCATTGGGCCTAGGGCAGGATCCCGTTAAGGATCCGCTCAAGAGCTTTAATGGCATGGTCATCGCCAGCTCGCTCATCATGGAGTCGATCACGCTCGTTTTGGCGCTGCCGCTGTTGTACAAGCTGTATGACGGTACGCTGTGGACGCCGTTTAACTACGGCGTAGTCATAGGTGCCCTGATATTCCACTTGGGCATGATCGCGTTTATGAATAAGAAGTGGGCGCTGACCGTCATCGTGTGGGCGCAGCTATTGGGCCTTATCCTGGGTTTTATGGCGCACTGGTCCATCGCCGCGATCTTCATCATCTTTGGCATGGAGTGGCTCCTTGCGGCGTATTTGCGCAGTAACTTAATCGCCCGCATGAAGCGCGGTTACTTAACTACCCAGCACCTCAACCAGAAGTAGTGGCCATGCGCACCGTCTATCTCGTCCTCGCGGCCCTAGCCTGCATTGCCGCGGTCGCTGCCCGCGCGGCCACGGGCGCGCCGTGGCTGCCGCTGGTAGCACTCATCATTGCCGCCGTATTTTTGGCCCTTGCCCTGCGCGCTAATTTTCAGCGGGCAGAAGAAGCCACCCTTGATGATTTGGATAAAGAGCAGCGAGCAGAGATTAAGCGTTTGCTGGGCAACGGCCAGTTTGGCACGGCGGTTAACCAAGTGCGCCTGTGGTTTCGGGGTACCTCCCACGAGCGCGCGACGGAGATAGTCCAGCAGCTTACTTAATGCTTATTAAATGCCGCCCACTACGCTGCCCCCGCTTATGGCCCTCGGTCGTGGACGAGTTGTGGGTATTCGGTACAGTATGGGGCATGACTGAACGTACATTGATCCTCATTAAGCCGGACGGCGTAAAGAACGGCCACGTGGGCGAGATCATCGCCCGCATCGAGCGCAAGGGCCTCAAGCTGGCTGAGTTGGACCTGCGCGTGGCTGACCGCGAGACCGCAGAAAAGCACTACGAAGAGCACAAGGACAAGCCATTCTTTGGCGAGCTCGTGGACTTCATCACCTCCGCACCGCTGATTGCCGGCGTTGTTGAAGGCGAGCGCGCCATCGAGGCATGGCGCCAGCTGGCCGGCGGCACCGACCCAGTCTCCAAGGCCGCACCCGGTTCCATCCGCGGTGACTTCGCACTCAGCGTGGGCGAGAACATCGTGCACGGCTCCGACTCCCCAGAGTCCGCTGAGCGCGAGATTGGAATTTGGTTCCCCAACCTCTAAGCACTGAATCTACCTAGATTTCAAGGAGACCCGAGCGTTAAGCTCGGGCCTTTTCCTTTAAGAGGGGGTTTATTGCGGGGCGAAATACTTTGATTGGCTCACAGTGTTGCAAACATATAAGGCCAAGATTTCATTGTTAGTGGCTGTTTAGTCGAAAGAGAGTAGTTCGCGCAGTGCAGTGAAAGCTTGTTTTTGCACTTCATGGGTGACGGTGCGGCCAGTCTGTCGTTTGGCTAAGAGGTCAGCATCCCGCATTTTTGCAAGATGGTGAGACACCGTCGGCTGACTCAGACCGGATAATGCGGTCAGTTCTGAGACGCTCATCGGGCCGCAGCCTTCATCGCACAAAATGGACAAAAGGCGAAGGCGCGCGGGATCTGCAAGTACCTTGAACTGCTGGGCAAAGTGCACGGCATTGTCTTGATCTAGGGGGCCGTTGCTAAGCGAACAGCATTCGTTGATGTAGGGATTTTTGGTCATGCCGTGCGAAGAAACCATGCATTCAGTATATGGGCGTTTTCCCACCCATTCATATTGACAGGTATCGATATGAATGGGTACAGTGCAGCACGGTACGGTGCGACTTGGGTCAATGAAGGAGACAGGTATGGCTACCTCACAGCAGCCGCGATTGGCTTTTCTCGATCGCTTTCTTCCCGTGTGGATCATCATCGCTATGGTCCTTGGCCTGCTTATAGGTCATTTTCTTCCAGGAATTGGAAAAGCGCTCTCAGCTTTAGAAGTTGGGGGTATTTCCCTTCCAATTGCTTTAGGGCTGTTGGTGATGATGTATCCACCGCTTGCTAAAGTGCGCTATGAAAAGACCCGGGAGATTGCCACTGACAGACGGCTGATGACCGTGTCAATCGTTTTGAATTGGCTTGTGGGGCCAGCATTCATGTTCGCACTGGCCTGGCTATTCTTGGCGGATCAACCCGAGCTGCGCACGGGTCTTATCATTGTCGGCCTTGCCCGCTGCATCGCCATGGTCTTGGTGTGGTCAGACCTATCCTGCGGTGACCGAGAAGCCACGGCAGTATTAGTAGCAATCAACTCCGTCTTCCAAGTTGCGATGTTCGGTGTCCTGGGTTGGTTCTACCTGCAGATACTGCCGGGATGGCTGGGTCTTGATACCACCTCTGTCGAATTCTCTTTCTGGTCCATTGTTACTTCAGTGCTCGTATTCTTAGGCATCCCGCTTTTGCTCGGGGTTATCTCCCGAGTATGGGCAGAGAAAACTAAAGGGCGTGAGTGGTTCGAAAACCGTTACCTTCCTGCGGTGTCTCCTTTGGCAATGATCGGTTTGCTGTATACAATCGTCTTACTGTTCTCCCTGCAAGGAGAACAGCTAGTGGAGCAGCCGGTAGCAGTGGTTAGGGTAGCGGTGCCTCTGATGTTGTACTTTGTCGGGATGTTCTTTCTGGCTTTGGGCGTAGCTAAAGTTGCCGGAATGAATTATGCACAGTCTGCCTCAGTGGCCTTTACCGCAGCGGGAAATAATTTTGAGTTAGCCATCGCGGTGTCCATCGGTACCTTTGGTGCCACCTCTGCTCAAGCGTTAGCCGGTACCATTGGGCCTCTTGTTGAAATTCCGGTTTTGGTTGGTTTGGTATACGTAATGCTCTGGATTGGTCCTAAGTTATTTCCAGGAGACCCGAGTCTGCCGAATTAGCGTCTGCCAAGTTGATACAGGCACCGCACTCCAGTAGGGGTGAGGGTGATGCGCCAGCTTTCTACTTTGGAGCGCAGTCCAATATCTTCTACCTTCACGAGCCCATGCTTTTTTAGTTCCTGAAGAGCATCCGGCAGGGTATCTAGTTCCACCTGCATCAGGCGGGACAAGGCCTTGGTGGTGGTCGTATTGCCCTGGACGGCCCCGGCGGTGACGAGGGCGGTGAGGATATTTAGGTGGGCATCGGCAAGCTGCATGGCATGATCTGTGACCCCTTCTAAGGGATCTTCAGCCACGATGCGCTGCATGCGGCGGCGGCCAATGCGAAAGGACTGGGAAAGCATGGCCCACAAGCCCAGCGGGAGTGCGAACGCCGACACCGCTCCGGTTAAGATGCCTTCCACGGGCGGGGCCAGCGAGATGTTTGGCAACCAGCCAGCCGCGGACAGCGGGGCCATGGCCAGCGGTAGAGCAAGTGGTATCACTGGCGCCCAATAAGCAATGGCGGGGTAATCGCCCTCGAGGTAGACATCCTGGTTAGCCCCAATAGAGCGGGGATAATGGCGGATGAGGTGCACCAATCCAATGACCGCGAAGACCGCAAAAACGCCGGCGCCCATCAGCATGTAGCTGGCCTCCGTTTGGGCAAACCCGAGGGCAAAACCGGCCGGAACGCCGAATAAGCACGCCTCTTTCGGCGTAATCTCATTACGCTGCCGGTACTGCGATAATGTTCGGGCGGGACGTGGTGCCAGTTCTGCCATAAGTTCAAACGTATCATCGCCCACAGCCTGCTCGCCCCGCCAAGATTCTGTGACACAATGGAACTCACGCGCAGCGCGCGCATAATTTCATAACCCATAAGCTTTAACGCAGTGCGTTTTCGTTGCTATTCGTGCGGCAGCGGCGCGGTCCTTTTTGGGCTGTGCCTGCGCCCGAATAGCCGGCGCACCATACAATCGAAGTACAGGAGTAAGCCCAACTAATGGCGGCACAGAACTCTCAAGAAACAACTGAAAACCTCCAGGCAGCCGCGGCTTTGGCCCAGCGGATAGACCCGAGCGAGCTCAAAGATAAAACCCGCGTGTATGCCTTGGCCCAAAAGCTCGGCCTATCCTCGCGCCAGCTGGTGGCCCAGCTCAAGGACATGGGCCTGAACAAGACCGCGCAGAGCTCCATTACCCGCGCAGAAGCAGGCGACCTCTTCGCTGCTCTAGCCCGCCATGCAGGGGGCGCGGATGCGGAGCAGCCTGCAACCGTGGACGAGAGCCCAGCGGAAGCAAAGCCCGAGGGCAAGGCCAAGACCACCAAGCGCGCTCGGCGCACCCGCAAAGCCACGAAGAAGTCTGCGCCTGCGGCAAAGAAAGGGCCAGTACAAGCTGATGATGGGGAAGAAGATGGCGCTCCCACTGAAAACACCGCCGCCGATGCGGAAGAAGAAAAGAACCTGCGCTACCGCGTGCGCAAGAACGTGGACAATGAAATCTCCCAGATTGAGGAAAAGGTCGATGCTTCGCTGGTAAAGAGCGCACTGCCGGATCCTGAGCCGTCGAACGCGCCCGCGCGCGCTGAAGATGATGCCGATGCTAATGCCACCGACGCTGCCGCTGCCGGAGCTGGCGAAGCGACTGGGACCGTGGATCCGGCCAAGCTGCATGAGGTGCTGGCAGAGGCCGGCGAGGACTTCGACGATGATTACTATGCCCCGCGCATAGTCCCGCGCGCGGAGACGGACGACGATTCCGCTGCGTATGACTTCGCGCCGCTGTTTATGCCGCCGCAGCAGCAGGACGCCGCCGAGCTTGGTGAGGATGAGGCCGCGGACATGGCGGCGATCGCTGAAGCCGCTGATGCGGCGGAACCTGGCGACGACGCAGAGCCGGACGAGGCCGAGGTAGACAATAAGGCGTCGCGCGGGGGTTCTGACAAGCGTCGCCGCGGCCGCCGTGGTACCTCCCGTGGGCGCGGCGTGCACGAGAACGCCAAGAAGGATGTGGCGGATAAGGAGCCGGAGCTTATCGATGAGCCCAAGGCCATCCGTGGCTCCACCCGCATCGAGGCACAGAAGCGCCGCCGCGCAGAATTGCGCGAGAAGGGCCGCGAGCGCCAGCACATCGTGTCCCAGGCGGAATTTTTGGCGCGGCGCGAGGCCGTGGAACGCACCATGGTGGTGCGCGATAAGCAGCGCGAGGACGGCGCGGGCATCGTCACGCAGGTGGGCGTGCTTGAAGATGACCTCTTGGTCGAGCACTTCGTTACCACCGAGGCCCAAGCCTCCCTCATTGGCAATATTTACTTAGGCCGCGTGCAAAACGTCTTGCCGTCCATGGAGGCGGCATTCGTGGACATCGGCCAGGGCCGCAACGGTGTGCTTTATGCCGGCGAGATTGACTGGCGCAAGACCAAATTGCACGGGCGTTCCCGCAAGGTTGAAAATACCCTGAAATCCGGCGACCAAATCTTGGTGCAGGTGGCAAAGGACCCGATTGGCCACAAGGGTGCGCGCCTGACCACCCGGATTTCCTTGGCCGGGCGCTACCTCGTCTACGTACCAGGCGGCCGCAGTGCTGGAATTTCGCGCAAGCTGCCGGCACCGGAGCGCAAGCGCTTAAAGGACATCTTGGGCCGCGTGGTGCCAGGCGATGGCGGCGCCATCATCCGTACCGCTGCCGAAAACGTTCCCGAGGAGGCCATTGCAGCAGATGTGCAGCGCCTGCATAACCGGTGGGAAGATATTTCCACCCAAGCTAAGAAGGAAAAATCCTCCAAGGGTGCTAAGCCGGTCACGCTCTATGAAGAGCCGAATATGCTCATCAAGGTCGTCCGGGATCTCTTCAACGAAGACTTCCATCGCCTGATCGTGGACGGGAAGCGTTCCTTTAATACGGTCAATGCCTACGTGGAATCCATGGCCCCGGACCTTGCAGACCGCGTGGTGCGCTATAAGCCCAAGGACCACGGCGGCCAGGATGCCTTTGCCGCCTACCGCATTGATGAGCAGCTGCATAAGGCGCTCTCGCGCAAGGTATGGCTGCCATCTGGCGGCACCTTGGTCATCGATCGTACCGAGGCCATGACCGTCATCGATGTCAACACCGGCAAGTTCACCGGCTCCGGCGGCAACCTGGAAGAGACCGTGACCCGCAATAACCTGGAGGCGGCCGAAGAAATCGTGCGCCAGATGCGCCTGCGCGATCTGGGCGGCATGATCGTGGTGGACTTTATTGACATGGTCTTGCCGGAAAACCAGGACCTGGTTTTGCGCCGCCTGAAGGAGGCCCTGGGTCGCGACCGCACGCGCCACCAGGTATCCGAGGTTACCTCCCTGGGCTTGGTGCAAATGACGCGCAAGCGCTTGGGCACTGGCTTGGTAGAGACCTTTTCTACCGAGTGTGAGCACTGCCATGGCCGCGGCATCATCATCCACGAGTACCCGGTCGATGAAGCTGAAGACAACCACTCCGGCCAGCATTCGCACGGTTCCTCCAAGTCGCACAAGAAGCCAGACCACGATCCCCAGCAGCACCCGGCTGCCGTGGCCATGCACGAGCATGACGATGAAGACGAGCGCGCGGAGAAGAAGGGCCAGAAGCACCACAAGGGGCATAAGGCCGCTAACCAGCCGCAGAAGTACCAAAAGACCAACGCTCCCCTCTACAGCAGCGAGGACGAGCAGTCACCGTCGCTGGAGGAGCTCGTGGCCAATGTCGTCGTAGACGATGAGACCGCCGACTCCACACAGAAGGCCCCACAGAAGCGAGCCGACAACGCCCGCGGACACCGTGACGAGCGCAGCCGTGGCCGCAGCGAAGACAAGCAGAAGAAGCGCCGCCGAGTGCAGAAGAAGTCCGAGGTCTCTGAAATCGAGGCCATCGCCTATGCTGCGGCAGAAAACGCCGCCGAAAGCGATGAGGTACAGGAATTTAATTCCTATGTGCCCGATGGCCAAGAATCACCGGCGAAGGAGAAGAAGCGCACCCAGCGGGGCAAGAAGCCGCGCCGGGCAACGCGGACCTCGCCAGCTTCCCGCCGCGTGCAGGAGCAGCAGAAACAGCGCCAGCAGGCGGCTGAAGAGAAGAAGGCGGTAGCTACCGATGCCCCGGAGAAGACCTACGAGGAGGCAGTAGCCGAGTTTGAGGCTTCTCCGCGCCGGAAGCGGCGCACGCGCGGAAATTCGCGTTCCGATAATCGCCCGCGCCCAGAGGCTTTTGCCCAGCCACAAAAAGAGGAATCCACGGGTTCCGCCGAGAAGTCACGCGGTGACGGTGCGGCACAGCAGGACGCCGAGCAGCAAAAGCCTCGCAGCAAGTCACGCGGGCGTGGTCGGCGTCGCAGCGTTCGCACCCAGCCAAATTCCCGCCGGGCAAATGTGCGGGCCTCGCACCGGGCAAACGCGCAGGATGTAAAGCAGGACGACAAGCGCGGGGACACCTCGCGAACTGCGGAGCAGCGTCACGAGAATATCAGTGGCGGGAAGAATAAATCCTCGGTACAGGGAGGCCGTCGCGGCAAGCGCCGGGTGGTGCGTACGAACCCGAGGGATAAGGCCACCTCGCACAATGCGGGTGGCCCAACGGCTACACCTGTTCAAGGGGAGAAGGATTCCCAGAAGGCTAGTGCTCCGCAGACTGAAACCAAGGTCATTCGCCGCGGGAAGAAGCGCGCGGTGAAAAAGACCGGGGCGCCGGCAGCGGCCGCGCGGCAGGAACGTACTGGGGAAAAGGCGTCCACTAACGCGCCGGAGACCCCGCAGACTGGTGCTAAGGACGCGGGCCGGCGGCGGCGCCGCGTAGCACGGCGAGCTACTTCCTAGGGCATCGCCACGCGGGTGCGAAGTGCGTGGTTTGTATTTTGTACCCGCGGCGGGGTAGTCTTTGACAGTCGCTGTTTAGAACTCTCGGCGCTGGATCAGCCCACAATTGCCGCCCGGTGATTGCGGACATGTTCGCGCGGGGTCTGAACGCAATATGTAAGTGTCCATTCGGATAACGGCCTGGATGCCGTGTCCGAGCGAGTTTAGATAAGGGGTAACCCTCTATGTACGCGATCGTCAAGACCGGCGGCAAGCAGTACAAGGTTGCTGAAGGTGACCTCGTCAAGGTCGAGAAGATCGAGGGTGAGCCAGGCTCTGCCGTGGCTCTCACCCCGGTTCTGCTCGTCGATGGCGCCGCTGTGAAGTCCAAGGCTTCCGACTTGGAGAAGGTTTCCGTTGCTGCGGAAATCGTTGAACAGGGTAAAGGTCCAAAGATTGATATCTTGAAGTACAAGAACAAGACTGGTTACAAGAGGCGTTTGGGTCACCGCCAGCCTCAGACCACCTTGAAGATCACCGGTATCAAGTAAGCCTTAACCGGGCTGCAAATCATCCCCGAAGGAGGGAAACGACATGGCACACAAGAAGGGTGCTTCCAGCTCCAGCAACGGTCGCGATTCCGAGTCCAAGCGCCTCGGCGTCAAGCGCTTCGGTGGTCAGCAGGTTAACGCCGGCGAGATCATCGTGCGTCAGCGCGGCACCAAGTTCCACCCAGGTGAGAACGTTGGTCGCGGCGGCGATGACACCTTGTTCGCACTTGCTGCTGGCTCCGTGAAGTTCGGCATCAAGCGCGGCCGCCGGATGGTAAACATCATCCCGGCTGAAGAGGTTGCTGCAGAAGCTACTGCTTAAGCACGACCGCAGCGGTCAATCCTCGGGCAGCTTTCACTACGGGTGAGGGCAGCTCGAGGATTTTCTCGTTTTACCTCCCACTGTGCTGGCAGGGCATGGGTTGGAGTCCGAGCTTGGCTACGCATTACACTGGCTAAGACAATAGATTTAAATAAGAAGGGTGTGGCACATCATGGCACGATTTATTGACCGCGTCGTCTTGCACTTGCAGGCTGGCGACGGTGGGCATGGCTGTGTGTCTGTCCACCGCGAGAAATTCAAGCCATTGGGCGGACCGGATGGCGGCAATGGCGGCCACGGTGGCGACATCGTTTTGGAAGTTTCAGAGCAGATCCATACTTTGATGGACTTCCACTACCGCCCGCATATTAAGGCCGAACGAGGCGGCAACGGTGCCGGCGATATGCGCAATGGCGCGCGCGGTGAGGACCTGATTCTGGAGGTTCCCGCGGGTACGGTTGTGCGCACGGAAAAGGGTGAGACCCTGGCGGATCTTACTGTGCCGGGCACGCGTTTCGTCGCGGCTGAGGGCGGTTTCGGTGGCTTGGGCAACGCGGCGTTGGCGTCTAAGAACCGGAAGGCACCGGGCTTTGCGCTGCAGGGCGAGCCGGGCCAAGCTCATGATTTGGTGCTCGAGCTGAAATCCATGGCGGATGTGGGGCTTGTGGGCTTTCCTTCGGCGGGTAAGTCCTCGTTGATCTCTGTGCTCTCTGCAGCCAAGCCGAAGATTGGTGACTACCCGTTTACCACCCTGCAGCCCAACTTGGGTGTGGTGGATATGGGCGATAGCTCCTTTACCATTGCCGATGTCCCTGGCCTTATCCCTGGCGCCGCCGATGGCAAGGGCCTAGGCCTAGACTTCCTGCGCCACATCGAGCGCACGGCCGTGCTGGCCCACGTCGTTGATACCGCATCCATCGAGCCTGGCCGCGATCCGGAATCCGATATTGAGGCGCTGGAAAATGAGCTGGCTAAGTACCAGGAGGCGCTAGAAAGCGATACCGGTTTGGGTGACCTGCGCGAGCGCCCGCGCGTCATTATTTTGAGTAAGGCCGATGTGCCGGAGGCGGAAGAGCTTGCGGAGTTCGTCAAGGATGACCTGAAGGAAAAGTTTGGCTGGCCGGTGTTCATCATTTCTGCGGCAGCACGCAAGGGCTTGGACCCGCTGAAATTCAAGCTCATGGAAATGGTCACCGAGCATCACAAGGCACAGCCTAAGCCGAAGCGGGATCCTTCCCATACCGTTATTCACCCCAAGGCCCAAGCGCATAAGAAAAACACCGGCAGCTTCGCAGACTTTAGCGTGCGACCGGACCCAGAAGTGCAGGGCGGATTCATTGTGGAAGGCGAAAAGATCGAGCGCTGGATTACCCAGACCGACTTTGAAAACGATGAGGCCGTGGGTTACTTGGCGGACCGCCTGGCCAAGGCCGGCGTGGAAGACGAGCTGCACAAGCAGGGCGCGGTGGAAGGCTGTCCCGTGACCATCGGCGGCATTACATTCGAATGGGAGCCGATGACCGGCGGCGATCCAACTATGGCCAGCCGCGGCGAGGATGCCCGCCTGAAGGGCACCAACCGCGTGTCGGCAGCGGAGCGCAAGCGTGCCTCCCAAGCCCGGCGTGGCTTGGTCGATGAGCTCGACTACGGAGATGAGGAAGAGATCACCCGCGAAGGCGCTAACCGTGACCGGTGGCAGGGTTAGTTGTTAACTTCTGGCGAAGGGAAGTGGGGGCAATTCCACCGGACGATTGCCCCCAGTTCAGACACATTATGCTGCGCACATGGGGGAAATGTGCCCCAATGAAGGGGGCGGGAGGCATAAGCTTTGTACACTATTGAGTTATGTCTTCTGATCAACAGAAAGAGCCCATTCTTCCGCTCCCCGTAGAGCCGTTTGATGGCCCTACCGCTGATACTCCGTTCCCCGAAGCCCTTGATGAAAACCCGATAGCCTCCGGGTTTGAATCCGAATTGCGCAACTCTATCGCTGAGGCCAAGCGCGTCGTTGTAAAGATTGGTTCCTCGTCGCTGACGGATGAGAATTTCCGCGTGGCGCAGGAAAAGATCGATCACATCGTTGATGCTGTCCACGCACGCATGGGACGCTCCGATGTCATCATCGTTTCCTCCGGTGCGGTTGCTGCCGGTATGGGCCCGCTCGGCCTGCACCAGCGCCCCACCGACCTGGCTACGAAGCAGGCTTCGGCGTCTGTGGGCCAGGTACACCTCGCCTATGAGTGGGGCCGTTCCTTTGCGCGTTATCAGCGCACCATCGGTCAGGTGCTGCTTACGGCCTCCGATGCCGGACACCGCGACCGCGCCCGCAACGCGCAGCGCACCATTGATCGTCTGCGCCAGCTGCGCACCATTCCCATCGTGAACGAAAACGACGCCGTTGCTACCTCTGAGATGCACTTCGGCGATAACGACCGCCTGTCGGCCTTGGTCGCCAACTTGGTGGGCGCAGACGCGCTCTTCCTGTTCTCTGATGTCGATGGCCTCTATGACAAGAACCCGGCCGAGCCGGATGCGAAGTTCATCGATGAGGTGCGCACCGGTAAGGATCTCAAGGGCGTTGTTGCCGGCGATGGCGGCAAGGTCGGCACCGGCGGCATGGCCACGAAGGTCTCCGCCGCCCGCCTGGCCACCCGCGGCGGCATTCCTGTGCTGTTGACCTCTACCGATAATATTGGCCCCGCGCTTTCCGATGCCTCCGTGGGCACCGTCTTCCACACCCGCGAGGAACGCCAGCTTTCGGCTTGGAAGTTCTGGGCGCTCTACTGCGCCGATACCGGCGGAGCCGTCCGCCTGGACGAGGGCGCCAAGGAGGCCGTGACCAAGGGCGGTACCTCCTTGCTCGCCGTGGGTATTACCGATGTCCGCGGTGAATTCAACAAGGGCGAGATCATCGATATCTTGGGCCCGAAGGGCGAGGTTATCGGCCGCGGTGAGGTCCGCTTCGATTCCGAGGAATTGAACGCCATCAAGGGCATGCAGATGAGTGAGCTGCCAGAAGATAAGCGCCGCTCCGTCGTGCACGCGGATTACCTGTCCAACTTCGCCTCTCGCATCTAGCTAAGTGCCGTACGCTGGTCCCATGAAGTATTTTATGGGACCAGAAACGTGGCAGCCGATGGTCGATGACTTAAGCGCTGCCGGCCACGAACGCGTAGAAAACCTCGAAGACGCAGAGGTTTATGTCAATAACACACCCAGCCCACGCCGCATCCCAGAGATGCCGGACAATATCGGCTGGGTGCAGCATTGTTTTACCGGTGTAAACCAACTCATTGATGCTGGATTGATTACCCCTGAGGGCTTGCCGTGGTGCAATTCCGCCGGCGCCTTTGCCAAGCCGGTGGCCGAATGCGCCTTGGGCCTACTGCTCTCCCAAGCTCATCAGCACAAGGCCTTTGTGCAGGCCGGCACCTGGTCGGTGGCCAAGGAGCTGGATGAAGCGCAGGAGTGGATCTATGACCAGCAGGGGCCGAAGAAGGTAGCGATTTTGGGTGCTGGTGGCATCGGCAAGCAGCTCATTGCCCTGCTCAAGCCCTTTGGGGTGTACATCACCGCCGTGAATCGCTCTGGGCGCCCCGTGGAGGGCGCCGATGAGGTGGTTGCCATGGCTGATGCCGCACACGTGTGGGGCGAGGCCGATGTTATTTTCTGCATCCTGCCCGCCACGCAGGAAACGGAGGGGCTAATCGATGCCGCAAAGTTCCGCGCCATGAAACCGTCCTCGCTGTTTATCAACGTCGGGCGCGGCAGCACCGTGGTTACCGATGACCTCGTGGATGCCCTGCGCGAGGGTGAAATCGCCGGGGCCGGCTTGGAAGTTGTGGACCCAGAGCCGCTTCCCGATGGCCACCCGTTGCTCTCCCTGCCCAATTGCACCATGACCCCGCACATCGGGGCAACAAAGCACGTGGCGCAGTACCACATGGGCGATATTTTTAATGCCAATGCCGTCGCGTGGGATAAGGGTGAGCCCATGCCCACCCAGGTAGATCCGGAGGCGGGATACTAGAAAGCTTAAGAGCCACGGACAGCGAAGCCTGGGTGCGTCGTGTGTGTACCGAAGAAAGGACGTACCGCCCACTGTCCGTGGCGAGTGAAATTAAAAGTTCAATATGTTGAACTACTGCTAATTTAACACTTATCCAAGGGCAACACAAGCACGATTATTAAGATGGTGGACATGCACCTAGAAGAACTCCCTACCCGCAGCCAGGACTACCTCAAAGTTCTGTGGGACTTATCGGAGCATTCCGGCGGCGCCCCAGTGGGGCTGAAGGATGTGGCGGGGCGCCTGGATCAAAAGGTGCCTACTGCCTCAGAGGCGATTAAAAAGCTCGCCGCTCAAGGGCTGGTGGAGCATGAGCGCTATCAGGGCGTCTCATTGAGCCCTGCGGGCCGCGAGCTGGCGATGCAGATGGTGCGCCGCCACCGGCTTTTAGAAACCTTCTTGGTAGAGACCCTGGACTATTCCTGGGACGAGGTGCACGAGGACGCTGATCGCCTCGAGCACGCCTGCTCCGATCGCTTTATTGGCCGCATCGATGCGCTGCTGGGATCCCCCGACCGCGATCCGCACGGCGATCCCATTCCCGATATTGGCGGCGGGATCGAGGATCTTGGCACGCTCACGCTCGCCAGCGCCCCGCTCGATGCGCCCGTGACCGTGGAGCGCGTCTGCGATGAGGATCCTGGCCTATTGCGCTACCTCGACCGCTTTGGGGTGGAGCTGGGCAATGAGCTGCGCGTAAGCGATAGCGTGGCCGGCTTATTGACGGTGCAGACCAAAGGCGGCGAGATGTCGCTGGCGGAGGTGGCCGCCCGCGAGATCACAGTCCGCCTGTCCTCGTCTAATTAACGCGCGGCGCAGCAACGCAGTGCTGCGCCGCGCCGTGCGACGCCATGCCGCGCCGCACGTTAGGAAATCGCCTTATAGGCCGTCATGCTGGCGAGGTAAAAGACGCCGGCCACAATGGCGATGGTGCCGCCGGCCGAAAGGCTTAAGTGCGCGGCGATAAAAAGCCCGGCGACCGCGATGGTGATACCAATGATGCCCGCCCCGATAAGCAGCGCCTCTGGGCGCGATACCCACGGGCGCAGGCCCGCGGCCGGGGCCACGAGTAGGGCAATGGACAAGATGGTGCCGACGGCGGGGATGACGGCGGCCATCGTCAAGCAGATAAGGCCGAGCGTCAGGGCATCGTAAAGCCCGCTATGCGGGGACGTGCTGGGGTCGAAATAGGCCTGGAAGAGGCGGCGCCGGCAGGCCAATACCGCCAGCAAACAGATAATGACAAGGCCAGCCGCGACGGCGACATCGCGGTGGTTGACCGTGGTGAGCGAGCCCACCAGGAAGCTATCGACGTGCAGCGGCAGCGGCTGAAACCAGCGCAGTAGCAAAATGCCCAGCGCAAAGCCCAGGGTGAGCGTGGTGCCCGCCGCAGCGGTAGAGGATACGCCATGCACCTTACCCAGGTAATGCATGAAAATCGCCAGCGGAATGCAGACCGCCACGGAGCCGAGCATGAGCCCATCGCTTAAGTTGGCGCCCACCGCATTGGCCACGACGACGCCGATGACCGCGCCGGGAAAGGTGCCGTGGGAGAGGCTTTCGGCAAAAAAGACGCGGTTGCCTAGCACCATGAGCGTGCCCACCAGCCCGGAGAGGCAACCCACCGCGATGGCTTCGAAGAATGGCAATGTTAAGACACCCATATGCGCCTGCCTAAAAGTGCGAGCGGAACGGTCAGGGAAAGCGACAGCGCGACGATGGCCTGCGGGGAAATCTGGTGGGAGGTTACCGAAAGCATGAGCCACAGGCCTACGCATACGGCTAGCACCGCGCCGACCAGCGCCCACAGGAGCATCTGCACCGGGGTACTGGCTAAGACGCGCCCGACCAGGCCTGGTACCACGACGAAACCCAAGACGAGCAACACGCCGATGGCGGAGCTCGCGGCGACGACGATAAGGCCCACCGCTACGTTGGCGATGACATCGACTAGCCCCACGCGGATGCCGGTGGCGTGCGCTGATTCGCGGTCAAAGGCTACGGCGACTTGCGAGCGCCAGGTGGCCAGGATGAGCAGGGCGGCAACCGCACACAAGATGATCGAGGGGATCATGCGGTCAGTGGTGATATCGAGCAGGCGGCCAAACATAAGGGCCTCCAGCTGGCCGGAGCGATCCCCCACGGCGAGGCTGATGACCACGCCGATGCCATACATCAAGGTCAGCACCACCGCGGTGCCGGACTCATGATCGTGGCCATCGCCGCCGGAATTAAGGCGCGCCAAAATAAGCACCGCGATGCCTGCAGCAGCGGCGGCACCGGGCAAGATGCCGGGAAACCCCGCCACGGCCAGGCCAATGACGATGCCCGGGAATACCGAGTGGACCAGCGCCTCGACGCTAAATTCCATGCGGCGCAGGTTGACCACCACGCTGACTATCGCGCCGGTCAAGGCCACGCACAGCAAAAAGAGGGCCGCGCGCTGCATATAAGGAGCAGTAAGCAGAAGCGTCACATCTCCCCCTGAAATACCGACGTGGCCTCCAGGTAGCGCTCGACGGCATCCTCGGTATCAAGGACCTCGCTGTGGCCGTCCACGATGAGCATTCCGGCATCGCAGGCGCGCTGCGCCAAAATGGGATCGTGGGTGGAAATGAGCAGGGCAACCCCGCTTTCCTTAAGCTTGGCGATGATCCCTAAAAGCACCTGCCTGCTATCCTGATCAAGGCCATTGAAAGGCTCGTCCATGAGCACGAGGTCAGGGTGCGAGGCGAGCGCGCGGGCGATGAATATGCGTTGGCGCTGCCCGCCCGATAGCTTGTCCCAGCGCGTCTTCGCCTTATCCGTCATGCCGACGAGTTCCAGCGCTTGCGTTATCTGCGGGTGCAGGCGGCGCATGCTGCCCATGCGCTCCCACCACGAGGCCTTATTGAGCAGGCCCATTTCCACGACCCGGCCAGCGGTGACGGGGAAAGTGGGATCGCAGGTGTGGTGCTGGGGAACATATCCCAGCGTCGCCGTGCGCTCGTGCTCGCCGCGCAGCGTCGCAAGGCCAGCGATGGCCTTTAAGAGCGTGGACTTACCGGCACCATTAGCCCCCAGCAGCGCGATGGCCTCACCTTCGTGGATGGTTAAGGAGACATTGTCCACGATGGTGGTGGTGCCATAGCCACAGGAGGCATGGGAAAGCTTTAGAAGCGGTGCACTCATTATGCGTTATCCAGGCTGTCTGGCAGATCGGCCGCTTCACCGTCCCAGGCTTTTACCAGGGTAGTGACGTTGTGGATGATGGAGCCGATGTAGGTGGCGCCGTCGCTATTCGGCACGCCCAAGGAATCGCCGTACAAGGCGTCTTCATCCGTAATGGCCTTGACACCTGCGGCGCGGGCGATGGCTTCGATGGACTTAGAGTTATTGGAGTTTTCCGCGAAGATGGCCTTGGCACCGGAATCGCGGATCTCCTTGGCGGCATCCTCGATGTGCGAGGAAGTAGCATCCTGTTGGTTATTGAAGTCCGTGAGCGCGGATCCGATGAACTCCACGTCATAGTCGTTGGAGAAGTAGCCGAAGGCATCGTGCGATGAAAAGAGCACGCGGTCCTGCTCAGGGACGGTCTCTAAGGACTCGGTGACCCATTTATCCAGCTCGTCGAGCTGCTTGGTGTATTTTTCACCGACTTCCTTCACGGATGGTTCCTTATCGGCCAAGGCATCCACGATGTTTTGTACCTGGATTTTGGCGTTCTTGGGGGAGGTCCATACGTGTGGGTCGTGGGTGAATTCCGGTTCCTCGCCGTCCTCGCCGGGGAAGGGCCACGGGCGAAGGTCTACCTTGTGGTTGGAATCGTCATCGCCTGCAGTGACGATGGTCTCGCCGTCGAAGCCGGAGGACTCCACGGCGTTATCGAGGAAGTGCTCGAGGTCAACGCCGTTTTTAAAGAGGAAGTCCGCATCCGCCATGGCACTCATCTGCTGCGGGGTCATCTCATGCTCGTGCGCGCTGGCATTCGGTGCCAGCAGGCAGGTGAGATCGAGGGTGGTATCACCCCCTCCCTCGGTGGTCTCCTTGCCGCTGGAATCCACCTTGTGAAGCGTCATGCCACCCTGGGCAATCTGGGTGAGGTAATCGCAAATCTGCGTGGTAGTGGCGACGGCCTTGATGGCCTGATCGTCGCCCGAACCGGAGCCCGCGTTGGCACCGTTGCCTCCGTCATTCGTGCTGCAGGCGGCGAGGGCGAGCCCGCTCAGGGTCAACATCAGGCCCAGCTTGGCCACGTTCTTTTTCATGAGTGCTCCTTTTTCAGGCTGAAACTTATCAAACAAAGAATAAACATACCCAATTAAAAGTTTCAAGGTATTGAACAATAAGATTTGGTATTGTGAGGTTCACTGCACTTTCGGGCTAGGGTAGGGAAGTGGTTTTCTCTGCGTGGCCTGTCCAATTCAGGCAAAGCGTGAGGTTCACGGCGGGCGGCTGAAAAACTCGGGCGGGTACGTTACTCTGGTATGACATGAGCAACACTGAACGCGAAGAAGTTCTGTCCAAAGCCCGTGCTGCAAAGGACGTTGCGCCCGTCGTGGCGCAGCTGTCCACGCCGCGCAAGAATGAAATCTTGCAGCGCGCAGCCGAAAATCTCATTGCCCACACCGATGACATCCTTGCTGCCAACCAGCAGGACATTGAGGCAGGCCGCGAACGCGGCATGTCCGATTCCCTGATTGACCGCCTGACCTTGGACGCTGCCCGCGTCGAGGGCATTGCCGATGGCCTGCGCCAAGTCGCTGGCCTGCAAGACCCGGTAGGCGAGATCCTGCAGGGCCGCACCATGGATAACGGCATCCAGATGAAGCAGGTGCGCGTCCCGCTCGGTGTGATGGGCATGGTCTACGAGGCCCGCCCGAATGTCACCGTGGATGCCTTCGGCCTCGCTTTGAAATCCGGCAACGTGCCGCTGCTGCGCGGTTCCAAGTCCGCGCGCAACTCCAATACCAAGCTGGTGGAGCTCCTGCAGGACACCCTTGCAGAGTTTGATCTGCCGCGCGAGGTAGTCCAGCTCCTGCCCTGTGAGACCCACGATTCCGTCCAGGACTTGATTACCGCCCGCGGCTTGGTGGACCTAGTCATTCCCCGTGGCGGTGCCAAGCTCATCGAGGCTGTAGTTACCGGCGCTACCGTTCCGGCCATCGAGACCGGTACCGGCAACTGCCACTTCTACATCGATGCTTCGGCCGATATGGACAAGGCCATCGACATGGTCATCAACGGCAAGACCCGCCGCACCTCTGTCTGCAACTCCACCGAGTGCGTGCTTATTGATGCCGCGCTTGATGATGCCACCAAGCTGCGTATCGTCCGCGCCCTCCAGGACGCAGACGTCACCGTCCACGGTGATGTAGACGAGCTCGAGGGCTTCGGCGCCACGGACGTTGTTCAGGCTACCGAGGAGGACTGGCGCGAAGAGTCGCTGTCCATGGATATCTGTGCGAAGGTGGTCGACGGCGTTGACGCTGCCATCGCCCACATCGCGGAATTTACCACCGGCCATACCGAGGGCATCGCCGCCCAGGATGCGGACGTCTTGGTCAAGTTCGGCAACGAGGTTGATGCCGCAGCCGTCATGCTGAATGCCTCCACTGCCTTCACCGATGGCGAGGTCTACGGCATGGGTGCAGAAATCGGTATTTCCACCCAGAAGCTGCACGCTCGTGGCCCAATGGCCCTGCCGGAGCTGACCTCCTCCAAGTGGGTCCTCCAAGGCACCGGTCACGTACGCCCATAAGAACGTGCGCCTTTTTCCTCTCTCTCTCGCGCCGCCGCTGGCTTTGTAGCTATCTCCGCCACGGCGGCGCTTGGCATGTCTGTGCTCACACCTGTCGCGGCAGCGGGGGAGACTCATCCGCCGGCCGAGACCTGCCCCGACTATGTATTCCTTGCCGCGCGCGGCTCGGACCAAAATGAGGAACACGGGGAGTACTTCGGCCCGCAGCGCTATTCGGACCAGGGCGCGGAATCCAATGGCTATGAAGGTCCCAACCTCGCAGCGCTCTTCCACCTGGTAGAACAACGCCACCCCGGAACCATGGATAATGCCTACGTGCTGGCGTTGGATGCGGATGCATATCCGGCCTCTATGAACCTTCCACCGTTGGCCCAAGAGGGCGAAAACCTGGGCCCGCTGCAGCTGATGCGCCGCTTGGGCGGGGTGCTGCTGGAACATCCCTTGCATGAGCTGGTCTATCAGGTCACCGTTGGCTTTGTGCAGAGCCTGCGCAGCGGTATGAACAACGCGCCGCGCGTGGTGGAGAAGTACGAAGAGGAAACCGGCTGCAGCCCGCGCTATATACCGCTGGGTATTCGCAAGGAGCCATTATCGCCACCAGCGCGGAGCGCTACCTCGCGTCCCAGGACAAGCTCGCCGGGGCGATCTACCTGGGCAATCCCTTGCGGCGTCCCGGCGGCATGGCCGGGCCGATTCCGCGATATCTCATTCCTCACAGCGCCGCACTGCAGGCCGATCGCCGGATCGATTACTGCCTTGCCGGCGACTTCGTCTGCGACCTCAACCTGCGCAATGCCAAAGACACCCTGGCCACCAAGGCCGCCCACCACGCCTCATATTTCCGCGATAGCGAAGGCGATGCGGCAGTGGAACAGGACAATGCCCGCGTGGCCGATACCGTGGCTGGCTGGCTTAACTCCCCAGCAGGGTAGCGGCTATACTCTCCAGCCATGACTAATTCCCAGCGCATTGGGATCATGGGCGGCACCTTTGATCCAATCCACAATGGCCACTTGGTCGCCGCCAGCGAGGCGGCGCACCGCTTTGCCCTCGATACCGTAGTCTTTGTGCCCACCGGCAAACCGTGGCAGAAGGCCTCCCGCGAGGTCACCGCCGCGGAGCACCGGTATTTGATGACGATGGTGGCAACTGCCTCCAACCCGCGCTTTACCGTCTCCCGCGTGGACATCGACCGCAAGGGCCCTACCTATACCATCGATACCCTGCGGGATCTGCGCGAGCTTTTTCCGGACGCCGAGTTTTACTTCATCACCGGTGCGGATTCCCTGCAATCCATTATGAGCTGGCATAACTGGGAAGAGATGCTGGAAATGGCGCACTTCGTGGGCGTCACGCGCCCGGGCTACGAGCTGAGTACGGACATGCTGCCCGCCGGTTCGCGGGAGGATATCAACCTTATCGATATCCCGGCCATGGCCATTTCTTCCACGGATTGCCGCGAGCGGGCCGCCCAAAACCGCCCGGTGTGGTACCTGGTTCCGGATGGGGTGGTGCAATACATCACCAAAAATAACCTCTACTCGGCGCAGCCGGATAAACCTTTATAGTTCAAGTTTGGGCACAATCGCGCCGAACGTGCAAGAATAGACAGCTAAAAGACACTTCCTCACCAGACGCGAAAAGGGAATTTTTATACATTGTCTATTTCTGATCTCGCCCGCCGCATGGCGGCAACCGCGGCGCATGCCGCACAGGACAAGCTGGCAAGCAATATCGCTGCAATCGATGTCTCCGATGTCCTCGCCATCACCGAGGTTTTTGTGCTGGCTTCTGCCGATAATGAGCGCCAGGTCGGCTCCATCGTGGATGAGGTGGAGGACCAGATGACGGCTCAGGGCTTCGAGCCGCAGCGCCGCGAGGGCAACCGCGAAAACCGCTGGGTGCTGTTGGATTATGGCAATATCGTCATCCACGTGCAGCGCACGGACCAGCGGGAGCACTATGGGCTCGACCGCCTCTACCACGATTGCCCTTTGGTGGACATTGAGGGCATTGAGCCACCCGAGCGCCCCGGCGATTGGACCAACGGCATCAATCCGCGCACCGTGGATTCCATTGATGAGCTGCCATTGGCGCAAAAGGCCCCTGGCGAGGACGAGGAGCTTTAACCCCACCATGAGCCGCCGCCTGATTCTGATCCGCCACGGACAAACCACCTACAATGCCTCCGGCCGCATGCAGGGCCACTTGGATACTGAGCTTTCCGATGTCGGCTACGAACAGGCCCGCGCCGCTGCGCGCCTGCTCCGGGATCAGGGCGTGGTAAAAATCGTCGCCTCCGATTTGCAGCGCGCTCGGGAAACCGCGCGGGTAGTGGCAGAATCACTCGGCTTGGACTTTTCTACGGACCCTCGCCTGCGCGAGACCAATCTAGGGCAGTGGCAGGGAAAGAGCTCTGCCGAAGTGGATGCGGAATTCCCCGGCGCCCGCGCCATCTGGCGCCACGATCCCACCTGGGCCCCGCCAGAGGGCGAGTCCCGCGTGGACGTGGCACGGCGCGCCCGCCCGGTCATTGACGAGCTCATGCAGGAATTTTCCGGTTGGGATGACGGCGCCGTACTCATCGTCGCCCACGGTGGCGCAATCTCCGCGCTCACGTGCCACCTGTTGGGCTTGGATCACGGCCAGTACGGAATTTTATCCGGTCTGAAAAATACCCACTGGTCGCAGCTGACCGCCCGCCCGGATTTCAATCCAGAAACCCCCGTGACCTCCCTGGAATTTACGCCGGAGACGGTGGCGAGCGCACAATGGTACTTCGACGGCTGGAATATGGGTGGCGAGGTCACCGGTGATGGAGGGGCAGATACCTAGTGACCGTTCGCGTCATTACTGACTCCGCGGCCAGCCTGCCCCCAGAGATCGCTGAAGAACTCGATATCACCGTCATTGACCTACACGTGATGGATAGCGAGGATAAGGGCGGAAAGCTGCGCACCACCTCGGGCCTGTCTTCCCTCGAATTGGCCGCCGCCTACGGCCGGGAAATGGAAAAGGCGCAGGATGATGGCGTGATCGCCATCCACCTGTCCAAGGAGCTTTCGTCCACGTGGTCGGCGGCGGTGGCCGCAGCTGGGGTTTTTCCCGATACGGTGCGCGTTATCGATTCCGGCTCGGCCGGCATGGTCATGGGCGCGGCGGCGATGGCGGCTGCTACCAAGGCGGCACAGGGCGCGGCGCTGGAAGAATGCCACGCGGCGGCGCTAGACAGCATCGAACGCGCGGCTACCTGGGTGTACCTGCATTCCACGGAGGATATGCGCCGCTCGGGCCGCATGTCCGCGGCCACCGCCATGTTGTCCACCGCGCTTTTAGCCACCAAGCCGATTATGTCCATCGTAGATGGCAAGCTGGAGTTGGTGGGAAAAACCCGCACGCAGACCAAGGCCTTTACCAAGGTGGTAGAGATCATCGCCGCCCGCGCCGCCGGGGAGCCCGCCTTCATCGCCATTCAGCATAACCAGGCCGGCGAAGCGGCGGACAAGCTGCAGGGCCTCTTGCGCGATGCCCTACCAGAAGGCACGTCCTTTATCACCACGCCCCTAACCGAGGTGCTCGCCGTGCACGCTGGACCCTCCGCCATTGGGGTATCTGCGGTATTTAGCTCCTAGGCCCTCGCACGCACGGGCGAAGCCCGACGGCCTGTGCGCCCCCGATTGTGGATAACCACCCCGCCAGGACCCGTTTGGTTGCTTCCTACAACGACTTATCCACAGCGCCTCCGCCCACGTTCTCGCACCGCACGCGGCGGCTTCCTAGCCTGTGGGCTATGGCGGCACCCAAAATCAGCGAACGACTCCGCGAATTTACCCAACCCACCGGCGAGGAAGAACTCCTCCACGTCGATTACCCGCGCCCGCGCGTGCGCATCAGCCGCTGGCAGGCCTGCGCGGTAGCCATCATTGTGGTGGTGGGCGTCATTATCTGGCTGGGCCTTAGTACCCGCAATTCGGATGAGTCCGGCATGCCCGAACCCGCGGCGATGGGCAGTACCACCGCCGAGCCTAGCGCGGAGGCGAGCGAAATCGTCGTATCCGTCGTCGGCGAAGTTGCAGCGCCCGGCCTGAAGACCCTCGAGCCTGGTGCCCGCGTCGCCGATGCCCTCGCGGCCGCCACGCCCTTGCCGGAGGCGGAGACCATGACGCTCAACCAAGCGCAGCGGCTTGCCGATGGCCAGCAGCTCCGCATCCTGCCCCAAGGTGCTCCGCCCGACCCCGCGCTTGCCGATGCCCCCACCGCCGCACCCGCCGGCGGCGATAAAGTCAGCCTCAATTCCGCGACCGCCGCCGAACTCATGGATCTCAACGGGGTAGGGGAGGTCACCGCGGAAGCCATCGTCTCCTTCCGCGAAGAGCGCGGGGGTTTTAAGGACGTCGAGGAACTCCTCGAGGTCAGTGGGATTGGCCCTGCCAAGTTTGCCAAGCTCAAAGATAACGTGCAGCTGTAGACGTAAGAGGCCACGCCGAGATGAAAGAACTCCGTCTGCTTCCCGGCGCCCTGACCGCGTGGGTGGCGGTCATCGCGGTGCTGGTTTTCGGGCAGGGGTGGGCCGTGGCGTGCATCGGCAGTGTCGTAGGGATATGCCTGCTCGCCCGGCACTGGGGCCAAGCCATTTTTTGCGGCGTACTCGCCAGCGCCGCCGCCTTCGTAGCCGCCGTGCGGCAGGCGCGAGCGGCCGCCTTCGAGTTCGGCCGCGAGATCACCGGCCGGGTGGTCACCGCGCCGACCCAAACGAGCACCGGCGGCTGGCTCATCCGGCTCGATGTCCCGGGCTATCCCGCGCAGCTTCCGGTCTTTAGCCCCGAACCACTGAGCGCACCCGCCGGAACGCAGGTCACGGTAGCGGTACAGCTTTCCGAGTCCGACCAACCCGGAGTCGGGACCGTGATAGCAAACGCCTCCCACCTGAGCATCTCTGCGCCACCTTCGGGCCTGGCCGGCTGGGCCGCACGGGTGGCCGATAACTTCCGCGCGGTCGTACTAGAGACAGTAGGCCCGAGCAGCCAGGGGCTTATCCCAGGCATGGTGCTTGGCGATACCTCCCTGCAAAGCCCCGCGGACCGCGAACTCTACATCGATACCGGGCTATCGCACCTCAGCGCTGTATCCGGTGCCAATGTGGCCATCGTCTGTTCCTTTGCCGCCATCGTCTGCGCCGCGTGCGCCGCCGGTCCACGCACCAGAGTGGCGGTGTCCTTGGCCGCGCTAGCCATCTATGTCGTCTTGGTGGGCCTTGAACCGTCGGTGCAGCGCGCGGCCGTCGCCGGGGTAGTAGGCCTGCTCGCGGTGCTGCACTCGTCCACTATGGAACCCATCCACGCGCTCAGCCTCGGCATCCTCACCCTGCTTTTCGTGGATTCGGACCTCGCGGTGCACTTTGGTTTTGCATTATCGTGTGCAGCGACCTTCGGCATCGTCATGCTGAGCCCGCTTATCTATTCGCAGCTCGCGGTCACCGGCTGGCCCGCCATCTTCCTGCGCGCTGTCGCCGTGGCGATTGCCGCCGATATCCTCACCCTGCCGCTTATCGCCCTCATGTCCGGCGAGGTATCCGTCGTCTCGGTCCTCGCCAATGTCTTGGTAGCACCCGCCACCGCCCCCATTACTGTGGTGGGGTTGCTCGCGGCCATCGCCGCGCAGCTAGGCCCCTTAAGCATCGTCGCCGCGGGATTATTGAAACTCATCGAACCCGCAGCGTGGTGGATCAATACCATCGCCCACGGCGTGGCTAGCCTGCCCGTGGTCACCATCACCGCCCACCCGCTGTTTACGCTCCTTGCGTACGGATGGGTCATCGCCGGGCTGCTGTATCACCGGCCATGGCTGACCTTGGCAGGGGTTATCGCGGGCATCGTTTGTCTGGGTGCGTTTGCCGCCTAGCGCTAAAATGATGGGCATGCCTCCCGTACACCTCATTCTCGGCGACGATGAATTCCTCACCGAACGCGCCCGCCACACCATCCACAAGGCAGCGGCCGAAGGCGAGGCCACTCGCCCCGAATTGATGACGCTCAAGGCCTCCGAGGTTTCCGAGGGCGAAATCCTGGAGGCCACCAGCCCGTCGCTGTTTGGCGATAACCGCGTCATCGTCATCACGGACTGCGAACGCGCCGGGAAAGAGGTAGTCGATATCATCCTGCGCGCCTGCGTTAATCCCGCGCCGGGCATGACCATGGTGGTGGTTTATTCCGTGGCCGCGAAGACACTGAAGAAAAAGAAGAAGGCGCCCGAGCTGGTGGCGAAGCTGCGCAAGATTGCGGAGGTGCACGAAGTCTTTTCGCTCTACCCCAATGAGCTGGGCCAGTGGGCCACCCGCGAGTTCGCCTCCCACGGCGTTCGCCCCACCCCGGATGTCGTGCACGCGGTACTCGACGGCGTCGGCTCCGACCTCCGCGAGCTTGCCTCCGCCATCTCCCAGCTCGTGGCCGATACTGGTGGAAACGTGACGCAGGAAGCGGTGCGTAATTATTACGTCGGCGTGGCCGAGGTAGCCAATTGGGACATTGCCGATGCCGCCGTCGCCGGCCGCGTTGAGGCCGCCGTCTCTACCTGCCGGCGCGCCCTCCAACTCGGCGCCAGCCCCGTGGCCATCGCCGCGGCCTTGGCCAATAAGGTGGGTGCCATCGCGCGCCTGTATTCCGCCCGCGGGGACCAGTACACACTTGCCAGCCAAACCGGGCTTGCCCCGTACGTTGTAAAAATGACCCAACCGGTAGCCAGGCGCTGGACTGCCGATGACATCACCGCCGCCGTCATCCTCGTCTCTGAACTGGATGCCGCCGTTAAAGGCCAAGGTGGCGAGCCCGAATTCGCCGTTGAGGCGGCCGTAAAACGAATCGCGGAATTGGCACGTTAAGCTAGAGTCCATGTCTGAGGAACAAGTGCAAGAATTCGCCGGCCGGCTCTTTGACATGGCGCGGGAAGGAAACCCGGATCTCCTGAACTATATTGACCAGGGCGTCAATATCAATCTGGTCAACCAAGAAGGCCAGTCTTTTCTCATGCTTGCCGCCTACCACGGCCACGCGGAACTCGTCACCGCGCTAGCGAAGGCCGGCGCCGACGTGAACTTGCTCAATGATCGCGGCCAGTCACCCCTGGCAGGTGCGATCTTCAAAAAAGAAGACGCGGTTGTCGATGCCCTCCTAAACGCCGGCGCCTCCGCTACCGCCGGCCAACCAACCGCCATCGATTCGGCCCGCATGTTTGGCCGCGAGGATCTGCTCGGCCGCCTGGAAGGCGAGTCCGCGCAGTGAGCTGGACTTCATTTTTCACCATCCTCCTGATGAACCTGGTGGGTGTGGCCTCGCCAGGCCCGGATATCATCCTGGTCACCCGCTACGCCACCAAGTCGCGCCGCCATGCCATCGCCGCGGCCGCGGGCATTCAAATCGGCGTGTTGTTCTGGTGCGGCGCCACGGTCTTTGGTGCGGCCGCCCTCCTGACCGCTTTCCCCGGAATCTTAGGCGCGGTCCAGGCAATCGGCGGCAGTTTCCTCGTTTTCATGGGATGGCGGGCGCTGCGCAGCGGCCTCGAACAGCGCACCAACCCGCCCGTTGATCTGGAGGACGCCGAGGCCAAGCTGGGCCGGCTGCGCCATTCCTTCAAGATGGGGCTGGCAACGAACCTGTCCAACCCGAAGATCGTATTGTTCCTCGCCGCCATGATCGCCCCGCAGCTGCCGGCATCCCCGCCGTTGTGGCTGGCCATCGCCTTAACCCTGGCGCTGGCGCTATCGGCCTTCGCCTTCTTCCTCGTGGTGGCCACGGTGATTTCCACGAATGCGGTGCGCCGCAAGCTCATCGCCGCGGGCCCGTGGATCGATATCGGATCGGGCCTGTTCTTCATCATCGCCGGCCTCGCGCTCGTGGTCGCTGGTGTACAGCAGCTCGTGGCTTAAAGCCCGGGCAGGGTTTCAGGTTCGCCCTCTGCCACCACATCCAGCGCCCACTGGATCCACCGCGCCACCGTCGAGGCCCGCCGCCTCGCCGTGCCAGCGCCCAAGCCGAGTCCTTCTATCGCCGCCGCTATCTCGTGCGCCTCGGCCACCTTCCCACGCCGCAGGCTCACCTCTAGCGCCTGCCGGAATACCTGCCGCGCCGCCAACGCGCGCAGCAGGGCAGCGTTGCGCCCATCGCGCCGCGGCTGTGCGATGGCCTTTTCGCCGCGAGGGGTGAGCTGATAGTGACCATCGGCAAGCGCCAGCAGCCCGAGGTAGCAGGCCGCATTGGCGTAATAGTCCGCCTGGCGCAGATGGAAATCGTACTGCTCGGCGATGTCCTCCTTGCTCATCGGCTGCTGCGCGATGAGCTCCACCAGGTTGACCACGCGCTCGAAGCTATTGGCCTGTGGGAAGGGAATCCCCGCCGGCTCCGGCTCGGCCTCGACGGAGCCAATGATGCCCAGCGCATCCTCCACGTTGAGGTGCGAAGCGCTCAGGGCGTAGCGAGCGTGGTCTACCAGCGCGATGCTGCGAAAATCCGCGGGATCGCTGAAGTCGTACCGATACAGGTGGAAAATCCCATTCGAGTAGACCAAAAAGACCGGCACCACGGCCTTGGATAGCCATTGCTGGAAACGCCGGTACGGAAAATACAATTGCCGGATATTGAAGTCTTCGGAGATGTGATTTTTCGCCTCCACCAGCACCAAATGCTCGAGGGATTCGAAGCCGCCGTCGATTTCCATCTGCGCGCGGTCGACCTTGACTTTCAGCCCAAGATCCGGCACCGGAATGGTCATCTCCAGCGACGACATGCGCCCAGCGACGGTGGCCTGCAATGGTTCGCATCCCAAGAAGTGCTCAAGCATGCCGCTTGCCGATGCCACATTCAACGCCATCGATTCCGAGTTCACGCTTTCGATATCGAGGGTGTCAAGGCCCGCGGGCATGTCCAGCGTGCGCACGGAACCCGCCCCGGCGTGGGTGGGCTCCGGGAACTGTTCATACAGGTCCAATGGCCCGACAAAGTATTCGCTGCGGCTAACCGGGAGAATCCCAAGCCCCAATTCCTTGAAAATCCACGGCCGAGAGGTGGAAAAGTCGTGTTTGGCCATCAGCCGCGGCTCCCGGCCGGAGAGCTCCTTTAGCTCTTTGGCCGTGAGGTAGAAGTATCCTTTTTCTTCTAGCTGCTCGCCACACCCCGAGGCCACGATGCGCAGCCAGCCCCAATCATCGAGGCCAAGCTTTTCGCCCTCTGGGACACCGAACAGCGTGCGAAGCTCCCGCTGTTCTTGGGCGCTCGGTACTTTACTCATGGCCCACCTCGTAGTTACGCACGAGCACTTCATCTACCTTGCCGCGGCGCGATCCCACGGAGTTGATGGCGCGGGTGGCCGCAACGGTGTCGATGGAAAAATCCGCGTAGAGGTCGCGGATGAACTCCGTGGCGGAATTAGAGAGGAGGAACTTCACCCCGCGGGCATCGAGGTCATCGCACACCGCCTTCAATCGCTCTTGTTCCGCGCGGTCAAAACCGCCCTTTTGATAACCGGTAAAGGAACTGGTGACGTTGACCGGGTCATAGGGCGGATCGAAATAGACAAAGTCTCCCTCACCAGCACCTGCCACCGCCGCAGCGAAATCGCCCTGCGTGAAGGTAACGTCATTGTCCCGAAAATACCGGTGGACCCCGCGCAGCGTATCCGCATCACAGATAGTGGGGTTTTTATAGCGTCCAAAAGGCGCATTGAATTGCCCCGCGGAATTTACCCGGTACAGGCCGTTATAGCAGGTCTTATTCAGATACAGCGTCCGCGCGGCGCGCTCGGTGGCAGAAAGCGCCGCGAATCGTTCCGCATCCCGGTCCACCGCGCGCAGCTGGTAGAAAAAGTCCGCGTCGTTCGGATACGTCGATACCAAGCCGATGAGCTCGTCGACACCTTCGCGCACTACCTCATATAAATTAATCAGCTCCGAGTTGAGGTCATTGACCCGCGCTGAGGCCGGGGTGAGCGAAAATAAAACCGCTCCGCCGCCGATGAAGGGTTCATAATAACGCCGCGGCGTCCCAGCGGGCAGGGCGGCGTGAATATGCGGCAAGAGCTGGCGTTTTCCGCCGGCCCATTTCACCAGAGGCTTGACGTTGTTCATTGGTGACTTATCTTAGCCGCCCCCCGCAGACACGAACACCATCACCCTTTCGAACGTATAAGCCCATAAACTGGTTGCTACAGCGTAAAATGTCCCGGCGATCAAGCGCCTGCTTCAGTAGCTGTCTTAGCGTTTGAGTAGGCGCCTGCTTTGCCGTCGTGGGCTGGGAACGTCGTATTGACATGCTGTAACTTCGGTGATTTAAGACGGTTAGGCAAGCCTACCAAGGGTCGGTTTTTCGTGGTGGGCAGAAAGACTATAAGGTGAAGAAAAATACCATATTTATGGGGTTGAATAGTTGGGTTTCCACGGGTTGAATATCGTGAGGAAGAGGGGAGAGAGTATGCCGCGCATTTCAGAAATCCGCGTCGCAGCACTGCGGCTCGTCATTGACCACGGATATGACGGGTTCACCATGGAAGAGCTTGCACAAGACGTAGGGATATCGCGGCGCACCCTTTTTAACTACGTCAAGGATAAGGAATCGGCGGTTCTGGGCCCAGAGGTTTCGGAAAAGTTCGACCAGCAATTGCAGAACTTCGCCGCAGGCCTGCCCACGGGTAGCCTGCGGGAGGATTCTGCCATCATGGCGAATGCGGAATTTGATCACGCCGTGGGTAACGATCATTTCCCGGAGATTTCCCAATTAACCGCCCAGGCGCTTTCCCAAGACGGGAAGTTATTGTCCATGTATTGGCGCCGAAACGAACGCGTCATGATGCACATCCGCCGGGCATTGCAAGCGCGCGAAGGGTGGAAGGCCTCGGATCTGAGGCTCATTCCGACGGTCAATATCATCCACACGCAGTTTCAAACCGCCATCCAGACTTTCGTCGAAACCCATGGCCGTACATCTTTGTCGGTGGCCTATGCGGATGCAGGCAAGATCTTCGAGGCCTACTTCGATGATGACCTAGCCTAGGTCCACCTCGGCGCAATAAAAATCCCCCGAACAAGCCGCTGCACACAGGCAGCGCTTTGCTCGGGGGAGACAAGAAGGCTAGTTACTAGTCCATCTTGTTGAAGGCGGTGGCCAAACCGGACTTCTTGTTGGCAGCAGCGTTGCGGTGGAAGACGCCCTTGGAAACGGACTTATCCAGCGCACGGGAAGCGACGCGCAGCTGCTTTTCAGCTGCAGCCTTGTCACCAGTCTCTACGGCTGCGTGGAACTTGCGGATCTCGGTGCGAACCGCGGAACGTACGCTCTTGTTGCGCTGACGAGACTTCTCGTTGGTCAGAACGCGCTTCTGCTTGGACTTGATATTAGCCATGAAAATACCTCTTGATAATCGAAGATGATTGATTCAGAAACAAACCCGCCGGACGTGTCCCGTGATCCCCACTAAGCGTGGAGAAGCGCTCGGCGTTGGTATTCGAAGAGCGAACCCAAGGTCCTGCCCGCCCCGACCAACGCGCCCGGAAAGTAAGTAACTTGCACATAGTAGCAGCGCAACCGCGCATCAGCCAAGTCTGCCGCCGCCACGCCGCTGAGCTACGCCCAGTGATAGCGCGAGCGCAAGCGGTTCGCAATCCGTTCGAACCTGCGTTCTGGAAAAAGGATGCCCTGGCGGCGCACCTGCTCCTCGGAAACCTCCAATAAACGGTCCAA
Source organism: Corynebacterium sp. MSK073 (assembly GCF_030232085.1). NCBI lineage: Bacteria > Bacillati > Actinomycetota > Actinomycetes > Mycobacteriales > Corynebacteriaceae > Corynebacterium > Corynebacterium sp. MSK073. The sequence goes on along the minus strand of NZ_JASPIY010000003.1, from coordinate 100,448 downwards.
GCGCACCCAACAATTGCGCCCGGAGGCGTCCCATTCGCCGCTGCCGATTTCGAGCCAGGCATCGTCAAGCGCATGCTCCGGGTTGGCGGAAATGAGCAGGCCCGTCACGGTGGTGCGGGTGCGCCCGATCACCAAGATGGCGCGCTCGCGGGGAGGCGACTGCTTGCCTTCCGATGGCGTCCACACCCATACCACCTCGCCGGAATCGGCCTGGCCATCCATATCGGGGGAGAAGAAGATGGAGCGGGGGTGCGCCGCGGTGGCCTCGACCTGGATGGAGGCGGCCTTGCGCGGCTCGTGGTTGTGGGTGGACCTATCCAGCCCTAACTGGGAGTTGATGCGGTTGAGGCCGGAGTCCACGGGCTCGCGCTCGCTGATTCCGAGCGCCTCGCGCAGACGGGTGAGCATGCCGGAATTCATGTCGACTATTGTAGACGTATGTCTGAAAACTTTGCGGCCACGACGTTTACGGATCCCTCCCGGATCCGTAATTTCTGCATTATTGCTCACATCGACCACGGAAAGTCGACGCTGGCAGACCGCATCCTGCAGCTATCTAAGGTGGTTGCGGAGCGCGATATGCGTGACCAGTTCCTCGATAACATGGATATCGAGCGCGAACGCGGCATTACTATTAAGGCGCAGAACGTGCGCCTGCCGTGGGTGCCGCAATCTGGGGCATCGGCAGGCGAGCAGATCGTCATGCAGATGATCGACACGCCCGGCCACGTGGACTTTACGTACGAAGTCTCCCGTGCGCTCGAGGCGTGTGAAGGCGCCATTCTGCTTGTCGATGCCGCCCAGGGCATCGAAGCCCAAACCCTCGCCAACCTGTACCTGGCGATGGAAAATGACCTGGAAATCATCCCAGTGCTCAATAAGATCGACCTGCCTGCGGCGGATCCGGAAAAGTACGCGCTGGAAATCGCCAATATCATCGGCTGCGAGCCCGAGGAAGTGCTGAAGGTATCGGGCAAGACCGGCGAGGGCGTGGTCGAGCTGCTCGATAAGGTCTGCGAGTTGGTGCCGCCGCCCTCCTCGGAGCACACTCCCGATGCCCCCGCGCGCGCGATGATTTTTGACTCCGTCTATGACACCTACCGCGGCGTGGTGACCTATATCCGCATGGTGGACGGCAAGCTCACCCCGCGCCAGAAGGTGACGATGATGTCCACCAACGCCAACCACGAGCTGCTGGAAATCGGCATCGTCTCGCCCACGATGCAAAAGTGTGAGGGATTGGGCCCTGGCGAGGTGGGCTACCTGATTACCGGCGTGAAGGACGTGCGCGAGACCAAGGTGGGCGATACCGTTACCTGGTCCCACGGCGGCGCCGAGACCCCGCTGAAGGGCTACAAGGACCCTGACCCGATGGTCTATTCCGGGCTTTTCCCCATCTCCCAGGCCGATTTCCCCGACCTGCGCGATGCGCTGGAAAAGCTGCAGCTTAACGATGCCTCCTTGACATTCGAACCCGAGACCTCCGTCGCCCTAGGCTTTGGCTTCCGCTGCGGTTTCTTGGGCCTGCTGCACATGGAAATCACCCGCGACCGCCTGGAGCGCGAGTTCGGACTCGACCTGATTTCTACCGCCCCGTCCGTGACCTACCGCGTGGTGGCAGAAGACGGCGAGGAAAGCTGGGTTCACAACCCTTCAGATTGGCCGGAAGGCAAGCTCAATGAGGTCTACGAGCCCATTGTTTCCATGACCGTCATCGTGCCCGAGCAGTTCGTCGGCCCGACGATGGAGCTATGCCAATCCAAGCGTGGCCAGATGGGCGGGATGGATTACCTGTCCGAAGACCGCGTGGAGCTGCGCTACACCATGCCCTTGGGCGAAATCATCTTTGATTTCTTCGACATGTTGAAATCCCGCACCAAGGGCTACGCCTCGCTCAACTATGAGGAGGCCGGTGAGCAGCAATCGGACCTCGTTAAGGTGGATATCCTCCTCAACGGCGACCCGGTGGATGCCTTCTCCGCCATCATCCACCGCGATTCCGCCCAGTGGTACGGCAATAAGATGACCAAGAAGCTCAAAGAGCTCATCCCGCGCCAGCAATTCGAGGTCCCCGTCCAGGCGGCTATTGGCACCAAGGTCATCGCCCGCGAAAACATCCGCGCCATGCGCAAGGACGTGTTGGCCAAGTGCTACGGCGGCGATATTTCGCGTAAGCGCAAGCTGCTGGAAAAGCAGAAGGCGGGTAAAAAGCGCATGAAGACCTTGGGCTCCGTGTCGGTGCCGCAGGAGGCCTTTGTGGCGGCACTGTCGACCGACGGGGACGACTAGGCACTGGAAAGCGCAGCGTAATAGTACCTTAACTTTCAGTTAACAATCTCCGCGGTGGCCGCCGCCTAAAAGCGAGGCTGAGCTGCACCTATAGGGCATTCCTGAGACTGGGAATGCCCATTTTGAGTGTTTGCGGTTTATGGTTTCGCGGCGTTTAATTTCGATTCGAAAGCGACCGATGACTCTTCGGCGAGCCACAGCCACTTTCTCCCTCTTTGTTTCACTCGTTTAACTTAAGGCGGAAAATAAGATGAAGCTTCGCTCTCGCGCTGTGGCAGTGTGCGCCGCAGCCGCTGCCACAACTTTCTTGGCCCCCGGTATCGCACAGGCCGAAACCAAGACCCCCATCGATCACGTCGTGGTCATTTACTCCGAAAACATTTCCTTCGACCACTACTTCGGCACCTACCCCCACGCCGCAAATAACGACGACGAGAAACTCCAGGGCAGCGAGAAGCCCGCCCCCAAATTCACCGCCAAGGACGACACCCCTCGGGCAGAAAACCTCGAAAATACTGACCTGCTGGGGGAGAAGAACCCCAACTCCATCAAGCCCTTCCGCATCGCTCCCGAACACGCCGTGACCACGGACCAGAACCACCATTACGCCGATGAGCAGGAAGCCTACAACGGCGGCAAGATGGACAAGTTCCCGGAGACGGTGTCCACGGACATCGATAAGTATGGCGAAGGCTCGTACGCCACCCCCGGCATGACCATGGGATACTACGACGGCAATACCGTGACCGGCATGTGGAACTACGCGCAGAACTTCGCGCTGAATGACAACAGCTTTTCCACCATCTTCGGCCCCTCCACCCCGGGAGCGCTGAACCTGATTTCCGGCACCGTCGCGGATGCCACCATGCACGACCCAGCCACGGGTGACCAGCAGAAAATCGAAGATGGCAAGAACCACGCCCTGGCCGGCGTATCCGAGGACGGCAGCACTGCCACCGTGGTGGGCGACCCGGACCCGCTTTTCGATGACTGCTCCAATAAGTCCTCCGCCGGTACCAACCAGGTCACCGCGATGCACTCCAAGAACATCGGTGACCAGCTCAACGATAAGGACGTCACCTGGGGCTGGTTCCAAGGCGGATTCCGCCCCACCGATGAGGCGACGAAGGACTCTCGCGCCCGCTGCGGTTCTTCGCACACCACGCTGACCGGTCAGAACCAGACGGATTACAACCCGCACCACGAGCCGTTCCAGTACTACGCCTCTACCGCCAACCCGCACCACCTGGCCCCGTCCAGCGATGACATGATTGGCAAGACCGACCAGGCAAACCACCAGTACGACCTCGCGGACTTCGATACCGCCATCGAGCAGGGCAACCTGCCCTCCGTGTCCTTCCTCAAGGCCGCCAACTACCAGGATGGCCACGCCGGCTACTCCAACCCACTGGATGAGCAGGCGTTTATCACCCACTACATCAACGAGCTGCAAAACTCCCCGGAGTGGGATTCCACCGCCGTCGTCATCGCTTACGACGATTCCGATGGCTGGTACGACCACAAGGCGCCGGAAATCCTCAATGGCTCCGCCGACCCGCACCAGGATAAGGAAATCTGCACCGCCGCTGCCGCAAAGGTAGGCATCAAGGGCGATAAGAACGGCCAGTGCGGACCCGGCACCCGCCAGCCGCTGCTGGTTGTATCCCCCTACGCCAAGACCAACCACATCGATTCCACCTATACCGAGCAGACCTCGGTAACCCAGTTCATCCAGGACAACTGGGGCCTCGGCCGCTTGGGCGGCGATTCCTTCGATGACCGCGCAGGTGCGCTCACCGGCATGTTCGACTTTGCGGCTGCAGATAAGGCTCCGAAGCTCTTCCTCAATGAAACCGATGGCACTGTCGCAGAAGATTATGACTCCGTAGAGCGCGTGGATGACACCTCACGCGCTGGCACCAATCTGAAGCCGGTTGTCGATGGCATGAATGACACCAAGGTCACCGAGCAGGGCGTTCCCGCCGTGACCACGCTGGATAAGGCCCAGCAGCCGGACACCAACCACGCCGCTTCCGGGTCCTCCAAGGCAGGCATCATCGGCATCCTCGCCGCACTGGGCATCGCCGCCGGCATCATCGGCTGGTTCATGAGCGGTCACCCCGGCCTAGATTTGAAGAACCTGCCGTTCTAAGTTATGAAGATTTCCCGTTTCGCCATTGCATTCGCGCTCGCCGTTGGGCTTTCCATCCCGCAAACGGCTGCCCAGGCGAGGCTCGGCGGGCACAGCGACGAGCAACCCATGCGCGAGCTCGCCGTGCGCGATGTGTATTCCTGCCCGGTGCCTGAGGACGTGCAGGGCGAGGCGAAATGGAAGATCAATAACACCACCGGGCTTGCCCTCACGGTCTATGTTTCAGATGACAAGGGTAATGCCTACCAGGTCCTCGAGCGTATCGGTACCCCCGCCATCCGCGAGTGGAACCCCCAGCTGGAGGATGGAACCTACCACCTGACCTGTGTATTTCACAACGATTCCGCGGTGGAGTCGGATGATTTCACGGTGGCGGGCTCTACCGTGGCTGATGCTCCCAAGATGGTTCCCATTACGGATCACGAGGTCGCCGCGGTGTCCATCAAGCAGGCAGAAAACCAGAAAAAGCGCGTGCCGGAGCTGCAAAAGCGTGCGCATGCGCTTGCCGATGCCACCTCCTCCTCCCGCTCCGCCGCCCGAGCCGCCTACCTCGACTACTTGGAGTATTACCGTTCCTTCGACGATTCCAGCGCGGAGTGGCCGGGCCCGGATTTGGAGGGCTACGAAGACATCGAGCGCATCCTGTGGTCCAACCGCCCGCCCAGCGATGCCACCCTGCCCGCCACCGCGCTTGCCGATGCCACCGACAAAACCGCCCACGCCCTCGATACCTCCCATTTCGCCATCCCCGCCCCGGATTATGGGCTGCGCGCGCATGAGGTGATGGAGGAGTTCGAGCGCTTTGACCTGCGCGGCGAGTGCGATTTCGGCGCCCATGCCCTTCCTTCCGCCCTGCGCGGGGTTATTACATCGACGCGGGTGACGTTGGATCCCGTGCGCTCTTTGGTCGAGGATCGCGGCTTAGACACCGAGCCCATCTACGACCAGCTCGCGGACTTGGACGCCCTTGCTGAGGAATTCGACGATAAATACGGTGGTGCGCCTAGCGTCGCTTTTGCGGACTGGCCGCAGGAGGACCGCTTGCGTTTGCAGGCGGGCGTCGCCAAGGCGAATGAGCTGCTCGCCCCGGTTGCCACCATGACCGTTATCCGGAGGATGAACTAGTGCCGTGCCCGTTTAACTTTTCCCGCCGCTCCTTTTTATCTGGCCTCGCCGCCTCCGCGGCCGTCGGCGCAGCCCCGGGAGCAGAAGCTGAGTCCCCCTCGCTTCCGTTGGAATCCACCGACTCCTTGGATCAGCCGGGCGCGCTGGATTTTCACGGCGAACACCAGCAAGGCATCATCAATCCCCCGCAGAAATACTCGGAAATAGTGGCGCTGGACGTGCAGGTGAAGACAAAAGCCCGTTTGGACAAGCTCCTGCGCACGCTAAGTGAAAGGGCGCGCATCTTAACCGCAGGTGGCACGCTCGCCCCCGACGGAATTGCCTATCCGGCGATGGATTCGGGCGAGTTGGGCCCAGAGCTGCCGGCCGATCACTTATCCATCACCCTCGCGGTGGGCGATTCGCTTTTCGATGACCGCTTCAGCCTTGCCGCCCACAAGCCCGCGCACTTGAGCGCGATGGAATCGTTTGCCGATGACACCCTGCAAGAAGAAATGTGCCACGGTGACTTAGCCTTGCAGATTTGCGCCGATGAACGCGATACCGTTCTCCACGCCCTGCGCGATATATTGCGACATACGCGCGGCGATGTGGCGGTGCGCTGGCGGCAAAATGGTTATATGAACTCGCCGCGGCCATCGGGTACGCAGCGCAATCACCTGGGGTTTAAGGATGGCATCGTCAATCCTGGCCCCGATGACTACGATTCGCTCGTGTGGGCCGGTTCGGATGAGCCTGCCTGGGCCACGGGCGGCAGCTATATGGCGGTGCGGCTTATTGCCATGTACACCGAGTTTTGGGATCGCATTTCCATTGCTGAGCAGGAGCAAATCTTCGGCCGCGACCGCGCAACGGGCGGCCCGTTATCGGGCGGCGACGAGCACGCCGAGCCGGATTACCTCGACGACGCCACCGGCGATGTCATTCCCACCGATGCCCACATCCGCCTGGCCAACCCCCGCACCCCAGAAACCGCTGACCAACTTATGTTGCGCCGCGCTTATAATTACGACAACGGCGTGCGCGATAACGGCACCCTCGACGTGGGGCTGGTCTTCATCTCCTTCCAGCAGGACCTGGAACGACAGTTCATTACGGTGCAAAAACGCCTCGAAGGCGAACCGCTGGCTGACTATATCCGCCCCTACGGCGGCGGCTACTTCTACGCGCTTCCCGGCATTGCCGATGAATCCGATTATTTCGGCCGCAGCCTCCTCGAAGCATAAAGCCTCCTACCCAGCTAACCACTGGTCGCTCGCGAACATCTACCACCGCGCCAAGGCCGTGACTTAGCCACCACCCAGCGTTGAGGACACACCACAGCGCACCGGCGGCACAAAGATGCTACGGCGGCCGGACCCCAGGGCGTCCTGTCTCTTGGCATACGGTTCCCATGGCGCGCGAGCCTTACGGCGCACGGGTCTCATGGCACACGGTTCCCACGGTGCACGGGTCTCACAGCATACGCTCCGCAGGGTAGAAGGCTTATGGCATGCCAAACCGGCAACCGCTAAACCAGCGGTTGCTATCGGCGGCAATGAGAAGAGCAACGGTAGGAAAAGGAGCCACTTACTTAGGAACCGCAGAACTTCTCGGGCCCGGCTCAATCGAATCAAGTAAAGGCGGCACTTAGCTGGGCGGCGAGGCCCAGGGCGGAAGCCATTCGATGCGGCCGCGATGGCGATGCAGGCGGCCGCGCACCGGTGGGGCGTGCGGGTCATCGTCATTGACGCCGTTGTGATAGGGGCAAGAAATGGTCAAGTTGTCCATATTCGTCTCGCCGCCGTGCTTCCACGCCTGGAGATGGTGGACTTGGCATTTATCGGCCGGATAATTGCACTCCGTCCACGGGCAGGAGGGGTTTTCAGCGGCGGCCATCAGCCGCTGCTTTTCGGAGGCGAACCGCGAGGTTCTATAGAGGTTGACTGGGCCCTCGAAGGGGTGAATGAGGGTGACAAGGCCGACCTCGGCAAGCTTTTTCTCCACCAACTTGGCCCCGGAAATCTCGGCGCCATTGGTCATCTGCAGCGTGACCTCTTCGCCGCCACCGCTTAAGATCTTGTCCATCTCATCGAGGTGGATGACGATATTGGTGCTAGCCACCGGGCGCGTGGCGCCACCGCGGAAGAAGATGCGATCGACGGCCTCGAGCGGGGAATCCTCCCCAATGGTGGAATGCAGGTCGGCGATGAAATCGGAATCGCCGGTAATCGACAGCGTGGAGGGCCCGCCTTTGCGCCGGGTCATACGCACCCCGCGCTGGGGCTGACGGGGAGGATACATTTCCTTGAGCCGGGTGCGCGCCAGCTTGTCGATGTCCCCCGAAGTCCCACACAACTCTGCCCGCAGCGCCCAGGCATCCCGCTTCGTCTTGGTGCGGGAGACGTATTTTTCAATCAACTTGAGCGTGGTTAAGCAGTGCTTCGTCGCCCGGCAGGTGCGCTGGCGGCGGGTGAAGGAGGTGGGGCCGAAGTAGGCATCGGCAAGCAGCAGCAATTCGCGCGATTCCTGCCGGGAAATGCCAAACCGCCGCAGGTCCGTTTCGGCAAGGCCGAATACCTCGCCGAGAAGCTCCATCGGCGAGGTTAATTGGCGGGCATATTCTTGCAAGCGGGTCATGCCTGCGAGGTTAAGCCCCCGTCCACCCGCGGGAAAGCCCGCGCCACCCCGCCTGTGGATAACTCGCCCCACGCGTCACACCTGATGCCTCGCCGTCCATTCACCCTGTGGATAACCTGCGGTATTGTCGAATATGACAGCGAGTAAAGGAGCCCACATGACTGATCCCACGAAAATTGTTCGCCCCAACCACCCCGGACGTAAGTCCGCGCCGCGCCAAGCGCAGGAGTTGCCGCCGCTGCCGGTGACAAGGGCGCGCATCGGCAAGCAGCAGGCGACGGAGATTTTTCAGGACATGGGCGAAAACATGGTGGAGGACCTGCAGGAAATTCGGCGCGATTTGCACCGTCACCCGGAAATCGGGCTGCACCTGCCGCGCACGCAGAAAAAAGTCCTTGAGGCGCTCGAGGGCCTGCCGCTCGAGATCCATGTGGGGCAGGATCTCAGCTCCGTGGTGGCGGTGCTGCGTGGCGGCAAGCGCGGCGAGCGGCCGGTTTCGGTGCTGTTGCGCGCGGATATGGACGCGCTGGAGGTGCATGAGCAGACCGGAAGCCCCTTTGCGTCGATCAATGAATACATGCACGCCTGCGGCCATGACCTACATACCGCGGGGCTGATTGGGGCCGCGCGCATGCTGTGTGAGCACCGTGAGGAGCTGCATGGCGATGTCACCTTTATGTTCCAGCCCGGCGAGGAAGGCCCCGGCGGTGCGCAGCCGATGATTGAGGAAGGCGTGCTCGATGCCGCTGGCCGACGCCCAATCGCCGCCTACGGCCTGCACGTGGGCCCGCAGGATCGGGGCACGTTCCACTATGTTCCCGGGCCGATGATGGCAAGCTCGTCCAACCTGACCATTACGGTGCTGGGTAAGGGCGGGCACGGTTCCCGCCCGCACGATGCCATCGACCCCGTCGCGGCGCTGGCGGAAATTCAGATGGCGCTGCAGACCGCGCTGACGCGCCGCTTCGATGCGCTGGAGCCCATCGTGATCACCGTGACCAACCTGTGGGCGGGCAATGGTGCGTATAACGCGATTCCGGATCGCGCGGCGCTGGGGGCGACGGTGCGCGTTCTTCGCGACGAAAAGATCGACGCCGTCCGCCAAATGATCACCGAGGTCTCCAGCTCGGTGGCTGCCTCGCACCGGTGCACCGCGCAGGTGGATTTCGAGGTGCTGTATCCCACGACGAAGACGAACCCGCGGGAGAACCAATTTGCCGCCACGCTGTGGGGGCAGATGTTTGGCGCGGAAAATATGCAGCCTTTCGAGGCCCCGATGATGGCCTCTGAGGACTTCGGCTATGTCCTTTCCCAAGTGCCGGGCACGTTTATGTGGATGGGCACGGCCAACCCTTCGACGCCCGAGAACCAGCGCGAGTGGAATCACTCGCCGATGATGCGTTTTGATGACTCCGTGCTCGGTATGCAGGCAGCAGCGCTCGCCGCCGTGGCTTTCGAGCGCCTGGCCACCGAAAACGAGCATCCTTCCGCACAAACCAGGGCCATGCGAGAGGCAGCCGGCGTGCAGAAATAATTCATCCCTGTGAACTGCGCGAGCGCGCCAGAGTAGTGGGTAGGTCGCTGCAGGTGCCGTGCTCGGCGGCTAAGGCCGGCGGATAACGGCAGAGGCGAGGCCAATGAGGGCGATGGCGCCGACAATGATGGAGGCTACCGGCCAGTACTGCGGGAAGTACTTGAGCGTATAGCCAAAGACCTGGCTGTCATCGAAGTGCCGAGCCAAGGCGAAGGGCATCCACCACAGCTTGCTGACTGCGAGCACCGCGCCCAGTACACCGGCGATGACACGGCCGCGCCCGCGGAGAAATAAGCTGGCGGCCACGAGCGCGATGCCGGCGATGGCGGCGGCGAAGAGCAAGGGAGTGTTCGTGCTAAGTGGTGAGCCGCGCAATAAGAATTCGTGGTCAATCTCGTGCTGCTCGATGAGGGTGTAGCCATCGAGAACGACATCGCTGGGAAGCCCCATTATTTCTCCTCATTTTCTGGGTCGTATCCATCGGACCATTTACCGGTTTCGAAGTCATAGTCGACGTTTCGGCCTTCTTCGTCGGTGCGTTGGTACCACTCGGTATAGCGGTCCGCGGCGGAATCGAAGTCATGCCCGGCCCCGCGTCCGTCCTCGGCGTGCTGGACGGTGAACTCGAATTCATCGCCATGCTCTGCGATGCCGCGCATGACCGCATTGTCCATCGCCGAACGGGCATAGGTGCGGCGGATGAACATCGGATCAGAGCGCAGATCCTTGATGAACGCCACCATCATGGTCAACAGCACGAGGCAGAAGGGCAGCGCTGCCAGGATGGTGAGGTTTTGAAGGCCGGTGAGGACGTCTTCGCCGCCGGTCAGCAGCATGACGATGGCGATGCCCATCATGCACAGACCCCAAAAGATGACGATGAGCTTATTCGGGGTTGGGTCACCCTTGGAGGACATGGTGCCCATGACCACGGAGGCGGAGTCGGCCGAGGTGACAAAGAAGACCGAGAGAATGACCAAAAGGATAAATGGGGTGATGCTGCCAAGGGGGAGGTCTTGGAACATCGAAAAGAGCACCTGCTCATTGGAGGATTCACCGTCGAAGCCCTCTACGCCGTCCTGGTTGAAGGAAATGGCGGTGCCACCAAAGATGGTAAAGGCCAGCGCCAAGATGGCGGTGGGGGCGAAGATGGTCACGGCGGCGAATTCGCGAATGGTGCGGCCGCGGGAGATGCGGGCGACGAACATGCCCACAAACGGCGTCCACGCAATCCACCAGGCCCAGTAGAACGCCGTCCAGTAAGACTGGAATTCAATGGTCTCATCGCCCCAGGACAAATCCTTGGCCATCATGGGCAGAAATTGATCGATATAGGTCACGATGCCCGAAGGAATCAGGTTCAGCAGCAATAGGGTGGGCCCGACCAAGAAAACGAAAGCGACAAGCCCCAAGGTCAAGGTGATATTGATATTGGACAGGTAGCGCACGCCGCGCGCGACGCCAGAGACCGCAGAGATGATAAACGCGCAGCCTAAGACGGCTATGACGATGATGAGTGCGGAATTGGTCATGGGGCCCGCGCCGCGAATGATGCTGACGCCCTGGCCGATTTGAATAGCAGAAAGCCCCAGGGTAGCGGCGGTACCGAAGAGGGTGGCGATAAGCGCCATGACATCGATAAGCTTGCCCAGCGGGCCGTCCGTGGCGCGGGAGCCGAAGAGCGGCTGGAAGATGGAAGAAATGAGGGGTACGCGCCCGCGCCGGTAGGAGGAATAGGCAATCGCGGCGCCAACCAAAGCATAGGCCGCCCACGGGGAAATGCCCCAGTGGAAGTGCGATTGGGCCATGGCTTGGTGCAGTGCCTCGACGGAGCTGCCGTTATCCACGGTGTGCGGGGGAGGGCTGAGGTAGTGCGATAGCGGCTCGGAGGGCCCGTAGAAGAAGATGCCGACGCCGATGCCGGCGCCAAACATCATCGCTACCCAGCTGAAGTAGCTGAATTCGGGCGTTTCCGTATCCGTGCCAAGCTTGATACGGCCGAGGCGGGAGAACCCGATATAGGCCATGGTCACGGTGGCCAGCAGCATGGTGATATTCAGCAGCCATCCTGTATTGGTGATGGCCCAGTTAAAGGCCGTGGAGGAGGCGGCGGCCAGGTTATCGAGCATGGTGATGCCCCACATAATAAAGGCCACGATGAGGACGGCGGTGATGGAAAATAGCGATTTATCCAGGCCGAAGCGGTTGCGTTGGTCCTCAACGCTGATGCCAGGCACCAGCCCGGGGTGCATATTGTGCGGGTAGAGCCCGACGGCGCTGCCCTTATCGTGCGGTTCGAGGGAGCGCTTGTAGGCGCGGGAGGAAGAAGTCACGGTGTCCTTAGATCGGCGAGGGGGAGTGGCTTCAATTGTTCAGTACCGCGACGCATTCCACAAGCTAGCGCGTTTGGGCATGCGCGGCGTGAATCTGCTTGACGATGCCATCTAGCTCCTCCCTGCTTGCCATCCTGAACGGGTGCGTGGAGCAATAGTCGAGCAAGAAATAGCCCGCGTGCTGGATGGCGATGTGCCGCTGCCACAATTCGCGGGCGGTGGCGGGGTTATCGGCGGCGAGGGATTGCATGGCGCGGCGCTCGGATAACAACTCGTATTGCAGGTCGCGGCGGCTGGCGAGGACCTCTTCGGGAGTATTGATAAACAGCAGCCCGAGCAGGGTGGACATGGATTCCATGGCGCGGGTTTGCAAGCGGTGCTGGTTGCGGACGGGCGCGGAACGCTGCCAGAACCACAGCACGATGGTGGCCACGATGATGGAGATGAGGACCTCGCTGATGCGCGCCTGGATGGTGGGCCAGAGGGGGCGCTGCGCGGAATTGCCCATCAGCAGCGCGAGCGGGGTGGAGAAGATGACGCAGATGGCGTAGTTTTTGGCCACGAAAATTTCCGCGCAGAATTGGCAGGCGGCGAGGGCTACCAGCAAGCTCCACCCGGACACGCCGAAGTAGTGGAAGATAGAAAACAGCATGACGCCGACGATGGAACCGAGCATGCGGTGGATACCGCGGACAGTGCCGGCGACGTGGTCTGGTCCCCACTGCAGCATGAGAAAGGCGGAGACCACGCCCCAGTCTGGGCGGTCAAAACCTAAAGACAGGCTGACCACCGTGGTAATAGCGGCAGACAACACAATCTTCTGCGTGGTCACCATGGCATGCGAATCCCGCACCGCGGCGCGGTAGATGCGGTAGCGCCCGGTGGGGCGGGTGTGCGGGATAGCGGTGCGGTGCGGGTCCACATCGGTGGCGTAATCAGTCAGCAGATCGGAAGAAGAACCCAAGTCCAGCGCGCGGTTATGCGCGACGATGCGCCCTTGGGCCTGCAAGGTGCGATCCACCAGGCCCGCGGCTGCCGAGTTGATGATGCGGCCGCCGCGGATAATGCCGGCATCGGCAAGCGCTTGCCAGGCCGTTGAGAGCGCCGTTTGGGCCTGGTGGTGGCGGGCGAGGGAATCATCCTCGCCGGAAACAAACGCAGCGGTGGCCTTTTCCAAGGCGGCGACGGCGCGGCGCTCGGGGCCGTGCACATCAATGAGCGCGGGCGCCATGCCCAGAATCAGGCTGGCCAGCACGCCGGTCAGGGACCAGAAGAACAGCTGGCTAACACTGGTATCCGTCCGTGCCAGCATCACCGAGCCGCCGCCGACCAAGACGAGGAAGAAGGCGCCTGGCGGCGGTAGGCGCAGCGCGTTCTGGGCAAAGCCGCACAGCGCGGCGAGCAGGAGGGAATAGAACCCGGCGAGCAGCAGCCACCAGTGCCCGTGCCCGGGGACGAAAATGAGGTGGCCGACCAGCACGCCCACGGTCGCCACGGTGGTCAGGGCTAAGCCAGCGGTGAGGATGACGCGGGGCCGGGTGCGAAAGGGGTGGCCTTCGCCGAAAATAACGGCGAAGGCGCCGGTGGCCAGCAGCAGGATGGCGTAGTCGTGGCCGGTGAGCAGGGCGAAGGTGCCGGGAATCAGCAGTGCCAGGGCCGCGCGCAGGGCACCGGGCCAGCGCACGGAGGCGGTATTAAAGGCGGTCAGCAACTGGGTGGTGCTGGGGCGTTGCGGGATAGGGTGGTCGGTGCTCACGAGCCTGTGGGACTCCTTTCGCTAAAAACGTCTACCGCAACCACCTTACGCCGTGGGAATTTATTGCCCTGCGGCGGCGATGAGCCGGCGGGTGTAGTCGCTCTCGGGCTTCGACCACACGCGCTCGGTGGGCCCGTGTTCGACCAGTTCGCCGCGGTTGAGCACGGCGACCCTATCGCAGAGCCCGCGCACCACGGAGAGATCGTGGGTGACAAATAGCAGGGTCAGCCCGCGATCCTCAATGAGGCGGGCGAGCAATTCCAGCACCTGGGCTTGCACGGACATATCGAGGGCGGAGACGGCTTCATCGGCAAGTAGAATATCCGGTTCGCCGCACAGCGCGCGGGCGATGGAGATGCGTTGGCGTTGCCCGCCGGAAAACTCGTGGGGATAGCGGTCGAGCGCTTTGCCGGAAATTCCCACTTCTTCCAGTGCGGCGGCGGCGCGCTCGCGCTGCTCGGCCTTGGATAGGCGCCCGGGCATGGCCTCGGCGATGGATTTCCAGATCTTCAGCCGCGGGTTCAGTGAACCTTGCGGGTCTTGGAAAACCATCTGCACGCGCCCGTCCACGGTGCTGGTTCCAGAGGTCGGGGCATCCAGTCCAGCCACGATCTTCAGCAGGCTGGTCTTGCCGGAACCGGAGCCGCCGACGATGCCGAGCCGCTCGCCGCGGCGCACGCGGAGATCGATTCCCGCCAGCGCGGCCTGGGAGCCATGCTGCTTGCCGATGCCCTCCAATACCACCACATCCTTCCCCTCGCCCGCCGGGGTGAGGGCGAAGTCTGGCGGCTGTGAGGCCGAGACCAGCTCTTGGGTATAAGCGTGGCGGGGCTTAGTAAGCACGCGCTCGGTGCGGCCTTCTTCCACGATGTAGCCATCGCGCATGACCAGCACCCGCGGGCACATGCGCTGGATGACATTGAGGTCGTGGGTGATAAAAAGCAGTGCGGTGCCGCGTTGTTCGGTAACGCGCTCGATGACGCGGAGGACACCGTCCTGCGTGGTGGCATCGAGGGCGGTGGTGGGCTCGTCGCAGATGAGCACGTCGGGGCTGCCTGCCATGGCCATGGCTAAGAGGACGCGCTGGCGCTGCCCGCCGGAGAGCTGGTGGGGAAAGCGTGAGGCGAGGTCGGCGTCGAGGTCGACTTCCTCTAGGGCCGCGGCGGTATCGTGTGCGCCGGCGTGGGTGAGCTGGGCACTAATGCGCATTAGGGGATCCAGCGCGCTCATGGGCTCTTGAAAGACCATGGCCATGGTCTTGCCGCGCAGCGGGCGGATGGCGGAATCTCGCGCGCCGATGATCTGGTGATCGGCCACGGTGACCTCGCCGGTGGCGGAAATGCCCGTGGGCAGCAGGCCCATGATGGACAGCGCGGTCAGTGATTTACCAGAGCCGGATTCGCCGATGATGCCGAGCTTTTCGCCCGCCTCGAGCTCGAAGTTAAGAGGCCCGACGAGGGAGGATTCGGAGGCGCTGAGGCTGAGATCGCGCACGCTTAAAAGGCTCATCGCGTGGCTCCTTTCATGCGGGGGTCGAGGGCGTCACGGAGGGCATCGCCAAGCAGGTTAAAGCCCAAGACCGTGGCGGCGATGGCAAGGCCTGGCCAGAGGGCCTGGAGGGGATCGGTGCTCAGCAGCGATTGGGAGTCCTGCAGCATGCGGCCCCACGAGGCGGCCGGGGGAGGCGTCCCCAAACCGAGGTAGGACAGGCCCGCCTCTGCGAGGATGGCGAGGGCAAAATACACCGAGGCCTGGACGATGATAAGGCCCGCGATATTCGGGAGGACATGGCGCACCGCCACCTTCCATCCCGGCACGGCGGAGATGTGGGCGGAGGCGATATAGTCCTGCGTGACCACCTGCAGCGTGCCTGAACGCGCCACGCGGGCAAAGGACGGGATGCCGGAAATACCGATGGCAATCATGGCCGTAAGCGTCGATGGGCCCCAGACCGCGCCGGCGATAATGGCTAGCAAAAGCGCCGGGAAGGCGAGTACCACGTCGGCGCCGCGCATGACCAGCGCTTCTACCCAGGTATCGCGGCGCATGCCCGCGAGAATCCCCAGCGGGATGCCGATAAGACCTGCGATGCCGACGGCGATAAGACCCACGAAGACGGTGATTTTCGCGCCCGCCATGATGCGCGAGGCGGTATCGCGCCCGAAGCGGTCCGTTCCCAGGATGTGATCCGCGGTGGGGCCGGATAGCCGGCTACCCGGCTGGGCGAGGGTGGGATCGTACGGCGTCCACACCAGCGATACGAGGGCGATTACGACGACCGCGCCGACGAGCACGGCGCCTAGCCAACCAGAAAAACGCATTTTCATCGCGCGTCACCTGCCTTGATTCGGGGGTCGATGAGGCGGTAGGCGACATCGGTAAGCATGTTTACTGCCAGCGCGAAGGTGACCAGCAGCATGACGAGGGTCTGCACCGTGGTCAGATCGCGCACGGAGACCGCATCGAGCAGCATGGAACCCACGCCGGGGATGACGAAGACGGATTCAATGACCACGGCGCCTACCACCATCGAGGTCAATTGCAGGCCAGTGACCGTAAGCACCGGCAGGGCGGCATTGCGCAGCCCGTGGCGGTGCAGGGCTTCCCGCGGGGAATCGCCCAGGGAGCGCGCGGTGCGGATATAGTCCTGGTCCATAACGTCGAGCACCGAGGAGCGCATATAGCGCGTGAGCATGGCACCCTGGACTAGGGCCAAGGCGATGACCGGCAGAATCAGGTGGCGCAGGAAATCGCCCACGCCGCGATTCGGCGGAACCCAACCATTGGCCGGCAGCCAGCCCAGGTGGACTGCAAAGATGGCCACCAAGATGATGCCGACCAAGAAGCTCGGCACGGCGATGCCCAACTGCGTACCCGCAGAGACCAGGCCGGCAACCCGCGAATTGCGGTTATGCGCCAGCCACATGCCGATGGGAATCGCGCAGGCCAGCGCCAAGGCCATGGCCAGGCCGATGAGGATGAGCGTGACCTGCAGGCGGTCCACAACCAGCGGGGTGATGTCCTGCTGCGAGGACAGCGATTTGCCAAAATCGCCGGTAGCAAGGCCCTTCATCCACTCGCCGTATTGCGCGATGAGCGGCCGGTCGAGGCCGAGATCTGCGCTGAGCTCGGCGATGGCGTCCTCAGTGGCATTAACGCCCAACGCGACGCGCGCCGGGTTGCCGGGCACGGCGCGCATCAGCGCGAAGATGATGAGGGAGGCGATAAAAAGCGTGAGAACGAAGCGTAGCAGCGGCCGGATTATGGCCTGTGCCCGAGAGGTACTCATTGGTCCTCCTTGTCGTCGGTGAGATCGCGCAACACGATGGCGTCGGTGACCTGATCGGTGTGCAAGCCGCTAATGCCGTGGCGCGTTAGAACGACATTCGGCATATTCATCACGGTCAGCGCGCCGGCATCGGCCATGATTTGGTCCACGACCTGCGTCATGCGGCGGGGATAGTCTTCAGGTTTCGCGGTATCGGCCTTTTCGAGCAGCTCGCGCGTGCGGGCGGAATCATAATTCAGGTAATAATCCGGGTTGCCAAAAAGCGCCGGAACATCGCGGGCCTCCACGTGGGAGATAAGCGACATCTGGTAGTCCTTAGCGCCGTGGACCTGGCCCAGCCACACGGCAGGGAACTCGGCGGTTTCGAGGGTGACGTCGAATCCGACATCGGAAAGCTGCGAGTACAGCAGCTCGGAGATGGCCTGGGCATAGTAGAGCGTAGGCACGGTGATGGTGAGCGGGGTGCCTTGGGCGCCGGCATCGGCAAGCAGCGAGCGGGCCTTATCCGGGTTGAAGTCGTAGTAATTCTTGCCTTCGAACCACGGATCGGTAGGTGGGATGGGCGCGCCGCCGGTATCGGTGGCCATGCCGGACCAGACGATGTCATTGGCCGCCTTGCGGTCGACGGCGTAGGCCACGGCCTGCCGCACCCGCGGATCGTCGAAGGGGGCGCGGTCATTATTCATCGATAGCAGGACCTCACCATTGGTGGTGCCTACGTTGGTATCGATGGAATCATCCAGGGAATCGAGGATTTCCGGGTTACCCACGCCCCAGACGACGTCCACGCCGCCCGAGCGCAGCGCGGTGACCGAGGAAATGGCATCGGGGAAGTAGCGCACCGTGACATCGTGTTCAGACGGTGTACCCCAGTAATCATCGCGCTTGTGCAAGGAGACGAATTCCGAGGGCGAGAATCCCGCCACCTCGTAGGGGCCGGTGCCGATAGGCTTCGCTGCGAGGTCATCCATGCCCTTAGGCGACATCATCGCGCCGATGGTGGTGCCCATGGACCACAGCCAGCCGTTGGAGGGCTTAGCCAGGCGCACCTTCAGGGTGTGGTCATCTACTGCGGTGGCGCTTTCGACCGGGTCCATGGCGGAGGAAATGCCGTTGGCCCAGTCATTTTTGACGTAATTAATGGAAAAGGCGGCGGTCTGCGCGGTGAAGGGATCGCCGTTGGAAAAAGTCACGTCATCGCGTAGGTGGAAGGTGTAGGTCTTCGCATCCTCGCTGATGTCCCAGTCCTTGGCCAAGCCTGGGGTGATGGATCCGTCTTCATCGATGCGCACCAAGGTCTCATAGACGTTATCCATCAGCACCGAGGGCGCGGCGGCCCCACTCGTGGTGGTGAAGTCGAGCGAGGTGGCTCCCGAGCTAGACGCCACCGTCAGGGCGGCTTCGTTCCCGGAGGTATCTACCACCGCTGTATGGCCCGCTGAACAAGCTGTTATCGTGCCCAGCGCTGTCATCATCGCGAGACAGCCCAGCGCTGAGCGCGCACGCAAAATTTTCATAGATGAAGAATAACTTGTGTGTTACTCAACACATAAATGCCCTAAAACCATTCGGGGGGAGGCATATATTGCCATTAATTAGGGCAATCCCAGCGGGTTGTTGTGCGGCGGATTCGGTGGCGCTGCGCGGCCAGCATTGAGGCCGAGGGGCGGCCCAACGCGGCGCTGTGTAGCGCAGCGAGGCGGGGGCTTAGCGCGGGGTGCCCGCCACGTTGGCTGGATCGAGCTGCCAGCCCTCGGCAAGCACGTGCATGTTCTTAATAACATTCTCGTGTGAGCTGGACTGCAGGGAAATCATGAGCTCATCGGCCTTGGCGTGCTCTTGGAACTTCTCCAAATATTCGGTGACTTCCTTGGTGGTACCCACCGCGGAGTAGCGCAGCATGTCCAGGATTTGCTGGCCTTGGTAAGACTCGATGATTTGCTCTACCTGCTGGTCGGTCAGGTACTTGCCGCGGCCGGCGAAGGACTTCACGCGGTTGAAGCACACGCGCTCGTACTCGGCCTCCGCTTCTTGCATAGTATCGGCGGCTGTGACGTTTACCCCGGCGATGACGTAGGGCTTGCTAAACCGCTCGGAAGGCTGGAAGTTCTCCCGGTAGTAGGTGGTTGCTTCCTCGAGGTGCTGCGGGGCGAAGTGGGAGGCAAAGGCATAGGGGAGTCCGAGCTTTGCCGCGAGCGAAGCGCCGAACATGGACGAGCCCAGAATATAGATAGGAACGTTCGTATTAGCGCCGGGGACCGCGCTGACCCCAGGAATATAGGCCTTGCCCTCTAGGTAGGCATTAAGCTCCTTGACGTCTTCGGGGAAACGCTCGGCGGATTGACCATCGCGGCGCAGCGCACGGCCCAAGGTATTCATGTCCGTGCCGGGGGCGCGGCCGACGCCCAAGTCGATGCGCTCCGGGTACATCTCCTCCAAGGTACCGAATTGCTCGGCGATGACGTACGGCGAGTGGTTGGGCAGCATCACGCCGCCAGAGCCCAACCGGATGCGCTCCGTCTTAGCGCCGATGTGCGCGATGAGGACGGCGGGCGCAGAAGACATAATGGACTTCATATTGTGGTGCTCGGTGTACCACATGCGGGAATACCCCAGTTTTTCGGCTTCTTGGGCCAATTCCACCGACCGGTTAATAGATTGGGCAGGGGTTTCACCGTCATAGATGGTGCAAAAGTCCAATACGGAAAGTGGCGCGTGATCAGTCATGGGAAAATAATCCTTTTTCTCGCGGGGATAGTACCTATAGTGCAACGGTACGCGGGGCGGGGCTATTCCGTCCTTTTTCGCGCGACCATGCGCATCCCGGCGACCCAAGCTGAGTTGCACCGCAGACAGAAACCCCGCCGCGGAACCCGAGGAATGCGGGCCCACGGCGGGGTGTGGAAGGAGAGGGGGAGCTTAGCTCTTTGGCGATGCCGCTGCATCGAGCGGGGAATCGACGACGGCGTCGCCGTCGGCATCGGCAGCCGCGGTCACGGAGTTGGAGTGCTTCTCGCCGGCCTTGGTGGAGATATCCACAATCAGGCCAATAACTGCCGCGATGACGGTAGGCACAATCCAACCCAGATCCACCGCTTGGCCCGGCGACAGCGACAAGACGGGATCCAGGGCGGCAGTGCCCCAACCCTGCGCGGAAATGACGGTCAGGGCGGACCAGATGACCGATACCCACAGGGCCAGGCGGTAGGTCCAGTAGAACACGACGGACTTCTTTACCGCCGGCTGGATAAGCGTGAGCAGGATAAGGGAGATGGCCGGTGGGTACAGGAAGGTAATAAACGGCACCGCAATGGACAACACGGTGTCGAGGCCCTGGAAGGCGAAGAGGATGGACATCGCGGTGAAGATGCAGGCCCACAAGTGGTAGGTCGTCTTCGGTACCAGCATCTCGAAGAACGCGGAGGTCGCGGTGATAAGGCCCACCGCGGTGGTCAGGCAGGCGAGGACGACGATGGCGGAGAAGAGGGCCTGGCCGAAGGTGCCCATGGTGAGATTGGCGGCCTCGGCAAGCAGCGGCGCACCGGATTCATAGGACTGGCCATCGGGCAAGGTCTGGCCCACCCAGGCCAACCCCAAATAGATGGCGGCAAGCAGGACACCGGCGACCAACGCTGCGGTGATGGTGCCCTTCACCAGGGACTTTTGGGTCTTAAAGCCCTTAGAGCGCAGGGAACCCACGATGACGATGGAAAAGGCCAAGCCAGCGATGGCGTCCATGGTGTTATAGCCTTCGAAAAGGCCGGTGACCATAGGGGAAGAGACGTAATCTTCAGTGGGCATCTGGGGATCGCGTGGGTGATTCAGCGCCGCCAAGGTAATGAGGACGACCAGCAGCGCAACCAGGGCCGGGGTGAGGAATTTGCCCAGCGTATCGATGATGGAATTGGGTTTCCACGCTAGGCTGAGCGCGATGAGGAAGAATACGGTATTGAATGCACCGCTGGCCATGGTGCCTTCCCAGCCCAACAGGGGAGTAATCGCCGTTTCCATGGAGACCGCGCCGGTGCGCGGGAGCGCGTAGAAAGCGCCGATGGACAGGTAGGCCATGGCGGAAAAGACGACGCCGAAGATAGCGCCGCCATTCGCGCCCAGGTCGCGCACAGAGCGGCCGGAAATCGCGACCGCGATGATGGCTAGGACGGGCAAGAGTACGCCGGCGGCGAGGAAGCCCAGCACGGCGGGCCAGAAGTTGGTGCCGGCGGACACGCCCACCATAGGCGGGAAAATGAGGTTGCCGGCGCCGAAGAACATCGAAAAGAGCATGAGCGAGGCAATGACAACGGTGGCCTTGCTCTTGGGGGTGCCTGAGGCGGTGGTGGTAGCCATCCTGGCTCCTTAACATTGCGTACTAAAACCATCGGCCGCGCCGAGAGCTGTGGTGGCGGGGCGCGAACGAGAATGCGAATTCTGTAGCCCTATAGGGACTATTCGTGTAATGAGATATTACTGCCCACCTGTTGAGAAATCAAAGCATGGTGAAAATACAATAAATGCCCCATCGCGGGTGCGATGGGGCGAGGAGAAAGGGGGCGGGGAGCTAGTCGAGCTCGGCGAAGGCCTTTTCCATGCGGTCGAGTGCCTCGCCGAGGAGCTCGCGGGAAGTGGCGAAGTTCAACCGCGCGTGGCCGGGGCCGCCGGTGCCGAAGGTGTCGCCCTCGTTGAGAGCCACGCGGGCGTTTTCGCGCAGCCACTTGGCGGGCTGGGGATTGCCGGCGATGGCGGTATCGGAAAAGTCCAGCCACAACAGGTAGGTGGCCTGCGGCTGTGAGGTCTTTAGCCCAGGGATGCGCTGCGGGAGTTCCTCTACCAGCCAGTCGCGGGTCTCGCGCAGGTACTCAATTTCCTCGTCCAAGAAACTTCCGCCGTGGCGGTAGGCGGCCTCGGCGGCCAGCACGCCCAAGGTGCCGGTACCGTCTTTGGCCACGCCGGTAAGCCCGTTCCACTTCTGGGCATCGGCGGCATTGGAAAAGATGATCTGCGCGCACTTGAGGCCTGCGGTATTAAAGGCCTTGGAGGTGGCGGTGACGGTAATTGTGCGCTGCGCTGCTTCCTCGCTTAGCGATGCCACCGGGATATGCTTTCCTTCATAAACCAGCGGGGCATGGATTTCATCGGCCAAGATGCGGGCATCGTATTTCTCCGCCAACTCCACCAGCCCGCGGAGGTAGTCCTCCGACAAGACGTGGCCGTGCGGGTTATAGGGGTTGGCTAAGAGAATGGAACCGGCGCCGTCCTTGAAGGCTTGCTCGATTTCCTCTAGCTCGAGGCTGGTTTCGATCTTTTCGCGCCCCGCCGTGCGGGGGAGCTCTAGCAGCGGTGGGTAGGAGGGCACGGGCACGATGACGGGGGAATCATCGCGGGTAAAGTACTGCACGCCGAGCAAGAGGCCGCGGACGACATCGCCTATCCAGAAGATGTGATCGGCATTGGGGCGCCAGTCGTAGCGCTCCGCATAGAAATCGGCGACTGCCTCTCGCAGCCCCGAGGCCTTGGGGGAGGGGGTATAGCCGAAGGTTTCATTATCCACCATCTCCTGCAGCGCCTTTTTGACGGTGGGAGCGGTGGGAAAATCGGACTCCGCGATCCACAGCGGGAGGACGTCCTCATCAAAGACGGTCCACTTGCGGGTTCCGCGGGCTTGCAACTCTTCTAGGCTAGGAAACTGCATGCACACAAGCTTAACGCTTTAAGCGCAGCAGTCCCAGTGGATTTATTCACTTTCTTCGCCGTGCTCGTTGCGGGAATTGGCCCCGGTAACAAAGCCGTACTTTTTCAGCCGGCGGCGGTCCGCGGCGGAGCTGGATTGGGTGAGCTTGAGCAGCTCGGCATAAATACCACCGGATTGCGCGAGCTCGGCAGGCGAGCCCATTTCATCAATCCGCCCTGCCTCTAGCGTGACGATGGTATCCACATCCGCGATGGTGGATAGGCGGTGCGCGATAATCAGCGTGGTCCGGTCCTTCATCAGCTCGTCTAGGCCGGTCTGGACGGCGCGCTCGGCCTTGGTATCCAGCGCGGAGGTGGCCTCATCGAGCACGAGGATAGGGGCATCTTTTAACATGGCGCGCGCGACGGAAACGCGCTGCTTCTGCCCGCCGGAAAGCTTCAGCCCGCGCTCGCCGATGACCGTGTCATAACCATCCGGGAAGGCCTCAATGAAGTCATGGGCATTGGCGCGCTTGGCCACATCCACGATTTCTTCCTCCGCGGCCCCGGGCTTGCCATAGGCAATATTGTCGCGGATGGTGCCCGAAAAGAGGTAGGACTCTTGGAAGACCACGCCGACGGACGCGCGCAGGCGCGACGCGGTGAGGTCATCGACGCGGTGGCCCAATACATCGAGGTGACCAGCCGAGGGGTGGTACAGGCCCAGCAGCAGGTTGACCAGGGTGGATTTACCGCCGCCCGATTCACCCACGAGCGCGACCTTCTGGCCCTCGTGTGCGCTAAAGGAGATGTTTGTAACGACGGGCTTTCCTTCCTCATAGGCAAACGAGACATCATCAAAGGCAAAGACCGGCGCGCCGGGAGTGGGCTCCAATGGAGTAATAGGGGTGAGGTTCAGATCGGGGGTGCCGGAGTCCGTGATGGCGGCGACCAGCTCGCGCGAGGCGGTGGGCTCTAGATCTTCTTCCATGACCCTGAAGTAGTCGCGCGAGCCGGCGATAGCGCGCTGGGCCGTATCGATCATCCAGCTCATCATGAATACGGGCTGCTTAGCCATGGTGACCATCTGCAAGAGCATGACCATATCGCCGATGGAGAAGTGGCCTTCAAGGGTGCGCCAGAAGATGACCGCATAGATGCCTAAAAAGATCACGGCCATGGCGATGCCGCGGAAGGTATCCATCATGTGCCACCAGCGGGACTGCGGCCGCGTGGTATCGACCACGGTGCCATAGCGCTGGGCAAAGTGGTTCAGCTCGCGGGATTCGGCGACGAAGGATTTGGTGACCTTGACCTGGCCTATGACCTCGGCGAAGCGGCCATTTGCTTGGTCGATGTTTTCGTTTTTAATGGCCTCAAATTTTTGCCAGCGCTTCGAGGTCAGCGCGGTCAGCCACATATAAATGGGGAAAAGCAGCGCCAATAAGATGGTCAGCGGCCAGTAGTACCAGGCGGTAATGGCCAATACCGCGATGGTCTGGATGATCATCGTGAAGAAGTTATTGGCAAAGGACTGGATAAACTGCGTGATATTCGCAATGGAGCGATCCAGCCGGGCAATGATGGTGCCGGTGACCTGATTATCGTAATAGCCCTGCGGCAGCGCCAAGAGCTTGGCAAAGTAGCGGTTGGATAAAATCTGGCGCAAGCGCGAGACCATGACATCGCCGATGTAGCTGCCGACATTGCGGAATAGGGCATTGGCGGCATCAGCCAGGAAGAGGGCGAGGGCGAGCAAAAGGACGGAACGAAGGGCATCGCCAAGCGGCTCGCTTGTTTGGAGGGCCTCAACGATGATGTCGGTGGCTTCCCTGGTGAGGAAGGGTGAAATCAACGCAAGGACGGCGGTGACTGTCGCTGCGAGCAACACGCCGAGATAATAGGGCCACAGAGCAGATGCGCTGCGGGTAATGCGTACGAGGGATTTCATGGAGGGATGCTCAATTCAAAGACGCGTAGGGAAGTAGAGTACCTAAAAGAGACAGTCCAGTATGCCACACGCCACGGCGCGCAGCCCAGATGCATACCTTGGGCGGGCTTTCGGCTAAGGTATCTGTGCAGAAATAAAGTAATCTTCGCGTGCAAAGGATCCATCCACGGTGAAAATTTCTCACACTTTAGGCGCAGGCGTGGTCAGCCTTCTCGCCGTGACCCTGGCCGGATGCAGCATTCTCCAGCCGGAAGAGACCGGGTTGGGGGACAATATCACCGTCTCCAGCTCAGAAGAAGCGCCTTATCAAGCGGAAGACACCGACGATAAGGAAGTCACTTCCAACCTGGCGAGCCCGGTCAAAGATGCCGGCCTCGGTGTCAGCTGGGAGCTGCAAGGAGTGTATACGGACAATAATTCCGGCGGCTCCGTGGTAACCATTTTGCTCAAGAACGAAAACGAAATGGCCCTGCCCACCGATGCCTTCGATGACCCCGTCCTTGAGCGCGCCGACGGGAATGGCGGCTGGTCTAAGGTAAAAGCCCTGCCGTATGACGAGAACTCCGCGCCTGGCGTGGAACCCCCGGGCCTCGATCACCCGTTAGGCGCGGGCGCCTCGGTCAACCTGCAATACCGCTACGATGTCGCGCCGGGCAACCTCTGGAATGCCCGCCTGCATATTGGAAATGTCACGTGGGTGGGGGATCTGAACCTATGACGGAACGGGTAGTCTTGGCGGGTACTGATGGAAAAGCCATTGGTACTGCCCTCAAATCCGAGGTGCATACCACCGACACCGCCTTGCACTTTGCCTTTTCCGCGTGGGTTACCTGCCACGGAAAGGTGCTCATCACCCGCCGGGCGCTGGGCAAGCAAACCTGGCCTGGCGTGTGGACCAATTCCTTCTGCGGGCATCCTGGCCCGGGGGAGGCGACTGCCGATGCCGTCATTCGCCGCGCCGAATTCGAGCTAGGCATTCCCGCGGATGGGCTATCCAACTTGCGCGTGGTGCTGCCCACCTTTTCCTACCGTGCGGTGGATTCTTCCGGCTTGGTGGAAAATGAAATCTGCCCCGTCTACTGCGTAGAGCTCGACTCCCAGGCGCAGTGGCAGCCGAACCCGGACGAGGTCGACTCCTGGGAATGGGTCGATCCCGCCCGGCTTATCGCCGCGGCCGATGCCGTGCCGGCGGTATTTAGCCCGTGGATGTGCGAGGAACTGGCAGAAGCTGAATTGCGCGCGGCGCTTCAGTCTTTGGCGCAGTAGCAGTTAGTCTTCCTCATAAAACGCCGCCGCCACGTAATCCAGGGTGGCATAGGCGATGCGCCGATCCCCGGTATCTAAATCAAATTCGAGCACGCGGTGGTCGCTGCCATAGTTGGGGAAGCCCGGCTCGCCGGTCGTAGCGAAATGACAGAGCCACTCATTCAGCTCGCAGTCAGTGCTGAAGAGCGGGTAGAGCTCATCGCAGTGCAGCGCCGGCTTGAGCTTCCTCGTAAATTCCATCATCCAGGTTGGTCCCGGTGCGCCGGAAGCAACCTGTGCCGTCCAGCGGCGAACGAGGGAATCGCCGATCATCCGGCCCATGAGGCGGTCCGGGTCCACGTACTGCGCGAGCTGGCGCCATTGCGTGTATCGCCCGTGCGGGAAGCCGAAGCGCTGGGAAAGGTAGTTACAAATGAACTTGCCCAGGGCCATATTATCGATGCGCTTGCCGGCCGGAAGATCGTAAAACTCATCTCGGGTGGAGCTCACCACGATGGGGATATCCG
Organism: Corynebacterium sp. MSK073; assembly: GCF_030232085.1. Lineage (NCBI taxonomy): Bacteria > Bacillati > Actinomycetota > Actinomycetes > Mycobacteriales > Corynebacteriaceae > Corynebacterium > Corynebacterium sp. MSK073. The sequence goes on along the minus strand of NZ_JASPIY010000003.1, from coordinate 73,961 downwards.
CCAGTTCAGATGCCTGCATCGGCGCCGGGCCGAGGGCCAAGTCATAGCGGTGCTTCTTGCGGAACTTTTGGTAGCCCTTATCTAATGCCTTGGGCGACAGTGATTCCAGGGCGCTGCGCTCAATGGGTACCGAGAGGTACCTGTGCAACCCCGCCACGCGGTGCTCAAAGGTATCGCGGGGGTAGGCAGGCGAGAGGGCCAGGACGCGCCGGAAAGCACCGCGGTAGTGATCGCGCCGGGCAAGCCACAGGCTAATCGCCGCGCCGGCGGACTGGCCTACCAGGGTGATATTCGTTTTATCCCCGCCAAAGGATTCGATATTGTCCTGCAGCCACTCCAACGCCAGCACACAATCATCGATGCCGCGGTAGCGGTCCGCCTCATCGTCGGCAAAGCGGGCGAACCCGGCCAGGCCCACGCGGTAGCCCACCCGGACTTGGATGATGCCCTTGCGGGCCGTTACCGTGCCTGGCACCCGCTCATCCTCATGCGAGCCGCCTTCAAAACTTCCCCCGTGGATATAGACCACCACGGGGCAATCCGCCGCGTTTTCCGGGGTAGTAATGCTGAGCGCTACCTCATCCGGCTGTGGTGTGCGCGCATCCTGGTCGAGGGCCTCATCCAGCGGCCGCGCTGGGGCGAAGCGGCTAGGTATTTCGCAAAAGCGCAGCGAATGAAAGTAGGAGAGGCCATCGCGGCTAAAGCCGGTGATACGTCCAGATGGGGTGGCAATGGTGACGGGGATCTGTGCGCTCGACATACCTGCCAGATTACCGTGGGGCAGTAATATAAGGATCCATGGAGTGGTTGACTGACGTGAGCAGCGCATTTTCGCAGTTCTTGGTGCAGGCGCCTGTGTGGGTACAGATGATTATCGTGGTCATCATCGTGGTTCCCATCATGATTGGGCTGGCCTGGTGCCTGATGTGGGCCGTGGACCGCAGCGCCGCCCTAATTTCCCAGTTTCGCAATCGCGGCACTACAGTAAAAGACCATGGCTGAACAACATTCGGAGGGCGCGGGCGATAACGCAGCGAGCGGCGACGTGCCCGGCGCCAGCTCGGATAGGATCCAGCCAGTAGATCCCCGCGAAGGCCTATGGGATCCAGAGCGCAAAAAAGATGAGCGCGCTGCAAACCCGCCGGTTGCCGGCACCTCTCAGCCCGTTCGCCGCAAGCGCGCCCTGCCCAAATCCCGGGTCTCGCTCACACTGTGGTCCATGATTGTGTTAGTTCTCATCGTTGCGCTCATCGGCAGCCTGTGGCCCTAGGACAAACTGGTGGATTGCTCCAATAGATGGACCACTCTGGTGCTATTAGCCCTGAATAATTACCGCTTCGATCGTGGGTGAAACGCGTTGATAAGCCATCCGGTTGGTACAGTAGGCACAGATTATTATTAGCTGTGCGAAAGGACATCGCGTGACCCTGCAACAAGTGCACACTCCGGCGGAATTTACCATTGAGCCGGGGGAAACCTGCCTCACCGCCCTGATGGATACCGCGAAGAAGCGTCCGCACGGCGTCATGTTTACCCGCCCAGCTAATTATGAGTGGGTCAATGTCACCGGTAAAGAGTTTATCGATGAGGTCTTTGAAGTAGCCCAAGGCTTAATCGCACTAGGCGTGGAGCAGGGCGATCGCATCGCCCTGATTTCTGCTACCCGCTACGAATGGTCCCTGCTGGACTACGCCATTTGGGCCGCCGGTGCGGCATCGGTTCCGGTTTATCCTTCCTCGTCCGCCTCCCAGGTGCGCTGGATTATCGAGGATTCCGGTGCGGTGCTGGCGATTACCGAAACCCGCGAGCACTCCGAATTGGTTGAAAACCTGGTCCTACAAGACGATGGGGAACCGAACCTGAAGGGCTCGCCATCGCAGCTGCGGCGCGTATTAGAGATTAATTCCTCCGCCATCGATACCTTGAAATTCGAAGGCCGCAGCGTTGGCACCGATGAGGTGTCTGCCCGCATCGCCGCCACCAATACCGATGATCTGGCCTCCTTGGTTTATACCTCCGGCACCACCGGCCGCCCGAAGGGCTGCATCCTGACGCACCGGAACTGGCTCTCGGAAGCTAGGGCGCTGACCACCAATCCCATCGGCGTATTCGCCGTGCCGGGCAGCCATACGCTGACGTTTTTGCCCTTGGCCCACGTCTTCTCCCGCGCCGTTTCGATTGCCGTGGCTATTCGCGGTGCTTCACAGAACCACTGGTCCGATTTTTCCACCATCTCCATCGAGTTCGCCCGCTCTCGCCCTAACGTGATTTTGGGCGTGCCGCGCGTATTTGAAAAGGTCCGTAACTCTGCGGCCTCGAAGGCTGCGGATTCTGGCATCAAGAGCTTCCTTTTTGAGCAGTCCGAAAAGATTGCCATCGAATACTCCAAGGCACTCGATACGCCGGAAGGTCCAGACCGCCTGCTGAAAATCAAGCACAAGCTCTTTGACAAGCTGGTCTATTCCACCATCCGCCAGGGCGTGGGCGGCAATGTTCGGTACTGCATTACCGGCGGTTCCGCGATGGGCCACGATTTATTGCATTGGTTCCGCGGCATCGGAGTTCCCGTTTATGAAGGCTATGGCCTGACCGAGACCGCTGCGGCCGCAGCCGTGGACTACTTGGATCAATCCATCGGTACCGTCGGACCGCCGCTGGGCGGGGTGACCATGCGTATTAACGATGACGGCGAGGTCTGCATCAAGGGCGGCATGGTCTTCGAAGGGTATTGGAATAACCCCGAGGCCACGGAGGAAGCCTTTGAAGATGGCTGGTACAACACCGGTGATTTGGGCGAAATCGACGATGATGGCAAGCTCACCATTACCGGCCGCAAGAAGGACTTGATTGTCACCGCGGGCGGCAAGAATGTATCTCCTGGGCCGATGGAGGATATCCTGCGCGGCCACCCGCTGATTTCGCAGGCCATGGTTGTAGGCGATGGTAAGCCGTTCGTGGGAGCGCTTATTACCTTGGACCCGGACATCCTCAAGCGGTGGAAATTGGACCACAATATCCCCGAAAACCGTTCTATGAGCGAAATTGCTACCGACGCTACCTTGCGCGCCGAGGTGCAAGATGCCGTCAACAAGGTGAACTCCACGGTCTCCCACGCGGAGGGCATCAAGAAGTTCTACATCCTAGAAAGCGACCTTACTGAGGATGAAAATGAGCTCACCCCAACGATGAAGGTCAAGCGCAACGTGGTGGCGCAGCGCTATGCCAGCGCCATCGAGCACATCTACAAGCGGTAGAAAGAGCCCAAACGGGTACACCCGGGGATTTTATTCCCCGGGTGTTTTTCTTCTTGCAGGTCAAAAAGGACGCAAGCGCGAACCTGCCATAAACCTGTGAAACGCTTCGGAGTGTCGCGCTCTCGTGGTGGGCGATCTGGCATAGAGTCATGAGTCGTCGCCGAAAACCTCAACCTCTACTAGAGGTTAGAAAAAGAAAACCGCGGAAGGAGTGGCTCGAAGCCTATGCAGAAGATCGCCGCCGAGCTGCGTCACCGCGAGCTCACCCAGGAGATTTATAATATCGGCGACGAAGTCGCGGAATACCTCGAGCACCTCATTGAAGCAATCGAGGATTGGGATGAGGAACTGTCCATGGACTGCCTGGCAGAACTCGGCGATATCGTCGACGATGCCCGCGTGGACTCGGGGCGCTGCGTGGGTGAGCTAATTGGGCTTCGCCAAGCGCTAGTGTCTGGCGTGCGTTCGGGAACTATTTCTGCCGCTCCTTCTGGCGCGAATGATGCGGAGGAGCCGGAGCAGCTTACCCCGCGCCTATTGGACGAGCGCTATCCCATTGCCAAGCCCATCGTCGTGCATGAATTGGCAGAAGCACTGCGCCAACGCACACAGGCGGTAGCAGATTACCTCCGCGCGGTTGTGGAATACGTGCTGGCGCAAACCGATGCCGTCGCCCGCAACCTCGACATGGTCTCCCTACCGCACCTGTATAAGTGCACCGGGGAATCCGCACTCATCGCCGTGCAGGCGTGGAAGCACACCGTGCTCGATACGCACCCGGCGTACGTGCGCTCCATGCGCGGGCATAACCCGCCGCAATTCCTGGAAGAACGCGTCCGCATTGCCGCGGTCGTAGAAAAGGTCCGCGCCAAGCGCGAGGCAGCCCGCCGGGCCACAACTGCATAGCTCCTTTAGACTTCCTTGCTTAAGGCAAGGGGATTTTAGCGGCCACCGAGATTCCCTCTCTCGGTGGCCGTCGCATTTTTAGATGGCCATCCCGCATGGACTAGAACCTTACATGGCTTCATCTATAGCTTTGAATGGCTCAGTTGTGGGACTGCTGGGAGCGTATAGCGTTTTGGCGCGCGGAGATAGTGGCAGTCACCTCAGAGATGAAGCGTTCTGGGTGCTGAACTAACTGCTGCGGGGAGCACTGTATGACGGTAAAGCCAGCATCGCGCAGGCGCTTGTCGCGGGACTGACCGGCCTTGTCTCTCATCGTTGGCATCGCGGTGGCTGCAGCGTCGTCAAGCGGCCCAGCGGTGGTGGTGGTAGCTCCAACGGTGTAGCTACCCCCTGGAGTCTCGATGTCGATGACGTAGGTCTTATTGATGCACAGCTCCGCGGTGATGCCAGGAAGGGTAGCGTACTGAATCTCGAAAAACATCGGCCAGGGAAAGTCCGCCTGGATGAGCAGGGCGCGGGCAAAGGAGGCATAAGGGGAAGGGGAGGCGGCGCAGCTGTGGTGGATAACTTCTCGCACGACGGCGCTATTGCGTACCCTGCCCATTCGGGCGAATTCCTGCCTAAGAGCTTTCTTCGTAATTCCTGCGCGCAGGGCAGAATCGGCGGCAATGAGGCCCTCGCGAAAACCGTGGAATCGGGCGATATCGATCACGGCTCGGGCCGGAGAAACGGTGCGGGCGCCGTGTACCAGCAATGGATCGGGTAATTTCGTTTTGCGGTAAATGCGTTCTGGATGGCGCCGGTCCTTATTCGGCAGAGAGTTATGGGGAAGGGCCATTTCCACTTTTTCTTCGGCGGAGGCAAGCACCCATAGCCCGTGGAGGCGGGCGGCGGATTTGGAAATGAGTACCGCGGTATAGGCGCTGCGGGCGGCGGCAATGGCGCGCAGGTGCAGCTGAGCGGATAGGCTCAAACCGTGGTAATGGTCGCGGTGCACCGCGATGCGAGGTGCGAGTTTGAGGTAGGTGCCGTTATTGAGGTCGTGCCAGAAGGTGGGATGGTTGTTCCGGATGGACGGAATATTAGTTAGTGCTTGGTTCATGCCCTCGAGCACATACGAGGAGCACGATGCCCACTACCGAAACGCGCGCAGGCTGTGGAGTTCTCGTTGAATCTTCACTAAGTGTGAATCGTGGGGTTTTAGTTGCGCCACGAGCTTAAGTTATCCACACCTGCGATAACAATGGGTTGCGTAGCTGCGTCCCCTTAGTGCGAATTCGGCACCAAGGGGACAAAGCAGCATCGAGCTCCTTGATGGCGCCTCCGCTTCCAGCGAGATGGGGAGGAGGTGGTCGCACAATGCGCTCACCCGGTGTTTCCAATGGCCCAGAGAAAACACCGCGCTTGTGTACGCTTGTTTATCTTTTGAATTTTGTTTATAAAACTACTAGGCGCCGAACCAACGGGTTGGTTGGTTCGGCGAGACAGTTATACCGCTGGGGGAGGGGCGACCTTGTCCAGCTGCTCGGTAATCTGCGGCCACAGCTGGCCCATGATGTCATCCCAGGTAAGGATCCACACGGCCTTGTCCTTATCCGCCTTGCCCACGACGACGAGCTGCTCATTGCGGGAGCGCATGTGATCGAGCGTCTTTTGCACGGTGGTGGCGGAAGAGACGGAAATCGGGTCGCGGGAGAATTCGAGGACTGGGGTATCGGGATCTGCCATGAGGGTATCGCGCACGTGCACCACGCGGGGCACGCGGGAATCTTTGGGGAAGACGAGCACGCGCATGATGTTTTTGCGCAGGACGAGCTCTTGGAGCTGTTCCACCGTGGCATCGGAAGGAAGCGGCACTACCTCGGAGCCGTGGGCGCGCGCCATGGCGCCCACCGTGGAGTTCTCGAGCTCGATGACATCGGAAATCTGGTTGGCGGAATTATCGTCAAGCGCGCCGGTCTCGCGGGAATGCTCGACCAAGGTGCGCAGCGTCTCGGCGTCGTAGCCGGCGGCGCCGGCGCGGTCGACCGGTTCCTCACCCGTCATGGCCACCAATTTATTGGCCATCGTGTTAATCCACTTCAGCAGCGGGCGGAAGACCCACACGAACCCGCGGGCGGGGATAGCAATGACCTGCAGGGCGGATTCTGGGTGGGCGATGGCCCAGGACTTGGGCGCCATTTCACCCAGCACCAGGTGCAGGAAGGTGACGATGAACAGGGCGAGGATGAAGCTGGCGACATCGGCAACGCCCAGTGGCAGGCCAAGGGCCTCCAGCGGGGTCATCAGGAGGTGATGGACCCAGGGCTTGGTCACGGCGCCGAGCACGAAGGTGGCAGCAGTAATGCCCAATTGCGCGCCCGCCAGCATAATGGTCAGCTCATTGAGCGAGCGCAGGCCGGCGCGGGCGGTGCGCGAAGACTCCGCGCTTTCTTCGAGCCGGTTGCGGCGCGAGCCCATGAGGGAGAACTCGATGACCACGAAGAAGCCGGATGCGGCGATGATGAGCAGCGTGACGATGAGGTTGAACCACCACGTATCGGTCATTATGCCTCCTCCTCTTCGTCGTCGCTGTCGTGGACATAGTCCTCAATGAGTTCGATGGCCAGGGAGGATGGCACGTGGCGGTCCACATCATCTACGCGCATGCGGATGGAGCGGGTGGGTGCTTCATCCTGATCCACCCAGTCGTCCGGCTCTGCCTCCAGGGCGATGGTGTGGACTTCGCCTACCTCCGGCAGGGCGCCGGCGTGCGCGATGAGCAGGCCGGCGATGGTTTCGAAATCGCCCTCTGGAAGATCGTGGCCAATGGCGCGCTCGATTTCATCCAGCGGCGTATCGCCATCGACCAGCCAGTGGGATTCGTCCTGCTCGGTGATTTCTTCGGTTTCCTCGAAATCGTGTTCATCGGTGACATCGCCAAGAATCTCTTCAGCTAGGTCCTCCATGGTGACGATGCCGACGAATCCGCCGTACTCATCGATGACGCAGGCCAGCTTTTGTTCTTCGCCGCGCAGCTCATCAACGACATCGGGAAGCGGCATAAGCTCCGGAACCACCAGGGGCTCGCGCATGATGGCGGTGGCGCTGGTGGCGGCAGGGAGATCGGATCCCAGGACATCGAAAAGATGCACCACGCCGATGGGGTTGTGCTCATCATCGATGACGGGGTAGCGCGTGTGGTTTTCAGACATCAATTCGCGCACCTCACCCAGGGTGGTGCCGGGGTCAATGACGTCCACGCGGGAGCGGGGGATCATGGCGTGCTCGACGTCGTGCTCGGGAAAGTCGAGCAAACGGTCCAAAACCATGTACGTGTCCTCATCCAAGACGCCGGTTTCGTGGGAGGAATCCACGATGGATTCGAGGTCATCGGCAGTAGCGGAAGAGTCGACGTCTTCTACCGGCTCGATGCGAAAGAGCTTCAAAATCGCATTGGAGGAATACTCGAAAAAGCGGATGAGCCAGCCGAAAATGCGCAGGTACCACTGCGTGGATGCGGCCAGGCGCAGTGCCGTTTTCATGGGCGCGGCGATGGTGTAGTTCTTAGGAAAAAGCTCCGCAAAGAGCATCGTGGCGATGGTGGAAATAAATAGCGCCGCGATGGTGCCGATAGCCACGGACACGCCGGTGGGAATTCCCACTCCGCCAAGCAGCACGCCAAGGCCCTGGCCCACTAGGGGCTCTGCCACATAACCAATAAGCAGGCCGGTAATGGTAATACCGAGCTGCGCGCCGGAAAGCATGAAGGAGGTGCGCTTGGTGATGTCGAGCGCGCGCTGGGCGGATTTATCACCTTCAGCGGCCATGGACCGCAATTGGGTGCGGTCCACGGACATGAATGAAAACTCTTGCGCCACGAAGTAGGCGTTCGCGACGATGATGAGCCCGATGACGACAAAGCCTGCCAGGATCATCAAAATAGCCGATAACATGAGTTACTCCCCACCGCCTATAAGGTGGCGGGGACATCGACTGGGAGGCTCCACTGAAGGTACCTTTCTATACGCGGGAAGTTGGCAATATACTACATGTTTAACACCCATTTCGGCCATTTTGTTCCCCGCCTATTAGGGTTTGATTCATGACTGAACCATTCGGGCTGTATATCCACGTTCCCTTTTGCGCCACCCGCTGCGGTTATTGCGATTTCAATACTTATACCCCCGGTGAGTTGGGCAGCCCGCGCGATCTCACCGGCCCTTACCTCGATGCCTTGGACAAGGAGCTGGAGATGGCGGCGGGCCGCGTGGGGCGAACCGCGGATACCGTCTTCATCGGCGGCGGCACGCCTTCGCTCCTGGGCGGGCAGGGCCTGAGCCGCATCCTGGATACGGTGCGTTCTACCTTTGGGCTTAGCTCAGGCGCCGAGGTCACCACCGAGTCCAACCCGGAGTCCACCTCGCCGGAGTACTTTGCCGCGCTTGCCGATGCCGGCTTTAACCGCATCAGCCTCGGCATGCAGTCCGCCTCGCACAGCGTGCTCCAGGTGCTCGAGCGGACCCACACCCCCGGACGCGCCTTCGCCGCCGCGCGCGAGGCCCGGGAGGCAGGCTTCCAGCACGTCAACCTCGACATGATCTATGGCACACCCACCGAAACCGACGATAACGTTCGCGAGACCTTGGACCGCGTGCTCGAGACCGGTGTCGACCACGTCAGCGCGTACTCGCTCATCGTAGAAGACGGCACCCGCATGGCCCGCAAGGTGAATAAGGGGCTGCTGCCCGCCCCGGATGAAGACGTGCTGGCCAGGCGCTATGAAATGATTTCTTCCACCCTCGAAGACGCCGGCTTCGAGTGGTACGAGGTCTCCAATTGGTCGCTGCCCGGCGGCGAATGCGAGCACAACCGCATCTATTGGGTGGACGGCAACTGGTGGGGCGCAGGTCCTGGTGCGCACTCCCACCTAGGCGACGAGCGCTTCTATAACGTCAAGCACCCCAATCGCTATATCCAAACGTTAGGAAACGGCGAGCTGCCCATCAAAGACAGTGAAACCCTAACCGGTGCCGATCGCCACATGGAAAAGGTGATGCTGGGCCTGCGCCTGCGCGAGGGCATCCCAGAATCCTGGCTCGATCTCCACGCTGCCCCGGCATTGGAGGGCTTCATCGACCGCGGCCTGCTCGAGCGCGCCGGCCAGCGCGTGCGAGTGACCAAGCCTGGCCGCCTGCTTGCCGATGGCATCGTTTCCGACCTCCTAATCGCCGAAGAGTCCTAGCCGCCGTCAGAAATTCCTTATATTTGCCCCTGGACCACCAAACCCCTTATTCGGCCTTATTCTTGTTAGACTTTCAAGATTGGCGCTGGATTTATGCTGAATTTATAGAAAGACGCCGGCACGTCGACGGAAACTAACCCGCAGAGAATAGGAGCGCTGAGAAGTGTCTACCTCAACTGATGCCCGCCGCAAGGAAGTCCTGCGGGCCATCGTTGCGGATTACATTGCCTCCCAGGAACCCGTGGGGTCCAAAACGCTGGTAGAGCGCTACCGGCTGGGCGTTTCTTCCGCGACCATCCGCAATGACATGGCTGTGCTGGAATCTCAGGGGCTGATTTCGCAGCAGCATGCCAGTTCTGGGCGCGTTCCCACGCAGCAGGGCTACCGGCAGTTCGTTGATTCTCTGCACGAGGTCAAGCCGCTTTCTACCCCAGAGCGCAAAGCGATGCTGAACTTCTTAGAAGGTGGGGTAGACCTCGAAGATGTGCTGCGCCGCTCCGTGCAGCTTTTGGCCCAGGTCACTGAGCAGGCGGCCGTGGTGCAGCTGCCTAATTTGAAGGTCTCGCGCGTCAAGCACTGCGAGGTCGTCACACTATCTCCGGTGCGGGTTTTGCTGGTGCTGATTACGGATAACGGCCGCGTGGATCAGCGCAACGTGGAACTAGATGAGGTCATTGACCAGGATCAGACGTATCGCCTGCGGGACATCGTCAATAATGCGCTGGTGGGCAAGACGCTTACTGATGCCTCCGTGGAGCTCGCCCACCTCGTTGATGACGCTCCGCTGGATATCCGCCACCACGTGCTTAAGGTGGCGACCACGCTCATTGAAACCTTGGTGGAACAGCCATCCGATCGCTTGATTATGGCGGGGACTTCCAACCTCACCCGCGTCGCCCGCGAATTTCCGGAGGGGCTGCCCAAAATTATCGAGGCTTTAGAAGAACAGGTCGTCGTGTTGAAATTGCTGGCACGCGTACCGGACTTAGGCAATGTTTCCGTGGTGATCGGGGACGAAAACGAGGAGGATCAACTGCGCGATGCCTCCGTCGTTGCCGCCGGGTATGGTTTTGGAACCGGGGGACAGGCGGCGACGCTTGGCGGCCTTGGTGTGGTGGGGCCGACGTTTATGGACTATTCGGGAACAATCTCTAAGGTCTCTGCTGTTGCACAATACGTGAGTGAAATTTTGGCCGGCGAGTAGTGCGAGTAGACTAGCCGGTCGCTACATAAATTTTTGCAAGGTAATACCAACAAAACGATCGAGAAGGAATATCTCTAACAGTGGCTCGTGACTATTACGGCATCCTCGGTGTTGATAAGGACGCAACGGACCAAGAAATTAAGAAGGCGTACCGCAAGCTGGCCCGCAAGTATCACCCGGATGTGAACCCGGATGATGAGGCAGCGGCGGAGAAATTTCGCGAGGCCTCGGTTGCCCAGGAAGTTTTGCTGGATCCACAAAAGCGCCAGATCGTCGACATGGGCGGCGATCCCATGGAGCAAGGCGGCGGTGGCGCTGGCGCCGGTGCCGGCGGATTTAGCGGCTTCGGCGGCGGTGGCTTAGGCGATATCTTCGCCGAGTTCTTCGGCGGTGGCGCCGGCGGCGGATCCCGCGGGCCAAAGTCGCGCGTGCAGCCCGGCAACGATGCCCTCCTGCGCACCCGAATTACCCTCGAAGAGGCCTATACCGGCCTGAAGAAGAAGGTCACCGTCGATACCGCGGTGCTGTGTGATTCCTGCGGCGGTACCGGCTCGAACTCTAAGTCCAAGCCCGTCACCTGCGATAACTGCAATGGCATGGGTGAAATCCAGGAGATGCAGCGCAGCTTCTTGGGCAATGTGATGACCACCCGCCCGTGCCCGAAGTGCCAGGGCTTTGGCGAAATCATTGAGGATCCCTGCAACCAGTGCGCCGGCGATGGCCGCGTGAAAAAGCGCCGCGATCTCACGGTGTCCATCCCGGCCGGTATCAACGATGGCATGCGCATCCGCATGGCTTTCCAGGGCGAGGTCGGCCACGGCGGTGGCCCTGCAGGTGACCTCTACGTGGAGGTGCACACCCAGGAACACGAGGTCTTCCAGCGCAATGCGGATGACCTGAACGTCACCGTGCACGTGCCGATGATCGATGCAGCGCTGGGCACCAACTTCACCATCGATCAGCTCAATGGCGAGGAGCTCACCATCGATATCGAGCCGGGCACCCAGCCGGGTGAGTCGATCAAGGTGGAAGGCGCGGGCATGCCACGCCTGCGCACCGACGGTTACGGCAGCCTCTTTGCCCACGTGGATGTGGTTGTTCCCAAGGATCTGGACCGCAAGAGTCGCGAGGCGCTGGAAAAGATCCGCAATACCCGCGATGAGGGCGCCCGCGTGCGCACCGCCAGCGACGGGCAGGAAGACTCGTTCTTTACCCGCCTGCGCGATAAGTTCCGCCGCTAATGTCGCTGCCCGTCTTCATCCACCCAGATCTCTCTGCCGCCCAGGCCGGAGACAGCATCACGCTGTCTGGACCCGAGGCGCGCCACGCCGTGACGGTCAAGCGGATGCAGCAGGGGGAGAAGCTGGCGCTTATCGATGGCACCGGAATCCGCCTCACCCTCACCGTCACCGAGACCTCGGGCAAGGACCACTTAACCGGCACCGTCGAGTCCGTTACCCAGCTACCGGAGCCGAATCCGCGGGTAACCGTGGTGCAGGCGATTCCCAAATCCGAGCGCGCCGAGCTAGCCGTTGACTTGGCTACACAGGCAGGGGCGGATGAGATCATCGCCTGGCAGGCGGATCGCTGCGTGGCCAAGTGGGACGGGAAGAAGGCGCCGAAGGCCATAACCAAATGGCAGGCCGCAGCCGAAGCGGCCGCAAAGCAATCTCGGCGAGACCGCATCCCGCAGATCCGCGGCCCGCTGACTACCCGCCAATTGGTTGCGGAGCTAGCAGAGCGCGCAGAATCCGCGCGCGTGTTAGTCCTGCACGAGGAAGCCACCGAATCCATCCGCGAGGTGGACTTGCGCGGCGAGGTCTTCCTCCTGGTCGGCCCCGAAGGCGGAATCGGGGAAAATGAGCTGACAACCCTGCGCGAGGCCGGGGCCGTTCCTATCAAATTGGGCCCGGAGGTTTTGCGCACCGCCAGCGCGGCGATGGTGGCCTTGGCGGCTATCGGCATGCGGACTGAGCGCTGGTAGCCTATTAGACGTGCCTATCATCACCAAGAAATGTGAGATCGATTCCGCGTATGTCAGCAGCGTTTTGGGCAGCGCGGACGATAACCTCCGCGTGCTCAATGACCGCCTCGATGCGGACCTTTTTGCCCGCGGCAATATTGTCACCGTCACCGGCCCCGATTACGAGGTAGCCCGCGCGGCGAAGATCCTCGATGAGCTCGAGGCCATCGCTAGGCGCGGCCATGCCGTATCTACCGATACGGTCAAGCACACCATGGACATGGTCGCCGTAGAGGCGCCGCAGTCGGTGGCAGCGGCGATGGCGGCGGACATCGTCAAGCGCCGCGGCAAGTCCATCCGCCCTAAGACCGTGGGGCAATCCGAATATGTGCAGGCCATCGACAATAATACGGTGGTCTTTGGCATTGGCCCGGCCGGTTCCGGCAAGACCTACCTGGCGGTGGCGAAGGCCGTGCAGGCGCTGCAAAATAAGCAAGTCTCGCGCATTATTCTTACCCGTCCGGCGGTCGAGGCGGGCGAAAACCTGGGCTTTTTGCCGGGTACGCTGAATGACAAGATCGACCCGTACCTGCGCCCGCTGTATGACGCGCTGCGGGACATGCTCGATCCAGAGATGATCCCCAAGCTGATGGATGCCGGCATCATCGAGGTCGCCCCGCTGGCGTATATGCGCGGGCGTACGCTCAATGATGCTTTCGTCATCCTTGATGAGGCGCAAAACACCACGCCGGCTCAGATGAAGATGTTTTTGACCCGCCTGGGCTTTGGCTCCACCATCGTGGTCACCGGCGATATTTCCCAGGTGGATCTGCCGCGCGGGCAGGTATCCGGCCTGCGCATCGTGCGACGAATTCTCAATAACGTGGACGATATCCACTTTGCGGATCTCAGCGCCCAGGACGTGGTGCGCCACCAGCTGGTCGGCCGCATCGTGGATGCCTATGATTCCTTTGACAATAAACAGGCTGCGGAAAACGAGGGGAAATAAGTGAGTATCGAGTTTCTCAACGAGTCGGGTTTTGATGGCGTCAACGAGGAGATGCTTATCGATGTCGCCTCTTTTACCTTCGGTGCCATGGACATCAACCCCGATGCGGAATGCACCATTACCTGCGTGGATCTGAAGTCCATTGAGGATCTGCACATCCGCTGGATGGACTTGGAAGGCCCTACCGATGTCATGAGTTTTCCCATGGATGAGCTTACCCCCGGCGCCACTTCTGGTGGCGGGCGCCCCGATGCCGCCGATCCGGGCCCTGCCATGCTTGGCGATATTGTCTTATGCCCCGAGTTCGCTCTGCGACAGGCCGATGCCGCCGGACATTCGCTCGGGCACGAGCTCGCGCTGTTGACGGTGCACGGCTGCCTGCACTTGCTGGGCTACGATCACGCCACCGCGGCGGAAGAAAAGGAAATGTTTGCCCGGCAGAATGAACTGCTGGCGGATTGGTACGATGACCTCGTTGCACGCGGGAAGAGCTACCAGCCAAAGCCTTCGGGCCCGAAGGCCTTTCCGGATGCTGCCGAGCGAGCACGCCTCGATGAACAGGTACCCGGCGGCGGCATCCCCGCGATTGGGGAACCACGCGACGAGGAAACCCAAGAATAATTTCGCCCATTCCTTTGTCTCTGTGCATAAGCAGTAGCACAATGGATAGCTATGACTATCCTTTCCATCCAGTCTCATGTCACCTACGGCCATGTGGGAAATTCCGCGGCCGTCTTTCCTCTCCAGCGCGCCGGCCACGAGGTGTGGCCCGTGCACACGGTGAATTTTTCCAACCACACTGGATACGGTGACTGGGGTGGACCGATGATTCCGGCCAGTGATGTCACGTCGATCATCGATGGCATCGAAAAGCGCGGTGCTTTTGAAGGTATCGACGCCATCCTTTCTGGCTACCAGGGCGGCTCCGACATTGCTGATGCCATCGTGGACACCGTTCGCCGAATCAAGGCCGTCAACCCCAAGGCGCTGTACGCTTGCGACCCCGTGATGGGTAATGCGAAGTCGGGCTGCTTCGTTTCAGATGACATTCCGCCGCTGCTGCGTGACCGCGTGGTGCCCGTGGCCGATATCATCACCCCGAACCAATTTGAGCTGGGCTACCTTACCGGTACCGAGGTCAATACCTTGGACCAGACCTTGGCTGCGGTGAAGAAGGCGCAGGAAATGGGGCCGAAGACGGTATTGGTTACCTCCGTAAAACGCCCGGAAACCCCTGCGGATCAGATTGAGATGCTCGCCGTTGATGGTGAACGCGCTTTCTTGCTCCCGACCCCGCTGTTGCCGGTTAAGCGCAACGGCTCTGGTGACGTGACCGCGGCGCTGTTTACTGGCCACTACGTTGAAACCCATGACGTGAAAGAGGCGCTGCGCCGCACCGCATCTTCCGTCTATGAGCTTCTGCGCACGACGTATGAGGCGGAATCCACTGAGCTGCAGCTTATTCAAGCTCAGGACGCCTTCGCCCACCCGAGTATGCAATTCCAGGCGGAGGAGCTCTAAAGCTGCACTGGTGGAGTGGTGTGGTCTGCAATCCGAGACAAGTAATCCGCTGTTTTGGTGCATAACTTGGTGAATACCTATAAAGTGATAGGTGTAACGTAATCAACGACGTGATTGGAGTCCCGTCTTGTCCAGCACCGGAAGTATCAGCGCATCCCCCGACGGCCTGTTGATGGCCCTTATTCAATACCCAGTTCCCGTAGTCAATTCCCCGGAAGACGTTCAAGCAAACGTCGATGAAATCTGCCGCATGGTGGCCTCGACCAAGGCTGGCTACCCAGACCTAGATCTCATCGTCTTTCCGGAATACTCCTCTTCGGGCCTGAACACCAAGATTTGGTCCTACGATGAATTCCTCATCGGCCTCGATGACCCCAAGGTGGACCAGTACAAGCAGGCTTGTAAGGATAACGACGTCTGGGGCGTCTTCTCCATCATGGAACCCAACCATGAAGAGGGAAAGCCGCCGTTCAACACGGCGATTATCATCAACTCCGACGGTGAGATTGCGCTGCACTACCGCAAGCTGCAGCCATGGACCCCCATCGAACCGTGGTACCCAGGTGACCTGGGCATGCCGGTATGCGATGGCCCCAAGGGTTCCAAGCTTGCAGTCAATATCTGCCACGATGGCATGTTCCCCGAGCTCGCCCGCGAAGCAGCGTATAAGGGAGCCAATGTTTATATCCGCATCTCGGGCTATTCCACCCAGACCCAAGACCAGTGGATCATGACCAATAAGACCAACGCCTTCCAGAACCTCATGTACACGGCATCGGTGAACTTGGCGGGCTATGACCAAGTCTTCTATTACTTCGGTGAAGGCAATGTCTGCAACTACGACGGCCACATGATTTCTGAGGGCCACCGCAACCCGGGCGAAATCGTCACTGCAGAGGTATTCCCAGCGCTGGCTGATAAGGCGCGCATCAACTGGGGCCTCGAAAACAACATCTTCAACCTGGGTAATCGCGGCTATGTTGGCTACCCAGGCGGAAAGACCGAAAACTACCTCACCTGGGTAGAAGACCTTGCCAAGGGCGAGTACAAACTGCCATGGTCCGATGATGTTCGCATTAAGGACGGCTGGAAGTACTACCCGGACGGACCGCAGCTTGGCCCGCTTCCGGATGAATTCAAGAAATAGACACCCGGCTAAATCTCTTAGCTATTGAAGGCCCCGCACCCTCGTTTATTTTGAGGGTGCGGGGCCTTCGGGCTGGTGTTGAACTGATCGAGAACGCAAAAGGTCAACGTCCTCGGGTATATCTGAGCGCGATTTGCTACATTTCAGGCGCTAATATGCTCAGTTGTTGCAGTGGACCTATAGCATCTGCGAAAAGGTAGGCGGGATACAGCTTCGAGGCACCGATCTAGAGGCCTTCCCCTTGTGTTTCCAAGGGCATTCTCGTAAGAGAATCTTCGTCATAGAATTCTGGCGAGGCTCCACCCTGCGGTGGTCCCGAATATGGAGCGCCGCCGTTGCAAAGTTCTGGCCACTCGTCTGGATAAAGCAAGTGTCCATTAAGGCCACCGCATACTCTTTCCGCGCGCACGGAACGCTGGAGTGCAGGGGTATTGCACAGTTCGGTTTGGTGCGAAGAGCCATCAGAAAATCTCCCGACTGCGCCAAGGCCCATTTCGCAGTACAGCAGCTCTGGCTCAGCGGCTGCCGCTTGTGGTTGTGCGCCTGACTCCTCAGTTGCTACTTGGGCTTCTGGCTCTGCTGGGGTTTCGGAGGTGGGCTCTTGCGTGGTGGATTGGGCAACGCTGCTCGAAGCGGAGGCACTAGGTGAGCTGGATGATGAACTAGTAGAAGTACTTGTAGATTCCTCTTCGGAAGGCGAAGGGCCAGCATCAGGGGATGAACAGGCACTAATGGAAATGGTGAGAAGAGCGCCCAGGAGCAGTAGGGGAGACTTGGTTGGCATGGCGGAGTGCCTTTCACGAAGCGGTGAGAAATACACCGAGGAGGAGAGAACTGTCTTAGCTTAGCCTGCAGATTTGTTGTGGCGTGAAACAATCGGAGATTTTGGTGCGGTGGGCTATCATTGCAGGTAATGAGTTCTGATATTGATGCACAATTTGATGCGGCATTCGAGGGCCTGCCAGATGACCCCGATGATGCCGCTCCGGAAGCCGCCGGGGAGAAGGCCGCTCCGTTAGATTATTCGCAGTACACGGATACACCGGAAGGATTCCGCTCTGGATTCGTATCCTTTGTGGGCCGCCCGAATACGGGTAAATCCACGCTGACTAACGCGCTGGTGGGGCAGAAGATTGCCATTACCGCGGACCAACCGGAAACGACCCGCCACACCATCCGCGGTTTGGTTCACCGCGAGGATGCACAGGTGGTCGTAGTGGATACACCGGGTCTGCACCGCCCCCGCACCTTGTTGGGCGAGCGGCTGAATGAAGTGGTCAAAGAAACGTATGCCGATGTGGATGTCATCGGCTTGACCATTCCGGCAGATGAAAAGATCGGCCCGGGTGACCGGTGGATCTTGGATAATGTGCGCTCGATTGCGCCGAAGACCCCCATCATCGGCATCGTGACCAAGCTGGATAAAGCATCCAAGGACCAAGTGGGCGCGCAGCTTCTCGCCTTACACGAGCTCTTGGCGCAAGAAGATCCAGAGGCAGTGGTGATTCCGGTTTCTAGTAAAAAGGGTGTGCAACTGGATGACTTGGTGCAGGTCATCGTGGATCACTTGCCGGAGGGGCCGAAGTTCTACCCGGATGATCACATCACGGATGAAGGGCAAGAAAAGCGCATCGAGGAGCTTATCCGTGAGGCCGCGCTATCTGGCTTGAAGGCGGAGCTGCCGCACTCGGTTGCGGTGCAGATCGATGAAATGCTGCCCTCGCGCACGCGTGAGGGAGTGCTGGATATTCACGCCATCATGTACTTGGAGCGTCAAGGTCAAAAGCGCATCATCGAAGGTAAAGATGGCCTGCGTTTCCGCCGCATCGTGGGCAATGCCCGCAAGGAAATCATGGAGCTATTGGGCCAGAATGTGTATCTGGACCTGCGCATCAAGGTGTTGAAGAATTGGCAATCAGATGCCAAGTCGCTGGGCAGGCTCGGGTTCTAAAAGGCTATGCGCGAAAATTATCGCGACCGCGCCGTGGTCATTCGCTCCTATGATTTTGGGGAAGCCGACCGCGTAATCGTACTTCTCACCCAAAACCATGGGTTGGTGCGTGCGGTGGCAAAGGGAGTGCGCCGAGCAAAGTCCCGCTTTGGATCGCGGCTGCAGCTCTTCGTCAATCTGGACGTGCAGCTGTACGTGGGAAAGAACCTGGCCACGATTTCCCAGGCAGATACGGTAAATTATTTTGGCGCGCGCCTCATTGAAGACTACGAGCGCTATACGGCCGCCTGCGCGGTCTTGGAATCGGCGGAGCGGCTCATCTACGCGGATGGCGACGGCGACCCGTACCTCTACAACGCAGTCGTAGCTGCGCTCGAGCAATTGCAAACCGATGAGCCGACGCAAACGCTTGATGCGTTCTTATTGCAGGCCATGGCGCATGCCGGGTGGGCTCCGAGACTCTTTGATTGCGCCCAGTGCCAGCGCCCCGGCCCACACCATGCCTTTCACCCGGCGGTCGGCGGCGCCGCTTGCCACGAATGCCGGCCGCCAGGTGCTGCGGAGGTGGATCCGGAAACCCTGCATCACTTGTGGCTTTTGGCACATGGTTACCCGACGGATCCGACGAATGCGCAGCGGCAGGAGGGGCATCGGCTAGCGCGGGCGCACCTGCAGTGGCACATGGAGCGAAATGTGTCCGCATTACAAGTGATGGAACAGTAAACTGTAGTCCGTGATTACCCCAGATCCTTCTCGCCGCCTGACCCCGCCGAATATCCCGGAAGAGCTGCTGCCGCGCCATATTGCGTTGGTGATGGACGGCAATGGCCGCTGGGCCCAGGAAAAGGGCATGAAACGCACGGAGGGCCACCGCAGGGGAGAGGCGGTGCTTCTCGATGTCGTCGATGCTTGCCTCGCCGCCGGTGTCCCGTACCTTTCGGCCTATGCGTTTTCTACTGAAAATTGGCGGCGCAGCCCAGAAGAGGTGCGCTTTTTGATGGGCTTTAACCGCGACGTGCTGCGCCGGCAGCGAGAGTGGCTCAATGAGCGCGGCGTGCGCGTGGTGTGGGTAGGAAGGCGCCCGCGCCTGTGGCGCTCAGTGATTAAAGAGCTTGAGGCCGCCGAAGAATTGACCAAGAATAATACGAAAATGACGTTGGCCATGTGCGTGAATTACGGCGGCCGGGCGGAAATGGTCGATGGCGTGCGCCAGATTGCGGAAAAGGTCGCTGCTGGTGAGATCCGCCCGCGCGATATTAAAGAAAGCACCATCGCAGAGCATCTCTATGATCCCGGCATGCCGGACGTGGACCTATTCTTGCGGCCTTCCGGGGAGAAGCGCACCTCGAACTTCCTGCTGTGGCAGTCCGCCTACGCCGAGATGATTTATCAGGACAAGCTATTTCCTGATTTCACCCCAGAGGATCTCTTCGCCGCCATTGAGGAATATGCCCGCCGAGATCGCCGCTTCGGTGCTGTGAAGTAGGGAAGTAGCAGCTAAGGAAGGCGCGCGAGACTACCGTTCGCTGGCTACTGTGCGGCCGCGCACTGCGAACAGACGCCGAATATCTCTGCGTCGTGGCCGGTAAGCTCGAAGTTGTACTCGGTGGCTACGGCCGAAGCCCACTTTTCAATGGGGCCACCATCGATTTCTTCGGTGCGGCCGCATTTGGTGCATACCAAGTGGTGGTGGTGCGCATCGGTTTCGCAATGGCGGTACAGGGTCTCGCCATTGGGCATGTGTAGCGCATCTACGGCATCAATATCGGACAGAGACTGTAGGGTGCGGTAGACGGTAGTGAGACCGACTTTTTCTTGTCGCTCTTGGAGCTGGTGATAAATTTCCTTGGCGGAGGCGAATTTGTCGATGTCCCGCAGGACCTCGACCACCGCGGTGCGCTGTTTAGTGTTGCGTGAGCCGAGCTTGGGGATACTCTCATGAATGGACATGACATTCATATTATCAACTCTTTTTCAACAAGCGCTATAATAAATCGTCTTTATATGCAGACCTGTTATTAAGAGGCGATTTTCGCGGCGTCTTCCAAAAGGGTTAAAACCTCCGGTGCGACCAGAGAGTAGGTCACCTCACGCCCATTGCGCTCAGAGCTGACAATCCCTGCCTGCTTAAGTACTCGCAGGTGCTGGCTAATCAGTGGCTGAGACTTGCCGGTGGCTTTTACCAGCTCGTGTACGTAATGGTCGCGCTCCGCTAGGCGGGTAATAATGGAAATGCGCAGCGGGGAATCGAGGGCCGCGATAACGCTTGCGGCCGCAGAGTTATTAAATGCTAATTGAACGGTCGTCATAGGGAGTGGGCACCTTCAATACGGTATCTATTATCTGTCGACCACTACTATATTACCTCAAGTTGGTCATTACCTGTACATTAACCGATTTAAATTTGTACCCCCTGATCACACTACGGATGGGCGATAAGGGTTAAACTGAATGAGATTGTCACGACTGTCCCCTACCAGAGGAGTCCTTTACAACCATGGCATCCCTTATCGATACCGTTGTTAATCTGTGTAAACGCCGCGGCTTGGTCTACCAGGCGGGTGAGATTTACGGCGGTTCCCGCTCCGCTTGGGACTATGGTCCTCTTGGTGTGGAGTTGAAGGAAAACATCAAGCGCCAGTGGTGGCGCCACATGGTCCAATCCCGCCCCGATGTCGTGGGCGTGGATACCTCCGTCATCCAACCGCGCCAGGTGTGGGTCTCCTCCGGCCACGTGGAAGTCTTTACTGATCCCCTGGTGGAATCGCGCCATACCGGTAAGCGCTACCGCGCCGACCACTTGCTCGAGGCCTACGAGGAAAAGCACGGCCACGAGCCAGAAAACGGCCTAGCGGATATCAACGATCCGGAAACCGGCCAGCCAGGTGACTGGACCGAGCCGAAGGCCTTTTCTGGCCTGCTGAAGACCTTCCTGGGGCCAGTCGATGACGAGCAAGGTCTGCACTACCTGCGCCCGGAGACCGCACAGGGCATTTTCATCAACTTCAAGAATGTGATGACCTCCTCGCGCATGAAGCCGCCATTTGGCATTGCCAATATTGGTAAGTCCTTCCGCAACGAGATCACCCCGGGTAACTTCATCTTCCGCACCCGCGAGTTCGAGCAGATGGAGATGGAGTTCTTCGTCAAGCCGGGCGAGGACGAAGAGTGGCACCAGTACTGGATCGACGACCGCTACAAGTGGTACACCGACCTGGGCATCAAGGAAGAAAACCTGCGCCTGTACGAGCACCCCAAGGAAAAGCTGTCGCACTACTCCAAGCGCACCGTGGATGTGGAGTACGCCTTCGGCTTCAAGGGCTCCAAGTGGGGCGAGCTGGAAGGTGTGGCCAACCGCACCGACTATGACCTCTCCGTCCACGACAAGGGCTCTGGCGAGGACCTGTCCTACTATGACCAGGCCAATGATGAGCGCTGGATCCCGTACGTCATCGAGCCGGCCGCCGGCCTGGGCCGCTCCATGATGGCCTTCCTGGTAGATGCCTACGACGAGGAAGAGGCACCGAACGCTAAGGGCGGCACCGACAAGCGCGTGGTTCTGCGCTTGGACCGCCGCTTGGCGCCCATCAAGGTCGCCGTCCTGCCGTTGTCCAAGAAGGAGGAGCTTTCCACCCCGGCCCGCGAGCTGGCGGATAAGCTGCGCGCTTACTGGAACGTGGACTTTGACGTCTCCGGTGCCATCGGCCGCCGCTACCGCCGCCAGGACGAGGTCGGTACGCCATTCTGCGTCACCTTCGACTTCGATTCGCTCGAGGATAACGCCGTGACCGTCCGTGAGCGCGACACCATGGAGCAAGAGCGCGTAAAGATTGAGGATCTTGAGTCCTACCTCTCCGCGCGCTTGATTGGATGCTAAGCAGATGCACTACACCAGCTGGGATCGCTCCGACCGCGAAAAGCCCGTCCTCCTCGTTGAGGAGGGGCCGGAGCGCCTAGGCGTCTTTGCGGAGCATTCCGCCGAGGTAGACGGCAATTTTTGGCGCGTCGAGGTCAGCGAT
The DNA here is from genome assembly GCF_030232085.1 of Corynebacterium sp. MSK073. Taxonomy (NCBI): domain Bacteria; kingdom Bacillati; phylum Actinomycetota; class Actinomycetes; order Mycobacteriales; family Corynebacteriaceae; genus Corynebacterium; species Corynebacterium sp. MSK073. The sequence goes on along the minus strand of NZ_JASPIY010000003.1, from coordinate 51,763 downwards.
CTGGGCGCTTCGGCCACGCTTGACGATGGCTCCGTCTACCGCCTCGCCGGCCGCCTCGGCCGCGATAAGCGCCTTGAAGCCTCGCTCAATGGCCGCACCTTTCATTACGTCAATGAAAATAGCGGCGATTGGATCATCGATGATGTCGATGACAACAAGGTGGCGCAGTTTTCCGCCAAGAATTCTGGCGTGCGCAAGGCCATCTTGGAATTCGAAGACGATGCGAAAGGCTTAAGCACCGCCGAGATCGCCGGTCTGAGCTGGTTTACCCGCGCGATTTTGGAAAAGAACACCAAAAACTCCGCGTGGGTATGGATCATCATGCTGGTATTGGCCTCCATCGTTGCCGTGTTGGCGGTGTTCATTTTCTAATGGCGGGAACGATGCCGTGGCAGTGGAATGGTGCTACTCTGCGCGACGTACGCGGCACCGACATCGCCTGGGTGCGAGACGGGGTACTGACCATTGCCGGCGCGCTCTCTGAGGATCCCACACAGCCGGATGTGCTTTTTGACGTAGAGACCTCGCTAGACGGTGCAACCGCCTCCCCGCGTTTTTTCCTGCGGGCTCGGCCGCGTGCCAGCCGCAGCGCGGGTTCCGGAGCTGCGAAACATTATGAAGTTTCGCAGGCGGGATTGACCGTCACGCGCCTGCGCGCGACCTGCGGAGACACCCACTACCTTTTGGAGCGCTCCGCCATCTTTGGCAAGCAGCGCCGCATCGTGGCCCTTGCCGAAGATGGTAGCACGGAGGGCTGCGAGGTTGCGCGCCTTAACCCGCGGGGCAATGGCCTAGAAGTAGCGGCCGCTGATAACAATGGCCTTCCGGACGTGGATGCGGTAGTGCTGAGCTATAGCTGCCTGCTTGTTGATGCCGCACCGCGCATCGTGCGCGGCTAAGCGCCAACAAAGCAGGCCTTAGAAGGAGCCGCCGCGGAAACCGCCTCCGCCACCGCCGCCGGAGAATCCTCCTCCGCCGCCACCGAAGCTGCCGCCGCCTCCGCTGAAACCACCGCCGAAGCCGCGGCCACCGCCGCCCAAGATTTGGCCTAAGACCATACCGGTGATGATATTGCCGACCGCAGAACTCGTTTGCTGGCGTTGTTGCTGGCGGCGGTATTCATCGGAATCATCCTTGGCCCGTTGCAGGGCGGTCTGTGCTGCGGCCACGGCCTCGCGGGAGGATTGCAGTGCGCCGCGGATATCGCTGCGCTGGGTGTGCAGGGCTTGGGCGTGGAGACGCTTGGCATCGGCAAGCGCGGTGCGGGCGCCGGAACCGACGATGCGCCCGCGCGAGGAAATGAGATCCTCGGCGGCCTGAATATTGGATTCCGCCACCGACATTTGCTGGTGGAAAAGCTCGAGCTGGCGCGCGTGGGTGGAGGTCTTTTCCCGCACGCGGTCGAGGCCCTCATCAAGCTCGGTATCGATGCTCATAAGGGCGGTGTGCTGGCCCAAGGGATCCGTATCGCCCTGTTGCTTGGCATCAGTGACCGCGGCAGAAGCGCGCTCAAGCAGCCCCTCGAGGGCCTCCCAATCCGCCTGGGTTCCCTGAGATTTGCCTTGGCGCTCCAGTTCTCGGGCTTCCTCGATTTCACCCTCAACCTCGGTGATGAGCGTGCCCAAATTGCGGCGCGCGGAGGAAATATTCTCCTCGGCGTGCTCCACACTAGTAAGGAGCCTATCGGTGACCTCCGTGGCGTGCTCAATATCGCGGATCAGCCCCACGAGCGACCCCTGTTGGCCGGCGGGTTGGCCCTGCACCTCGCGGGCTTGGTCCAGGAGCTTTTCCGCCTCATCGAGGGAGGCGCTAGCCAATTCTGGGTTATCCGCAATGGAGGATAAGACCTCTGCGGAGTAGTCCTCTTGGAGCTTTTTCAGGGTACCTTCGGCGCCCGGCAGGCGAGTGCGCAGCCCGACGGTGCGCTGGGTGAGCTCGTCCAACTTAGAGTCGCTTTGCAGCAGCAGGTCTCGCATCCGGGCAAACTCTTCTGCCTGGCTATCCAGTGCGTCATCGGCTTGGCCGCAGGTGGAGACTATTTCTACCAGCATTTGCCGGCGCTCGGCCTGGGATTCTGGTACCGCATCATCGAGGCGCTGGCGAATCTTGAAGGCCTTTTGCAGGGTAGAGGTGGAATGATTCATCGCCTTGGTAAACGGGCGGGTGCGCTCCGGCCCGAATTCAGACAGGGCGATATTGAGCTCTTCCTTGCCGCGGCGGATGGATTCATCCGTGGAAACCAACTCTTCCTGGGCCAATTTATCCAAGGTATCTAGCGGCAGCCGGTTTAATTGATCGGTATCTTCTGGCGCAATCTCGCGGGCAGACTCTAAAGTCTTTGCCTTACTCTTTTTTGTATTGCGGCGCGAGTAATACCAGACGCCACCTCCTGCAGCGACGATGGCGGCGGCGCCACCGCCCAACCAGGCCATGCCAGAAGAATCGGAGGAGCTGGAGTTACCAAGGGCAGCATCGGCAAGCGCGATCGCAGAAGCGCCGTATTCCTCATTGGAGAGCTTGCTATAGGCGGCATCGTACATCTGATCCAGGCGGCCCTCGGGCCATTGATCGCCGGTCTGCACGCCCACCTGGCGCTCGTTCACGCCAACGACATAGGCCGCGGAATTCGGGCCCTTCTCGTTGACGATGTTGCGTGCATAGCTTTCTGGATCAGTGCCAAGATCGTTTGCGAAGACAACGAAGATGATGAGCGACTGGTCTTTTTGTAGCTGGGTGATCTTCTCATTGATCTCCCTAATTTCCTCGGTGCTTAAGACCCCTGCCTTATCGTTTACCCTATCCGTCACCGCTGCCGTATCCGGGGCTTGGGCGATGGTAGTGGTCTCCGCGGCTAGGGCCTGGCCTGCGCCAATGGAGGTGCAGCCGAGCAAAAATGCCGCGATGGTAGCGCGGCCGATTCGTGCACTAAGATTCATGCCCACAACTCTACCTGCCCGAACGCCCAATCCGGAGAACCTCCTCTGCAGGCAGTAGGGTGGGAAGTATTGTGAAATACGTCGTTGTTTTAGGCACCGCGCAATACGATGGCCGCCCCTCCCGCATCCTAGCCGGGCGTCTGCGCCATGCCGGGGAGCTGGCCACCTCCCGCGGCCTGCCCGTTATAACCGTCGGCGGCCAGCTGCCCGGGGATCGATTTACCGAGGCCGGGGTCGCGCGCGATTACCTGCGCGAGAACTTCCCTGGGCTGCAGGTATCCGCCGTGGAGGAAGGCCTCGATACGCGTGAGTCCTTAGCTGCGGTTATCGATGCCCACGGCCTTGCCGATGCCATCATCGTCACCGATCCCTTGCACAGGTTGCGCACGTGGGTCATCGCCAAGCAAGAAGGGCTCAATGCCTCGGTCTCGGGCACGCCCTATTATCCCGCCCGGCGCTTTTCCAAGCCCTGGTGGCGCTACCTCGCGCACGAATCCGGCGGGCTGTTTTATATTGGGCTCGCCAGCATCGTTTCTCCCCGGTGCGCGCGTGCCTGGAAAAGGCGCCTGTACCGCATTGAACTGATGCTGCGGCCGAATCAGAAGCTGCGGCACGAAACGATGCAAAATAAAGAAAGGACTCCTTAAATATAAAAGTGATTTTCATATGCTATTTTATAGGCTGATGATAGTTTTTAAATAGGGGATCTTGTTTATTGATGTGGTTATCGGGTCATCATGAAAAGCTATCCTCGCACATTTTGAAATGCTTCGGAGATTCACGTGGAGAACATGCTGCAACTAGAAGACCTAGTGGTACAGTTAAGCAGGAAAAGTAGACCGTTATTTTCCATCAATTCCGTGCATGAGCCAGGTACCCTCACCTGGATTCGTGGAGCCTCTGGGTCTGGTAAAACTACACTGCTCCGTGTGGTTTGTGGCCTCCAAAAACCCACATCGGGAACAGTTAACATCTTCGGAAACAATTGTGGAGCTCTTCTGAAAAGGACAGAGATAGGCTTCGAGCGAAGTCAATGGGAATTGTCTTTCAAGATTCCGGCATAGTCCCCTGTCTGACGATCGACGAAAACCTATCCTTCGCTCGAGAGCTAAGTGGGACTTCTACAACGCAGGAAGACAATCGTTCGCTGTTGGCTCAATTTAGCATGAGTGAATATGCTGACTCACTTCCACACGAGCTTTCGGGCGGGCAACGTCAACGTGCAGCCATAGCCACGGCGATTTCCAAAGGGCCTCGACTAATTCTCGCAGATGAGCCAACAAGCGCGTTAGATGAGAAAAATGCGTACTCAGTATTGCGCTATTTGCATAACTATGTAAAAGAAAACCGGACAATCGCATTGGTCGTGTCCCATGACGACCGATTAGAGAAATTTACTGATCAGGTCTTGGAAATCGGGGGTTAACTAATGAACTTTCGCGCGGTCGAATCTAGGATACGCAAAGACACTTTCGCGGAAAGTATTCCATTGCTCACAACGGCGCTTGTACTTATGTTCTTCGTGAGCCTGTTGATCTCGACTATAGCTGCGGAAGAGGTAGCTGAATCTATGTCAATGGGGCTGATGTATTCAGCTATTATCTCCACTGTTCCCTTTGCCCTAGCTCTCAAATACTGCATAAGGCATGTGGTGGAAGGGAGGCGCCACCACTATGAAGCTCTTCGTCTATTTGGACTGTCGCTAAAGCGAATTCGGCGAGAATTATTTCTCGAATTACTTACGGCGTATGCGTGCTTTGCTATTATCAGCGCTTTTCTTGTTCCCGTGTTGATGAAACCAATCTTTCTCTTTTTGTATTCGGGCTTTGGCGTTGAGCTTCCCAAAGGACTTCCTTCACCGTTGCTAATTGCGCCAATTTCGTGGTGCATACTCACAGTCCTGAGCTTTGTTCCCTTTCAACAGGAAACGAAGGTTTTGGAGAATTTGAGTCGGGGCCCGACGAGTAGGGATTCAATACCACGAAGCCCACGAGCTGCACAGCTTCTTCGCTATCCGCTGGGTATAGTGGCTTTTGCCGTGCTACTTGGAGGACTTGGATTAATTCCTCAGGCGACACCTGCAAGTAGGTGGCCATTGATCTTTGTATATTGCGTTCCGTTTTTGGTGAGTGCGGCTTCTGTATTTATTTACGCTGTTGTCCTCTATCTTGTCGAATTTTTTGCCCTTAAGCTCAGGAGATGGAGTCCTCTGCTTTTGGGAGTCCGGTACACACGGTCCTTTATTGCTACTACCGTATTGCGGGTTTCTTGTATCTTTGTCATGTTTCCAATCATTCTTTTTATTGCGAATGATTCTGCACTTTTCTCCGCTAGAGAAGCATTAGCAGACAACGCTAAGGATGTGTACGTCGCGACGCCGGAGGAAGGCGACACTTCTAGCTCGGTTAACGCTGAGAATGCTTGCCGGACCCACTCGGAAGACTGCTTAGGTGTTCTTAGCTGGGTGCCTGCTGTCGAGGGCCCAAACGGACTTCAGCCTTCCACCCCAGAAGAAGGCGCGGTCTTTGCTTTAGTGGAAGATCGGGAAGGAACGGTCGGCTCGTTGGTGAGAAACCCAACGGTAACCGAGCGGGAACCTAGATCGCCGTTTGATCAGACTTGGATGCGGCCATGGGATCAAACCTTTAATTCTCGGGAGGATCCTGCGTGGGAAAGGGCCGAAGAAGAAGGTGCAGCCTACTCTGTAGCTGTATTCTCGAAGGAAGTAGAGCTGCGGGATTTCGGGGCATTGCACGTTATAGGCGCTAATCAATGGGCCGAGAACTTACCTTCGACATTGTTTTACGGTCCGAATGGTACAGGTACTAGCGAGTTTATCCCTCTGTTCGCTTATGTGATTGTTGGGGGAGCGGTTCTCATTTTCGGACTCGCCTTGGCACAGCAAGGTCGGCTCATCCGCTTCGTTACCATCGCTTGGCAGCAAGGAGTTTCAGCCGCAGAAGCACACCGCAATAGGATACTTGCTAACTGTCTGCCGTCTGCCTTTGCAGTAGTTTTATCGCTAGGATCAGCCGGACTTTTGAGTCTGTACATGAACTACAATATTGCGCAAAAGCTTGTGCTACATTTCCCCGCTGTTCCTATTGGGCTCATCTTTTTCTTAGTTGTGGTCGTCGGCTTGGCTTCGATCGGCGGTAATTTCGTGAAAGGTCCGCAAGGTACAAAGAGCTAAGCAGCCACGTTGCTGCCCCAAAAGGCCAGTTCACAGAATAAACTTAGAGCGTGTCTTATTCTTATGCTGCAGCTGATTTTGCCCGGCTGGCCGAAGAACGGCCCAAGGGATCCACGATTAGCGATATCGAAGAACACCGCGGGGTATTCTCCCGCGACCGTGCCCGCGTCTTGCACTCGGCTGCGCTGCGGCGATTGGCGGATAAAACCCAGGTCGTAGGCCCACGCGATGGCGATACCCCGCGCACGCGGCTTACCCACTCGCTCGAGGTTGGCCAGATTGCCCGTGGCATCGGCGCCGGCCTCGGCCTCGATCCGGATCTCTGTGACATGGCCGGGCTCACCCACGATATTGGCCACCCGCCCTATGGTCACAACGGCGAAAATGCGCTCAATGAGGTCGCGCAAGGCGGTTTCGAGGGAAATGCGCAAACGCTGCGCATCTTGACCCGCTTAGAGCCCAAAGTCCTCGTCGAGGACGCCGATGGCACCGCCCACAGCTTTGGCCTCAATCTCACCCGCGCTGCGCTCGATGGCGCGTGCAAATATCCTTGGACCAAGACCAATCCGGATGGCACCATCAACCGGAAATACGGCGCTTATGATGAGGACGCGGACCTTTTAACGTGGTTGCGCGAGGGCCACACCGATAACCGAAAGTGCATCGAGGCCCAGGTCATGGACTGGTCCGATGACATTGCTTATTCCGTGCACGACGTGGAAGACGGCATCATCTCCCAGCGCATTTCCTTGAACGTGTTGTGGGATTTGGTGGAGCTAGCCCACCTTGCAGAAAAGGGCGCCGAGGCCTTTGGCGGAACCGCCGATGAACTCTTGGAAGCCGCCGATAGCCTGCGCAACCTCGATGTCATCAACGCCCTTGGTAATTTCGACTACACCCTGCGCGATTATGCCAAGCTGAAAAAGATGACCTCTGAGCTGGTGGGACGCTATGTGGGCGCCACCATCGGTGCCACCTCGGAGGCGAATGCCGAACTCATCAGCGACAGTACGCTCGGCCGCATGCACGGTGAACTCCGCGTTCCGCCCTTGGCACAAGCAGAGGTCAAGCTCTTAAAGACGATTGCTGTGCTTTACGTGATGGATGAGCCAGCGCACCTAGCCCGCCAAGACCGCCAGCGCGAGCGCATCTACCGCGTCTACGACTACCTCGTTGCCGGTGCGCCCGGTTCGCTCGATGCCACCTTCCGCCTGTGGTGGGAGCAGGCCGATACCGACGCCGCTCGCGACCGCGCCATCATTGATCAGATTGCCTCCATGACCGAATCCCGCCTCGAGCGGCTGGCCCGCCGGAGCGCTGACCTTTCGGGGTTCTTGGACTAATAGCTTTGCAGGCTTGGTTGCCCTTTTGAGGGGCTTGGCCGCGGTCTTTCTCTAAAAGTGCAACCTCCGCTGCTATTTTTGAGGCGGAAAAGTGATACTTGAGGGCGCGCAATGCTCAGTTATTGCAGTGGACCTATAGCATCGCGGAATGTCAGTATCTGCGGACTAGCTATTAGCGCGCGAGCCTAACGCCTTCATCGTGGACAACGGCGGCGATGGCCGCGAAGTCATCCAATTCCATTTCCATGTTGGCAGCCACGATGGTGGATACTTCATTCTCGCGCAGGAATTTAGCTAGATCTTCTAGGCTGCGCGGGCCACAATCCACACATCCATGGGTGCGTCCTAAGGCATTGAAGAAATCCGTACGGGTACGGATGGGTTCCGTAATTAAAATGCGGTGCACTATTAATCCTCTGCGTCCGGGATAGAACAGAATGTTTGGTAATGGTCATCGGTGTAGTACCACACATCGGGGTCGGTTTCGGTGCCACCGCCGGTGACGATGCGCCTCGATCCGCGATGATTACTGCCAGGGGTTTCTACCGTGTACTCGCGGTAATAGTCCTGCGCCTGCTGGGGGAGGACGCCTTCATAATTGCCAAAATGGGAATTGTCTTTGTCGGGGTAGTCATAAGGGCCGCCGGCCAGAATATCGTCTGCAGTTTCTTCGGCCTCGCTGGGAAGGGAAGAAATTGCGCAGGTCTCATCCGTCGACGTTGCATCCTCATCACCGCCAAGGTCGAAGCCGAAATAACTAGCGCCTGCGACGATGGCGAGTCCACCAAGGGCCACTGGAAGCGATTTCTTAGACGCTTTGGACTTGGACATGCTCCCTATTGTTGCAGGAAATATCTCGAAAACATAAACGTCCACTGCGTCAAGAGCAATATCCAAAATTGCCCCGTCCCGGGGGTGGGGATACCTGGCGAAAGGCTGCCCCACATGTGGGTAAAACACGGTGATTCTGTGTACTTGTTGATCGGGACAACCTAATGCGACCATCCTGGCTTTGGCGGTTGAGCATTCGATAAATGGGCGGGGTAGTCTGTAGCCATGGCAAAGGGCAGAATTCCGGACAGTGATATCCAAGCTATCCGTGAACGCGCGCCTTTAGAAGAAATCGTGGGCGAATATGTGCAGCTCAAACCAGCAGGGCATGATTCTTTGAAGGGCTTGAGCCCTTTCAAGGATGAAAAGACACCGTCCTTCCACGTCCGCCCGCAGCGGGGATACTATCACTGCTTTTCCACCGGTAAAGGCGGCGATGTATTCAGCTTCCTAATGGAAATGGAACAGGTCTCTTTTCCGGAGGCCGTGGAAGCCGTAGCGCAGAAGATCGGCTACCACATTAATTACCAGGGCGGCTCGACCGGTGCCCGCAATGAGAAGCCGGGTACTCGGCAGCGGCTAATCGCTGCGAATAAGGCGGTGCACGAGTTCTACCGGAAGCAGCTGGAAACCCCAGAGGCGGCAACGGCGCGCAATTTTTTGCTGGACCGCGGGTTTAGCCGCGAGGTTATTTATGATTTCGAGTGCGGGTACGCCCCAGAAGGTTGGGACACCGCCACAAAGCACCTATTGCGCATGGGCTTTTCCTTTGAAGAACTAGAGGCGGCCGGCATTTCCAAGATGGGCAAGCGCGGACCCATTGACCGTTTTCACCGCCGGTTGCTGTGGCCCATTAAGGATCTTTCCGGCAACGTCATTGGCTTTGGTGCGCGCAAGCTCTTTGATGATGACAAGCTGGGCAAGTACATGAATACGCCCGAGACCATGCTTTATCACAAGTCCAAGGTGCTCTTTGGGCTGGATTTGGCCAAGCGCAATATTGCAGAAGGACACCAGGCCGTGGTGGTGGAAGGCTATACGGATGTGATGGCCATGTACGCGGCAGGCATTAAAACTGCCGTGGCCTCGTGCGGTACGGCCTTTGGTGGGGAGCACTTGCAGGTGCTGCGTCGGCTCATGCTGGATGATTCTTATTTCCACGGCGAGCTCATCTACACCTTCGATGGTGATGAAGCGGGACAGAAGGCCGCGATGCGTGCCTTTGACGGGGAGCAGAAATTTACCGGACAATCCTTCGTCTCTGTGGCGCCAGACGGCATGGACCCGTGCGATCTGCGCCTTGAAAAGGGCGATGCCGCGGTGCGCGATCTGGTGGCAGACCGCATCCCCATGTTTGAATTCGTCATTCAGTCAGTTATTGCTGATTTCCGGATTGATACTGCCGAAGGCCGCTTGCAGGCTTTGCGGCGGGCGGTGCCCATCGTCGCGCAAATCCGGGACCAGCCCCTGCAGCGCGAGTACGCCCGCCGGCTTGCCGGCTGGGTGGGCTGGAACGATCCGGAAGAGGTGCTCCGCCAAGTGCGCGCGGAGGCGAAGAAACCGAAGAAGGCGGATAAGCCGACGATACGCCGCTTTGATAATGCACAGCCGCAGCCGGCGCAGCAGGATGTGCCCATGATCCATCCGCCCAGCCCGAAGGAGACCCATCTTTGGCCGCAGCGGGAGGCGCTAAAGTTGGCCTTGCAGATGCCGGAGGTCGTTGGCTCGTACTTTGATGGCATTACTGCCGATGCCTATACCAACGACGCCTACCGCATTGTCCGGCAGGCGATTTCCGCCGTGGGCGGGGCAGGCAAGGGCGCCACTATGTCCGGGGTGGATTGGATTGCCGCCGTTGCCGGGGAAATGCAGGATCTTACGGGAAGGAATTTCGTCTCCGAGCTGGCAGTCGAGGCTATCCTGCCCACGGACGTGGGCGCGGAAAAATATGCGGATTCCGTGCTCTCGCGGCTGCAGGAAACCGTCGTGGGCGATCAGATTGCACAGCTGAAAGCCCAGTTGGGCCGGATGCGGCCTACCGATGATGAGGCCGGCTATAACTCCCTGTTCGCGGACCTCATTGCCTTGGAGCAGGCCCGCCGCGAGCTAAATGACCGCGCCTTTCGCGGAACGCCAGGTATATAAAATCCCCGGGCAGGCACTCGAGCGCTAGTTCAGGTGCTGCACGGGGAAGGGCTAACGGGGAAAGGTTTTAATCCTCATCGGGCTCATAAATCCGGTCTGCCTGTGGAGCCTGGTTCCCGCGAGCCTTGCCTTTGCCACGGCGCTTTTCGGAAAGGTCGTGGATTTCGCGCATGCGTGGCTCGGGATCCAGGCGGTTGGCTACCATCTTGCGCGCGGAGCGCACCGCGGATTTGGTGGCGGGGGAGTTGACGGTCTTTTGGTAGGCGCTTTTCATTTGGTGGTAGCGCTTGCGGCCCGCTTTGGTGCCAAATACGTACCCTGCGGCGGCGCCGAAGACGAATTGGATCATTATTGACTAATTCCCCTTTATCCTATGCGAGCAAAAGTTCCTCTCTAGCTTACCGCGTATGTACGGTTTCGCGCCGAAACTGCCCGCTGGAAGTGCCTTCCTGTTTTCATCGGCGCCCATTCGCGCTAGGTTGAGTTAATGATTCTTCATCAGCAGCGAGATTCGGCCATGGCCGCCGCGGTGGCATTTGCCGCACTCGCCACGGCGGGCTTATCCGCGCCTGGTGCCGAACCGTCCGAGGAAACACGGTTCTGGGTGGAGTAGGCAGGGAGGCATCGATTAGCTTGAGCGGTCATATAACTATTTGTTTAAAAAAGCGCTGAGAAAGGTTAGCGCGCAGTTCATATTTCCTTAACGTTAGCTGGTTAGTGTGCAGAGGAAATCACTTCTAGCTGAAAGTTGCGTTATATGACCCGTATTTTCAATCGTGGTGTTTCGCGTCGAGTACTTGCTCTCGGAGCGGCCGCCAGCTTCACTGTTGCTTCCTTTGCACCCGCTGCGCAGGCGGGTGAGCTTTCGTCCAAGGTGCCGCAGGTACAGGGATCTAGCAGTGGATCCAGTATCGGCCCCTCTCCAGTGCAGCACCCAGGCGCGCCGGTTCCTCAGCCCTTTGGTGTGGACTACCTGGCAGGCTTTGAATCCGATATTTCGTCCTACCAATTTGGCAACTATTGGCAGGTTGTCCGCGGGTTTGACCAGATTAAGCACCAGCCTGAGGTCCTTGAAGAAAACATGGATAAGGTAGTGGCCATTAACAATGCGGCTGCTGATGACCCTGAGCTGATCGCCCGTGCGCAATCCGATGCCAAGGCAAGCTCCGGTGGGATGCTCGAGGCCATTTCTGACTCCATGGGGGAGAGCCTAGGCGGCGCATTCCGCGAGGCCTTGGCAGAGCATCGACTGCCAAAGACTCAGTACCTGCTGGGCAATGGCTACGCCGCCCGTGCTGGTGGGCTGGCTAGCTCCACCTTCGCAGAAAAGTACTATTTCCGTTATGACCGCCCATTCGTGCAGGCACCCGATGCTATTAACCGCTACGAAGACGAGTCGAAGGATCTCTATTCCACCTCGCCAGCTTTCCCTTCTGGGCACACTAACCAGGCAACGTGGATCACCACTTTGATGGCTTCTATGCTTCCGGAGGTAGGCCCGCAACTAATGCTGCGCGGCGCCGAAGCAGGAAACCACCGCGTCGTACTGGGTGTGCACTACCCATTGGACGTCATTGGCGGACGCATGACCGGTCAAGCTGCGGCGGCGGATCGCTTGAACGATGACCGCATGCGCGATGCATTGCAGCAGGCTGCGCAGGAAATTCGTGAAGAGATTCAGTGGCGTACGGGCAAATCTGTAGAAGAACTCGTCGCACAGGATAAGGCCGATGGCAAAGAATACCGGTCCACCGCAGATGCTGTAGACGAATACACGGATTTCTTGGATTACGATTTCACTCCAAGCAATCCGACGGACGCGCCGATGGTTGTGCCGCAGGCCGCCCCGGTACTGCTCGCCGCTTCCCACCCGGACCTGACTCCGGAACAGCGCGCCGAGGTGCTACGCCAGACCGCACGCCCTGCCGGCAATCCATTGGATTGGCAAGGCAAGGACGGCTCCTGGCAGCGGCTTAACGTTGCCCGTGCCATGGCGGCGCAAGTAAACGTTAATGCAGATGGCAGCGTGAGCGTCCAAGGCTAGCTTGGTCGCCCGCCCCCTCGATACCGCCTAGGCCCTCATTGCGAGGACTAGGCGGTTTCGATTATGGCGGCAAGGCCCTGGCCGCCGCCGATGCACATCGTAACCAGCGCGCGCTTGCCGCCGGTGCGGCGCAGGTGGTGCGCGGCGGTAACCACGATGCGGGCACCGGTCGCTCCCACTGGGTGGCCCAGCGAGATGCCGGAGCCATTGGGGTTAAAGCGAGAATCTTCGGGGGAAATGCCCCACTGATCTAGTACCGCGAGGGCTTGGGCGGCAAAGGCCTCATTGAGCTCGATGAGGTCGAGGTCATCGAAGGTGAGATCGAGGCGGTCCATGACCTTGCGGGTTGCCTCAACTGGTGCGATGCCCATGCGCTCTGGTTCTACGCCGGCAAGCGCCCAGCCCTTCAAGACCACCATCGGTTCGAGACCGAGCTCGTCAGCCTTTTCACGGGTGGTCACGAGCACGGCGGCGGCGCCGTCGTTCTGGCCGGAGGCGTTACCTGCGGTCACTGTGGCCTCGTCATCCTGCTTGCCCATCACTGGGCGGAGTTTGGACAGTTTTTCCACGCTGGAATCAGCGCGCACGTGTTCATCCTTGTCCACGATGATGGGATCCCCCTTGCGCTGGGGGACGGAGACAGGGACGATTTCGGCATCGAAAAGCGCCTGCTCTTGCGCGCGGGCAGCGTTGTGGTGGGAACGCGCCGCAAGCTCATCTTGGTCTTCGCGCGACAGGGAACGCTCGCGGCGGAGGTTCTCGGCGGTTTCGATCATGCCGCTGGGGATGGGGTGGTTTTTACCACCGGCGGTTTCGCGGGCCTCCTGGAGGCGATCGCGAAAGACCATGTTTCCGCCCTTCGCACCCCAGCGAATGTCGCCGTCCACGGTGTACTCGGTGCGCGACATGGATTCGGCGCCGCCTGCGATGACCACCTCGGCCGCGCCGGTGGCGACGTGGGCGGCGGCGGTGACGATGGCTTGCAGTCCGGAGCCGCAGCGGCGATCGAGCTGCATGCCGGTCACGGAGACGGGCAGGCCGGCATCGAGTGCGGCGACGCGGCCCAAGGCAGGCGCAGCGCCGTTGGGGGAGGCTTGACCGAGGATGATGTCATCGATGATGTTCGGGTCGATGCCGGATTCTTCCACGATGGTGGATACCACCAGGCTGGCCAGATCCTGGACGGGGACGGATTTCAGCGCGCCGCCGTAGCGACCGACTGGGGTGCGCTTGGGGTAGCACAGGACGACGTCTTGAGTATGCATGGATTCTCCTTAGGAAATTTCGGTGGTAGTGAGATCGTGGGAAATGGCCGCGCACGTACTGAGGAGCTCTGGGAGGATCTGCGCGGTGAGATCTTGGGTGGAATACACGGAGGTCTGGGTGGAAATATTGATGGCCGCCACAGCGCGCCCGGTGCGATCTCGGATCGGAACGGCGATGGAGCGCAGGCCGATTTCTAGCTCTTGATCCACGATGACCCAGCCGCGCCGCCGCACCTCGCCGAGGCGGGCTCGCAGCGCGTCCTGGGATACCAAGGTGTGCGGGGTGACCTGCTCGAGCGGAGCGGTGGTGGCGAAATACTCATCCAGCTCCGCCGGCGTTAAATCAGCGAGTAGCACCTGGCCCATGGACGTGGCGTGCGCCGGGAAGCGCGTGCCGATGGTGATATTGGTGGACATGATGCGGTGCGCTGCGGCGCGGGCGATATAGACCACGGTGTCGCGGTCGAGCACGCTCACGGAGCAGGACTCATCGAGTTTGGTGGATAACTCCCTCAAATGGGGCTGGGAAATATCCGGCAATCCCAAGCTTGATAGGTACGAATAGCCCAGTTCCAAAACGCGCGGGGTGAGCCAAAAATCTGAGCCATCGGTGCGGGCGTAACCTTCTGCGACAAGCGTGTGTAGAAAGCGGCGTGCGGTAGCGCGCGCTAAGCCTGTGAACTCGGCAACCTGGGCCAGTGTCTGCCGCGGGCGTTCGCCATTAAACGAGTGAATGACGTTGAGTCCGCGGGCAAGAGATTGCACTACGGGGGTGTCTGCCACGGTGTGTCCTCCAAGCTATTTTCAGGGTTAAGTGGCCCAGGTCTCTTTAGTGTACCCGATAACGTTCGCATTCTGAACCCTTGTGCTGTCTGTGAACCACACGTAGTCTAAGGCCATGTTGAATAAAGTCATAGCCTCAGTAGAGGAGGCCGTCGCGGATATCCCGGACGGTTCCTCCATCGCGGTGGGCGGATTCGGCCTTGTGGGTATCCCGGCGCAACTCATTGCTGCGCTGCGCTCCCAGGGCGCGAGCGAGCTCACCATCATTTCCAATAACCTTGGTACGGACGATTTTGGTCTGGGCCTGCTGCTCAAGGATCACCGCATCGCCCGCTCCATCGGTTCCTACCTGGGAACCAATAAGGAATACGCGCGCCAGTATCTTGAGGGCGAGCTTACCGTCGAATTTACCCCGCAGGGCACCCTGGCGGAGCGTATGCGCGCCGGTGGTGCGGGCATTCCGGCCTTCTACACCAAGGCTGGCGTGGGCACGCCGCTTGCCGATGGCGATATCCCCACCCGCTACAATCCCGACGGCACCATCGCGGAGACCTCCGCACCGAAGGAAACCCGCGAGTTCAACGGCGAGCTCTACGTCATGGAAGAAGCCCTTACCCCGGACTTCGCCTTCGTCCATGCCGCCCGCGCGGACCGCTTTGGCAACCTTGCCTTTAATAAGACCGCCCAGAACTTCAACCCCGATGCGGCCAAATCCGCCGATATCACCATCGTGCAAGCAGAACAGTTGGTAGAAGCCGTTCCTCCCGCAGAGGTCGATGTGCCCGGAATCTACGTGGACCGCGTAGTGGAAGTGGGCAAACAAGAAACCGGAATCGAATTCAGGACGGTGAGCAAGTAATGACCTGGTCACGCGAAGAAATGGCGGCACGCGCCGCACAAGAACTGGACAATGGTGACTACGTCAACCTGGGCATCGGCATGCCGACGCTCATCCCGGGCTACCTGCCAGAGGGCCGCGAGGTGGTCCTGCACTCTGAGAACGGAATCTTGGGCGTTGGTGCCTATCCCGAAGAGGACAAGGTGGATCCGGAGCTCATCAACGCCGGTAAAGAAACCATTACCGAAGCCCCAGGTGCATCCTTCTTCTCCTCGTCCGAGTCCTTTGCCATGATTCGCTCCCGCGCCATCGACGTCGCGGTGCTCGGCGCCATGGAGGTATCCCAGTTCGGCGACCTGGCCAATTGGATGATTCCCGGCAAGATGGTCAAGGGCATGGGCGGTGCGATGGACTTGGTGCACGGTGCCAAGCGCATCGTAGTGATGATGCAGCACGTATCCAAGCACGGCGATTCCAAGATTCTGGCGGAGTGCCAGCTGCCGCTGACCGGCGCTCGCTGTGTGGATCTGATTATCACCGACCGCGCTGTATTCACCGTGGACGAGCTGGAGGGCCTGACGCTTATCGAGGTCGCCGAGGGTGAAACCGAGGAGTCCATCCGCGAGGTTACGGACGCACCCTTTAAGGTAGCGCTCGATTAATTAGTTGTGGACGTGAAAATCGCCGCTTCCCGGGAGAGACTGGGAAGCGGCGATTTAGTGTTTCGCTGGTGGATTAGACATCGCGCAGGTCCACGCCCTTGGTTTCAGGCAGAATGTACATGCTGACAAGCGTGAGGATGCACAGTGCGACGACGTAGAAGCCAGAAGCCCAGGTAAGGCCGTGGGCCACGAACCACTGGTAGATATACGGTGCGGTACCGCCGAAGACGGCGACAGACAGCGAGTAGGCCAGGCCGATGCTGCGGGTGCGCTGGGCGGTGGGGAAGACCTCGGACATGATGGAGGACAACAGCGCGCCGCCGGCGGCAACGATGACCACGCCGATGGTCGAGGCCACCAGCAGGGTCCAGGGGCGGTCATCGATGAAGTTCATCAGTGGTATCTGCAGGATGGCTAGGCCGATGGCGCAGATATAAATGACGGGTTTGCGGCCGATCTTATCGGACAGGCTGCCCCACAGCGGGAGGGCGATGAGACCCGCAGTCTGTGCGGCCACGGTGACCCAATAAGCACCCTGAGTGGACATCCCCTCGTGGCTAATGGCGTAGGTGGAAACATAGGAGGTCCACGTGTAGTGCGAGGCCGTAACGCCGGAGACCATACCCACGACGAGCAAGATATTCTGCCACGCCGGGCGGACAACAGAGGCCGGCTTTTCCGAGTTCACGGACTTCTTGGTGCGCTTCGGAGCCTCAACGGTGGGCTCGGCGCTATCGATTTCCTGGAAGTGATCCGATTCCTTCATGTGGCGGCGCAGGTACAACGCAACCAACGCTGCCGCGGCACCCAGGAGGAACGGAATGCGCCAGCCCCAAGCGCCAATCTGCTCGTCCGTCAGGACCAGTGAAATGCCGCCACCCAAGACGTAGGCGATGACCGAGCCGCCGAAGATGGAGACGTAAACCATGGAACCCCAGCGGCCGCGGTGGGCGTTCGGGGCGATTTCGGGGATGTAGCTATTGGCGGCTGCGGATTCACCGCCGTGTGCAAAGCCCTGCAACACGCGGATAAGGAGCAGGCCGACAGAAGCCCAGATGCCAATGGTTTCGTAGGTGGGCAGCAAGCCGATGAGGACGGAGGCGCTGGCCATCATGATGATGGTGGTCATCAAGACGGTCTTGCGGCCGCGCTGATCAGCGATGCGGCCAAAGATGATGCCACCCAGTGGGCGGACCAAGAAGCCGACGGCAAAGACGCCGAAGGTGGCAAGCAGCGCGGAGGCGGTATCGCCCTTGTCGAACATCGCTGCGGCGATGAATGGGGCGAAGACCGCGTAGGAGCTCCACTCGTACCATTCAAGGACCTGGCCGGTCAGGCTGGCTGCGAGGGATTTGCGGTCCGTTTTGGTCGCGCCCGATGACGAAGTGGGTGTGGGGCTCGGCGGGGCGGTAGAAGTCAATGTTCCTCCTAGGGATGGGTCCGAATTATTGAGGAATATATTACGCACATCACACTTCGATTAGTTCGCGATGTAGACCACGAAAATCTCGGCACCGGCTAGGTAGATTTGGTTACTGACTAGAAACTGCATGTCTTCCACCACTTTTTAGGGGAGGAGACCGCAAAAACTTCATGTTCGCTAAGTGAACGGTAGTGCGCACTGTGACCCCGGATAGGGGTATTTGGGTAAAATCTTTGCCGTAACGAGCTTGGAATTCGCAGGAAAAGGTCATTTCTGACCGGAATTCCAGCACTGAAAATTTGGGTGTGGTGTAGCGTGTGAGCCACGACACGGAAGGTTTTCGAAGAGTCTTGAACCACCAAAGTGAACCATCACTGTGAACCAACCGAGTCTTTCCGGAGCCACACCCTAAGGAGGGATTTATGACTGCTCTTAGTCCCGAGGAACTAAGTACAGAAGGCCTCGCCGAAATCATGGCCGCGGGCGGACGCCCAGCCGATAGCGAGCGCAAGATCAACATCATCGATACCACCCTGCGTGATGCGCACCAGAGCATCTGGGCCACCCGCATGACCACGAGCCACATCCTTTCGCTGTTGGATGACATCACCAACGCTGGTTTCGAGCACGTGGACTTGGTAGCGCCCATCCAGTTCGACGTCTCCGTGCGCTACCTCAAGGAAGACCCGTGGGAGCGCGTTCGCCTCGTGCACGAGAACGCCGCGCCGGGCACTAAGTTCCGCGCCCTGATTCGCTCCAAGAACCTGGCTTCCTTCGACTTCTTGCCGGATGATGCCATCTTGAACTGGACTGAGCACCTCTACGCCAATGGCTTCCGTGTGATCGGCTCCTTCGATGGGTTGAATGACATCGACAACATCGACCAGGGCCTCAAGCTGGCCAAGGAACTCGGAGCCGAAACCTTCGGCGCATTGTCCTACTGCTTGAGCCCGGTGCACACCGATGACCTGTACAAGCGGAAGGCCACGGAGCTGCTCGAGCGCACCGATGTGGACCGCATCATGCTGAAGGACGCCGGCGGCCTGCTTACTCCGGACCGTTTGAAGACCCTCATCCCGGCGATCCGCAGCTCCATCGGTGACGTACCGCTCGAGGTACACACCCACTCGCTGACCGGACTGTCCCCGCTGACCTACCTCTACGCAGCGGAATTGGGCGTGGATTCTATCCACACCTCCATCGCTCCGCTGGCCAATGGCCCGGGACAGCCAGCCACCCAGGCCGTGGTGCGCGACCTTCGCGCGCTGGGGTACACGGTGGACGTTGACGATGAGCGCATCGATTCCGCCAGCGAGCGCATTCAGGAAATCGCCGATACGGAAGATAAGCCAGTAGGCGTTCCGCGCGCATTCGATGGCCTGCACTACATGCACCAGCTACCCGGCGGCATGCTTACCAACTTCGAATCCCAGCTGGAAACCGCTGGGTTGGGGGACCGCTTCGAAGAGTTGCTGTACGAGGTTGCACGCGTGCGCGAAGAGCTCGCATACCCCATCATGATTACGCCGTTTGCCCAGTTCGTGGGTACCCAGGCCGTCATGAACGTGATGACGGGTGACCGTTACTCCGTGGTCCCGAACGAGATTAAGAAGTACGCCTTGGGCTACTACGGCGAGCCGCTCGCCCCGCTGGACCCAGACGTGCTGGAGAAGATCATGGCCAACGGATCCTCCGAAATCACGGAGGAAATCCCAGAACTTAAGCCGGTCCTGCCGGATCTGAAGAAGGCTCACCCGGACGAGGACATCGACACTTTGTTGCTGCGCGTGATGTTCGCCGGCAGCCAGGTCGATGAAATGAAGCGCTTTGTGGCCGAAGGCCGCGGCGGCGAGGGTGAAGGCGTCAAGGGTGGCGTCCTTACCTCCCTGGTACAGCAAATCTACGACTCTTCCGATACCACCGACTTCCACCTCAAGACTTCCGACTTGGAAATCAACCTCACCAAAGGAGAAAAGTAACCATGACTGATTCCACTAACTTGCACGACCTGAAGTCCCTGCTGAAGTGGGCCAACCTTTCTGATGACATCCAAGAGCTGCAGATTAAGTACGGCGACGTCGAGCTCGCGGTGTCCCGCACCCCAGGTGGCCTGAACCGCCCGGCACCGGCTCCGGAAGCCGCTCCGGCCGCAGCTCCAGCAGCAGCACCAGCACAGGAGGCCGCACCGGCTTCCGCTCCGGCCGCTGAACCTGAGTCCAAGCCTGCTCCGGCGCAGGAGGAAGCACCGAAGGAAGAGCCAAAGGCCTCCGGTTCCGGTGAGCCGTCCGCAGAGGGCGAGACCGTGAAGGCCCCTATGGTCGGTACCTTCTACGCCGCTCCGAAGCCGGGTGCAGATCCCTTCGTCAAGGTTGGCGACGAGGTTGAGGTTGGCCAGGTGCTGTGCATCGTCGAGGTCATGAAGCTGATGAACAACATCGAGTCCAAGGTTGCCGGCACCGTGAAGGAAATCCTTGTAGATAACGAGGATGCCGTGGAGCACGGCCAGCCCATCATGGTCATCCAGCCGAAGTAATCGACCTGGAGGAAAATATGTCAGATCTATTAGGTAGCGTGCTCATTGCTAACCGCGGTGAGATTGCGCTTCGCATCATTCGCGCCTGCAAGGAATTGGGCATTAAGTCCATCCTTACTTATTCCGAAGGCGATAAGGACTCCTTGCCGGTAAAGCTTGCCGATCAAGCAGTCTGCATCGGCCCGGCGAATGTTTCCAAGAGCTACAACAGCCCCGAGCTGGTTATTTCTGCCGCCATGGCGTACAAGGCGGATGCCATTCACCCAGGCTACGGCTTCTTGTCCGAGAAGCCGGACTTTGTCCGCATGGTGGAAGAAGAAGAGATCGGCTTTGTTGGCCCTTCGGCTGAGCACATCGGCTTGATGGGTGACAAGATCGCGGCTAAGCGCATCGCTAAGTCCGCCGGTGTTCCCACCGTTCCGGGCTCCGACGGTGTGGTCACCGAGTTCGATGAGGCCCTCGAGGTTGCCCATAACACCGGTTTCCCGCTGCTGATTAAGGCAGCCGCCGGCGGTGGTGGACGCGGTATGCGCGTGGTGGAATCCGAGGACACGCTGGAAAAGGACCTCAACGAGATCATGAACGAGGCAGAGTCCGCGTTCAATGACCCGTCGGTCTACATCGAGCGCTTCTTGACGGATATCCGCCACATCGAGATCCAGGTGCTGGCCGATGGAGAAAACGCCGTCGCCCTGGGCGAGCGCGACTGCACCTCGCAGCGCCGCAACCAGAAGCTCATTGAGGAAGGCCCTTCGCCAGTGCTGACTGATGAGCTGCGCCAGGAGATGCAGGAAGCCGCGATTAACCTGTGTAAAGAGGTGAAGTACAAGAACGCCGGAACCATCGAGTTCGTCTTCGATAACACCGAAGATAAGTTCTACTTCATCGAGATGAACACCCGCATCCAGGTGGAGCACCCCGTAACGGAGATGATCACCGGTGTGGACCTCATCAAGGAGCAGTTGCGCATTGCCTCCGGGCAGAAGCTGTCCATTACCCAGGATGATGTGGAAATCCGTGGCCACGCCATCGAGTGCCGCATCAACGCCGAAGATCCGAACCAGAACTTCGCGCCGCGGCCGGGCAAGATCGAACACTACCGCGTGCCAGGTGGCTTCGGTGTGCGCATGGATACCCACATCGAAACGGGCTACACCATCCCGCCGTTCTATGACTCTATGGTGGGCAAGCTCATCGTATGGGCAGAAGACCGCGATGAGGCCATCACCCGTATGCTGCGCGCCATCGACGAGCTGCAGGTAGAAGGCGTTGTCACCACCGCGCCATTCCAAGCCATGCTGCTTGATAGCGAGAAGTTCCGCAGCGGCGAGTTCAACACTGGTTACGTTGCCAAGCTGCTGGAAGGTACCGACTCCATCCCTACGGATGACTAAACTCGGCTCCCTTTAGCGAGAGAGTGCAGGTTCCGCTTTGTGCCGGCCTGCACTCTTTTGCATTTTAAGTCTCTAAAATTACATCTCTATGTCACGCCTAGTCCCAGGCTTTGCTTAGACCCAAACCTGTGGGGAAGGAAAACAATGTTGGTTATCGCCGCCATGCTGGTCGGCGCCATCGTGCCGGCGCAAACGGCCATTAATACTCGTCTGCGCGAGTCCGTGGGCTCGCCCATCGCCGCCGGGTTCTTCTCCTTCATTATCGGCTTTGCCGTCTCCGCCATACTCGCGCTGATAGTCACCGGTGACGCGATACCGGACCTGGCGCTGGCGGCCGCCCAACCGTGGTGGGTGTGGCTCGGCGGCTTTATGGGCGTGGCCTTCATCGTGGGAAATATCCTGCTATTCCCGCGCATCGGCAGCGTAGAAACCGTCATCCTGCCCATTCTGGGACAGGTGACGATGGGCCTTATTTATGATCTGACCGGCCTTTTCGAATCCCCCTTGGTTCCCGTCGGCCCGCTGCGCATCCTCGGCGCGCTTATCGTTGTGGGCGGCATCGCCTTGGTATTAGAAATCGGCCGGGGCGCTGCCACCACGCGCGCGCAAGCCACCGGGCTTTCTCTGTGGCTGTGGCGGGTCTTCGGCGTGCTCATCGGCATGGGCTCTGCCACCCAAACCGCCGTCAACGGCTATCTGGGAGGTGCGTTGCATAGCCCCATGCCCGCCAGTGTCATTTCCCTGGGTGTCGGCGTGATTCTATTGGCCCTGCTCACCCTGGGGTGGAAGGCTCCCCGCCGCGCCCTTTTGAGCGGTATCGCACCCGGCCCCTGGTGGATGTGGCTCGGCGGTGTGCTCGGCGCGCTCTTTGTGGTTGGCGGCGCGACGCTGTCGCCCATGATCGGCACCGGCACGACGGTCATCGGCTCGCTGGTGGGCTCAATCATTTGCGGTCAGGTCATTGAATCGCTGGGCTGGGGCAATGCCGAGCGCGGTTTGCCGCCGGTGCATCGCATCATCGGCTTGGTTTTGGTCATTATCGGCGTGATTATGGTGCGCGCCCTATAGGGCTGTGCCGCGCTTGCCGATGCCCCCTTTTTGCCCACCCTTCGCTCCCACGCCCGGCTGGGACCGGAGCGAAGGGTTATTGCCGCCAGCGCTCTAAGGTGAGCTTGGGGCTTAGTGCGCGGGAGACGCACGGTGCGAAGGCACCATCGGCATACATTTGCGCGTCATAGACGGAATCGCGGTGATCTGGTTCGCCGTCGACCACGCGCATGATGCAGGTGCTGCACGTGCCTTCCAAGCAGCGCGATTTTACGGGCAGATCGAGATCCTCGAGGACCTCTAGGACGGTCTTATTCGCTGGGATTTCTACCGTCTCGCCGCAAAATTCTACTTCGAACGGGCCGTCGCCGGCCCCAGCGTTTTTCTCACCGGACAGTGCTTTTAGATCGGGGTGGAAGTTCTCCCAGTGGAAGGCATGCTCGGGCAGATACTCGAGCGCGATTTCTTTGGCGGAATCCATGAAGCCTTGCGGGCCGCAGACATAAAAGGCCGTCTCCTTCGGCGCTTGGCCCAGCAGATGCCGGTAGATGTCTGCTTGCTTGTCGCGCGGGCGGCCAAAGACCTCAATGAGCTTATCACCGCAGGTTTCGCGCAATTGCTCGAGCAGCACCGCGTGGTGTTCATCGCGCGCGAAAAAGAGCACGATATACGGCTTGTTCTCGCGCTCGAGGGATTGAGCCATAGAAAGCATGGGGGTAATGCCCACGCCGGCGCCAACAAGAACGTAGTAGCCGGCGTCTGCCACGAGCTCGAAGTTATTAAATGCCTGCGAGATTTCAAAGCTATCCTCGCGGCGCAGTTTGAGCATTGCAATCGAGCCGCCCGTGGAGTTTGCCTCCCGCTTTACCGCGACGCCATACGTTGGCCGTGCCTGTTGGCCAGCGGCAGGCGAAGAGGAACCGGTCAGCTCAAAAACCGAGTATTGCCGGGTAAGCATCTCGCCGTTAGCTCCTGGGAGGGTGATATCGACGTGGCAGCCGGGGGAATAATTTGCGAGCTGCGCATCACCGTCCAGCGAAAACTCGATAACCGCAAGGTCATCGGCTACGGCGGTGACGTTTTCCACCGTGGCGGTGGTGGAGGGGGCATCGGCAAGCTGGGATGCAGATTGGGAAGGAGAACTAGGCATAGGGGTGAATAGACCTCACTTTCGTGGCTGTGGTTCATTGCCAATTCACTGAATGTAATGCACGTCATGGTACAGCCTAAAAGGAGAGACAGGTTACAAAAGCGTTCGCATAGCGGACACGTGTGCGCCTAGTACACCTATATGGGGTGAGCAGGCGGAGAGTTTGCAAAATCTGCCAAGACGGGCATTTTTGCTATTTGCGCAGGAGAGGATAGGTGCTGTGAAGACGGGTGTAGCGGCGGTGTTCGTGCCCGGTAATTTCCCGGAAAATTGCATTCAAAATTCATTGCAGTGGAGGGCAGTGTCTCTATAGGCTTACGTGCACAGCTAAATGGTGAACTAGACCACATAGTTAGGAAATATGTGTTGTGTAGCACCAAGATTGGAAAGGTTGTTCACTCCCCATGACTGCTCCTACCGAAACTCGGACGGAACCAAAGGTTCTGCCCATGTCCGATAATCCCTATGAGGATTTCCGCTACTTCTACCGCGATGGCATGGATCTGCGCCCATCGCCGAAGCGCCGCGTGGATAAGCCCGGCTGGTCCACCCTGCGTCACAATATCTTTGACCACTGGCACACTGTCCATGATGAGTGGGAAGGCTACGACACCCCGCAAACGCGTTTGCTCGATGATCACATGTGGCAAACCGATGAGCAGGGTGCCGCTTTGGCGGAGTCCTTCCGCCGCGATGGTGCAAAGGAATCGCGCGCTAAATTTGAGCAGGCGCTGAATGAAGGAATCGAGACCGTCGAGGACCCATCGCCGGAATTGGTGGCCTTCTTCGACCAGGTCGATAACATCCCAGACTGGATCGACCTTGAAGCCGCCGAGCGCGGGCGCGTCGCCTACTACAACGCCACCCCGAGCGCAGACCTTCTCACCTTCAATTTTGGCTACTGGGCCACCACCATGGAAGACCGCACTTCCGCGGCCACTGGCGAGACTGGGATGTTCGAGTTCAAGGCCATGCAACGTGCACTGGAGACCTCCAAGTTCTTCGTGGACTTGGGCAAACAAGACGTCTTCGACCGCTTTGGGGAAGGCCGCAAGGCCGCAGTCCGCGTCCGCCTGCTGCACGCCCAGGCCAACCGCGGTCTGGAAAAGCTCTGGGGGAAGGAGCATTACAACGAATTCGGACGGCCGATTGGCTCCAGCTTCCTGGTCTCCGGTGAAGGCTGGTTCGCGCTCATGCCGCTGGCCATCGACGAGCTTTTCGGCCGCCCCCACTCCGGCCAGGACTGGGACGACGTTGCCCAGTATTGGGCATATGTGCTGTACATGATGGGTGGGGAAGAGCGCATCATCCCCAAGACCGGCGATGAAATGCGCAAGATGACTGACTTCATCTACGCAAACGGCGGGCGTTCTTCGACGTACCACCAGCGGGTGGCTACGGCACTGATGTCCATCGTGGAACAGATGAATCCGGACCTTCCACTAGAAATGTTGGGCTCGCTGGCCACGCTGGTGGGAGAAGAGGACACCAAGTTCATGGTGGAAGGAACCCGCTGGGCCGATATGGACTTTTCCCAGGCGGCCAAAGACTTCGAAGCCAAGGCGCGCGCAGAGGCAAAGGAAGCCCGCGAAGCCGATGAAAAACCTGGCGCGGAGGAATACAAGAAGCACAACGCCACGCAAGGTCGCCCACTGTGGATCAATGCGTTGGAAGAAGTGCAAGAGCACATCAACAACCATGAGCCAGACGTCAAGGCCGAGTGGACCCTGCACGATGATTCCAAGGAAGCCCGTCGAAACTAGCCGGCGCACTCGCTGCTAGTTACCAAAGTTTAATAATAAGGAAGGGAATAAAACACAATGACTGCTCCCACAGATACCTCTGACGTTGCTAACACGTCGCAGGCGGAACCAAAGGTTCTGCCCATGTCCGATAATCCTTATGAGGATTTCCGCTACTTCTACCGCGATGGCATGGACCTGCGCCCGGCGCCGAAGCGTCGCACCGCGGCCCCAGGCTGGTCGGAGTTGCGGCACAATGTCTTCGACTCCTGGCACACGGTAGAAGATGACTGGGCAGGCTACGATAGCCTGCAAACCAAGCTTCTCGATGACCACATGTGGCAGACCGACGAGACCGGTGAAAAGCTGGCGGAGGCCTTCCGTCGTGACGGTGCCAAGGAATCGCGCGCTAAGTTTGAGCAGGCGCTCAACCACGGCATCGAGACGGTAGAGGACCCGGCCCCGGAGTTGGTGGACTTCTTTAAAGAGGTAGACCGAATTCCGGAGTGGCTGGACCTCGAGGCCGCAGAGCGCGGCCGCGTGGCCTACTACAACGTCACACGCACCTCAGAGGTTTTGGCTATTGCCTTCGCATACTGGGCTACCACGATGGAGGACCGCACGTCGGCGGCCACGGGTGAGACTGGGATGTTCGAGTTTAAGGCCATGCAGCGCTCCATTGAAACGGCGCAATTCTTCACGGATTTGGGCAAGAAGGACGTCTTTGACCGCTTCGGTGAAGGCCGCAAGGCTGCCGTGCGCGTCCGCCTGCTGCACTCCCAAGCTAATCGCGGCTTGGAGAAGATGTGGGGCAAGGAGCACTACAACGAATTCGGCCGGCCGATTGGCTCCAGCTTCCTGGTCTCCGGTGAGGGCTGGTTTGGGATGATGCCGTTGGCCATCGACGAGCGCTTTGGCCGGCCGCACTCCGGCCAGGACTGGGACGATGTGGCCCAGTACTGGGGATATATCCTTTATATGATGGGTGCTGAAGAGCGGCTCATCCCTAAGACCGGCGATGAAATGCGCAAGATGACGGATTATATCTACGCCAATGGTGGATATTCCTCCACCTACCATGAGCGCGTAGCCACCGCCTTGATGAGCATTCTCGAAACCATCCACCCGCTGGTCCCCAATGTGGCCTTAGGAGCGTTGACCACCATCTGCGGTGTGGAAGACACCAAGTTCATGGTCAAGGGCACGCGCTGGGAAAAGGTGAACCTCAAGCCGTGGGCCCTGCTATACCAGGGCGCAGCGCGGGCAGAGGCCAAGGTTGCCCGCCTGCGGGACAAGCTGCCGGGTGCGCAAAAAGCAAAGATTAAGCGCGCTAATAAGAATAAGCCGCCATGGTCCGATGTTACCGCGGTGATTAAGGCGCACATCGCGAAAAACGAGCCAGAGACCAAGTCCGATTACACGCTGCACGATGACTCTAAAGAAGCTCGCAGCTAACCCATCTCCACACCATTCTCAGAGGAGAACACCATGACTAACACTATGTCCCTAGGCACCGTAGGCGAGTGGCCTGCCGGTCGCGGCGATAAGGAAGAATTCATCGCTACCTTTGGCAAAGAGCGCGCCGACCGCTACCACGAGGCTTTCTGGAAGATGGACCCAGTAGCTGATGCGCTTTTTACCAGTGGCCACACCGTCAAGGAAATCATGCCTAACCTGCGCGATGCCCTCGCGCGCGGCACTGCCAACGAGGACACCTTCCCAGAGGTTGCTGCCCTCATCGAGGACATGACTAAGGCCCTCGACGGCATCGATGCCGAGAAGCTGGAGCGCGGCCGCCGCGTCTACTTGTCCATCCCGCCGCTCAGCCACGGCCTGGCGCTGGGCCCGGGCTCGCTGGTCCACACCTATTCCACCCCGGCGATCGCGGACTTATTGGTCAATACCGGTGAGCTTACCGATGGCGCCGTCAAGCGCCTTGCCTACACCACCAACTGGACCTATTCGCTCTACCTGCCGGATGCGCTGCAGCCCGGCGGCGAAGGCTTCATCCACACCGGCATGGTGCGCGCCATCCACGCCCACGTGCGGCGCGTACACACCCGCAAGGAGCTGGACTACTCCCACTACGGTGCGCCGATTAGCGAGTTCGACATGCTGCGCACCTGGTTCGACTTCACCTACATTCCGTACGCCGGCCTGCGCAACATGGGCTGGAAGCTCACGGCAGAGGAAGAGAAGGACGCGTTCTACCTGTGGAAGATTGCCGGGCGCATGCTGGGGATTTCTACGGACCTTTTCGAAGGCGAAGATGGGGTAGAGGCTTCCCAGGAGACCATGGACGCCATCCATACCGTCGACGGCGAGATCAATGAATCGGCCCGCAAGCTTGTCGATGCCCTCATGGACGGCTTCGTCGTCAACGCCAAGGAGCTCACGGGCATGCCCGATGACACCCTGGCGGACTGGACCGCTGCGCACGTGCGCATCATTCATGGCGATGAGGTCGCCGATGCCTGCGGAGTGGCCGACTCCGTCATGCGCCCCATCCTGCAAATGGAGGCACCGCTGGTGCAGGAGCGTTTCGACCTCCTCCGCCAAGATCCGGAGGCGCTCGAGGAGGAAATCCAGAAGAATGAGGAGGCGGTGCGCCAGATGCTCACTCGCGATGCCACCTATATGAAGCAGGATGAGGGCATCAAGATGAAGGATGGCTCGGTCGTCGCGGCCTCCTAAAACAAATTACCCACTTTCATGGGTGACACGTCACTAGAACTTTAAGTACTCTTGTGGCAGGCGCACACGGATTGTGTTCGCCGCCACAATAGTTCCAAGAATCCACTTAGAAAGGGATCCAATAATGTCCAAGGATTTTGCGGTAACTAACCCCGCTACCAATGAAGTAGTAGAGAAATTCGACACCTTTAGCGATGAGCAGATCCAAGAGGTTCTGGCTAAGTCCAACGAGGCTTTCCAGACCTGGCGCGAGACTCCCATTGAGGAGCGCGCCAAGATTGTGTCCCGCGCAGCGGAACTGCTCAAGGAACGCAAGGGCGAGCTGGCCAAGATTGCCGCACAGGAGATGGGTAAGTCCACCCCAGAAGGCGAGTGGGAAATTAACTTCTCCGGTGACATCCTGCAGTTCTACGCAGACAACGCCCCAGAGCACAACAAGGACCAGCCAGTTGACGTGCCAGGTGGTAAGGCCACCCTCCGCCGCCTGCCCATTGGTACCCTGCTGGGCATCATGCCGTGGAACTACCCCTTCTACCAGGTTGCCCGCTTCGCTGGCCCGAACCTGATGAACGGCAACTGCATTATCTTGAAGCACGCCGAAATCACCCCGAAGTCTGCTGCAGTCATCGAGGAGATCTTCCGCGAGGCTGGTCTGCCAGAGGGCGTATACATTAACGCTTACGCAAACCACGAGCAGATTGAAGAGATCATCGCGGACAAGCGTGTCCAGGGTGTATCCCTGACCGGTTCCGAGCGCGCTGGTGCCGCTGTGGCTGAGATCGCCGGCCGCAACCTGAAGAAGGTTGTGCTGGAGCTTGGCAGCACCGACCCCTACATCATTCTGGATGCAGCCGATGTCACCAAGGCTGCCGAGGAAGCTTGGGTCAAGCGCATCGAGAACGTTGGCCAGGCTTGCACCTCCAACAAGCGCATCATCGTCATGGACGACATCTACGATGAGTTCGTCGATGAAATGGTCCGCATTGCAGAGGGCATGAAGCAGGCTGACCCAACCCAGCCGGGCGAGAACCAGTACTACCCAATGTCCTCCCGCGAAGCAGCAGAGAACTTGGACAAGCAGGTCAAGAACGCTGTGGACAACGGCGCTAAGGTCCGCACCGGCGGCAACCTGCACGAGACCGCTGCGTACTACGAGCCGACCGTGCTTACCGATGTCCCCGTTGGTTCCGACTCCTACTACGAAGAGTTCTTCGGCCCAGTAGCAGAGATCTACAAGGTTTCCTCCGAGAAGGAAGCCGTAGAGCTGGCCAACAACTCCAACTACGGCCTGGGCGGTGCCGTCTTCTCCGATGACACCGAGCGCGCCACCAAGGTTGCTGACCAGATCGAGACCGGCATGATTCACGTCAACCTGGGCCAGTACTTCTCCCCAGTACTGCCATTCGGTGGCGTCAAGAACTCCGGCTTCGGCCGCGAGCTCTCCGTCTTCGCACTGGACGAGTTCGTGAACAAGCAGTACCTCTACATCAACGACTAATTACTCGTTGAGGCTCGCTCAGCGCTTTCTGAGCCTGCAGCGAGCACGTAGAGTGCAATAGGGAAGGGGCCTAGCATTTGAATGAATGGCTAGGCCCCTTTTTTGCTGTCTGCATTGCTGGTTAATCCTTCGTATCCGCCGCGACCAGTCGTGTCGCGCATACGAAAAATCCCGCTCAGCGCAATGCTGGGCGGGATGTAGTCTGCTCCTCCAACTGGGCTCGAACCAGTGACCCTTCGATTAACAGTCGAATGCTCTGCCAACTGAGCTATGGAGGAATATCCATGTTGTACGTCGAACGTGCCGTTCTCTGTGCAACGAGAATTAACTATATAGGCTAACGCCGTTTTCACACAAATCGCCTGGTTAGCCGGAAAAATTGAGCTGTAGGACGTGGGTGAGGTTGGAGGCATCGGCAAGCGCATGGCCTGTGTATTCCTGTGTGGGAAACGTCGCCTGGAGCCTGGCCGAGGATGGCTAATTTTCTCTTTTCCTGAACACCGTTCAATACGTCCGGTACCCTCAGATTATGACTTATTTCTCAGTGCGAATGCGGTCTGATTCCGCAGGCCAGCACATTTCGGGAGCAGAGCGAATTGTCAGGGAACACGAGGTTCCGGCGGTCTGCGCGGCGCTATTCGAGCGTGCTTTGGCGCACCCGAAGGGAATGGCGGAAAATACCTTCATCACGGTGGAGGCTGTGGCCGAATCCGATATTCTGCACGTCCCTTCCGTAGGAGTAAAAGAAGAAGCGGTGCAATCGCCTTCGCAGGCCAGGGGCGTCATCGAGGAACTATTGCGCCCCATGACCGCTCATTCCCAGATAGTCATTGAAGAGACGTTTAGAGCCAGGAATATGCGCGGGGCAATGCTTATTGCGGCCGATACAGGAGCGCGCTGCGAACCAGATGCACAGCGAGGCGTCCGCGTAAGCCATATGGACGCGTGCGGCGCTTCAGAGGAAGAATTCAAAGGCAAGGATGCAGCCCGTGAAGCCATCGTTCTGGCGAGCAAGGTTGCCGCGCATCCTGACGTTCTAGCAGAAGTCTGCGTATCTGATGATCCGGCCTATACCACCGGTTACGTCTGCATAGATGACACGTACCACCGCCTTCCGTACATTAAAGAGCTTGGCTCGGACGAGGGGGCGCGGGCATTCATCATCAAACCAGGCGCCGATATCGAAGCGTTGATTGATTATTTGGAAAACCGCGCCGTACTCGTGGATTTTGAGGCAGAAAAGTGAACGAAAGCCTAGAACAAGTCGCATCGGCGCGCCTGGATAAGTGGAGAGAAGACGGCCTCTGGCGCAGCCCTTCGGTCTTTGCAAGTAGGCAAGTCCCGGAAAGCTCCTTGCGGGTGGCCACCGGGAAGACGGCCAAAGAGGCGGTGCTCTTTAGCTCGTCGAATTACCTGGGCCTGGCAGAGCATCCGGAGATTAAAAACGCCGTAAAGGACAGCGTTGATCACTACGGCGCAGGTTCAGGCGGCTCGCGTTTGACCACCGGCACCTCTGATCTACACGTTGCGGTAGAAGCCGCTGCGGCCCGGCTGACTGGGTATCCAGACTCGGTATTCTTTGCCACCGGGTATCAGGCCAACCTATCGACGTTGCAGGCATTGGCCTCGCCCGAACTCACCATTATTTCCGATGCGCGCAACCACGCCAGCATCATCGATGGCTGCCGGCTCGCAAAGGCCAGCGGCGCCTCCCTCGTCGTCACGGCGCACCGCGATACCCGCGCTGTGGAAGATGCCTTGGCTACCAGAACCACCAAGTATGCCTTGGTGGTTACCGATGGCCTCTTTTCCATGGACGGGGTGCTCGCGCCCTTGCCTGAGCTATCGCGGCTGGCACGCGAATACGGCGCATGGCTTATGGTCGATGATGCTCACTCGTTTGGCACCGTCGGCGACCGCGGCCTTGGCCTGCCAGAATATTTCGGCGTTCAGCCCGATATCCAACTTATTACCGCTAGCAAGGCGCTTGGTGCTGAAGGCGGACTCGTAGCAACGGGTAAGCCGGTGGCGCAGCTCTTGCGACAACAAGCCCGGTCCTTCGTATTTTCTACCTCGCCCACGCCAGCAACATCGGCCGCCGTGCTCGCGGCGTTAAAGCTCATTGAGTCTGATCCCAGTCTGGTTAGCCAACTGCAGAACAATATTTCTTATTGGCACAACACACGCGGGACGACGCCACAGCAAGGGCCGATTATCCCCGTGCATGTGGGCGATGAGGCCGCCGCGATGGACGCTAGCGCTGCACTGCTTGACCATGGATTTATCGTCCCGGCAATCCGGTGGCCAACTGTTGCACGTGGCGCTGCGATTCTCCGCGTTACCCTCATGGCAACTCACACGCGGGCGCAGATTGATGCTCTCTGCACAGAACTTAAACAACTGGGTTTATAAGTTAAACGCACGGTGGGTGCGTTTAAGGAATGGCTTCTCTCGTCGCCTACACTTGGAACCATCATGAGCAGCTTCATTATTGACTATTCGTGGCTCCACGAGCTGGTGCTGTACGGGCGTGACGCCGAGCTGTCCGCTGCAATTACCGCCAACTGGGACATCATTGAAGCCGTGTGGGACTTGGAAGAAAAGCACGCTATAGAAGATGACTCCAGTTTCTTTGGTGGAGATAATTGGACTGCGCGCTTTGTGTCCGGCCTCGATGATGGCGGCCCCTTGGACGTGGGGCTATTGGACGAAGAAGATACTTCAGTGATGCTCGAACTCTCCGTTACCGGTGACGATGAAGAGACAATGGAGCACGCGCTTATCGATGCCACCGAGACTATCACCTGGCACTTCTCCGACTGGGGCTTTGAGGACATCGAGTGGACTGCGATGCCTTGAGAAATGGAGACGCCGCCGCAAGGTTTTACTAGCTGAGGGCTCAACAGGTAATTTTACTCGCGTTCGTCTTGCTGCTGCGGAGAAAGAAAAATACGGTAACAACTATCAGAGGTGATAGCCCGCTTCGGTGAAGACGGGTTGTTGCTACTAGAAAAGCGTGGTCACACGCGGTTTGAGGGTTCCTGCCTGGTTGGCGGGGACCCTCGAATAATGTCGGTCGAGGATCTAGTTTGAGCGCGATATCTCTAGAGATTCTAGAACGGACGATAGGAGCGAGACCCCGAAACTGGGTTCGCAATGGGTTGCGTCCTCTGATGAGATTTCCCCAACCTAAAACCTAGCGTTGAAACGTAGATTGAATCGCGTCATTGGCATGCGCGAACGGAATCCGTTCTTGTTCGATGCGTAGCTTGCCCTCGGTGAAGAGGAGGCGGTAGGCGCGCTGCTCTTCGGTGGTCAGGTGGCTAAGCATGGCGGATCCGTCGCCGGGATCGGGGACCGCGAGGTGGCGGAACGCGGTGACGGTGGCGGTATCCATGAGCAGAGATTCCGTGTGGGGAAAGTGGGCGCGCACGCCGTTGAGGATGCTGAAGCCGGCGGCGTCGAGATCGCCCCAGTAGGTGATTTCGGCATCGTGGAGCCAGGCAAGGGCGTGAAGTTGGCGGGCGGCATTGCCGGAACCGAGGATGGCGATGGTGGGTGGGGCGGCATCGGAAAGCAGGGGCAGGGCTAGGAAGGTCTGCTTGTTTTCTACGATGAGAACGCGCGGGGGAGAGGCGGGAAAGAGCTGTGCAGCCTGGGAAAGGGGAACCTCGATATCGGACAGCGCTGGGGCGTGGTTGAGGTAGCGCAGACGCAGGCGAGCATCGGTGCGGCGCAGCCCCAAATCCGTGATGCCGAAGGGAGATAGCAGCGCGAGTAAAATGCGGCGGTGGGTGCCTATCCATTTGCCGTCTACTCCTTCAACTGGGACGGCGCGCTCCCACTCGCCGGAATTTGGATGGGCGCGCAGCCAGGTCAAGCATGGCTTTAAGCAGCGCAGATCGTATGCGCTTAGGTCCTTCCACTGGGCATAGGTGCGGTACGCGGCGTCGGCGAATGCAGGCGAGTTGGGGAAGATCGCGGCGATGTCGTGTGCGCATTGTTGCGCGCGGGAGTATTCGGCGCTGAGGCCTGCGGCCGCGGCGATGCGGGGCGCACCGGTAAGGACCGCGCGGGTGGGAACGGAATTGGTGCCTAGGCCCGTGCGGGACCAATTGCGCTGTTCGTAGTGGATCTCTTCTTGGTGCGGCCAGCGCTGCCAGGCGCGGATGAACTCCTGGGTGGTGGCGACATTGCGCGCGGCGTTGGCGGCCGTGGGCGGGTGCAGCGGCCAATCGATATTCAGAGAATCCGGGGCGGCTAAGGCCTCCGCAAAGTGGTTGTGCAGGTATTTTGCCGCATGTGTGTGCAGGTCACTAGGCATCCGCATTGGGGGACTCCTGGGATTCCTGGGGATAGGAGGTGGCATCGATAAGCGAATAGCCCGTACGCGCCTGCGGGCGGCCCTGGATAATGGGCTCGTCGTAATTGACCACGATGGTGCCATCCACGTACGGCGATAGCGTCTGGATGAGTTTGAATGGCGTTGCCAAAATCATGTGGAAACCAAAGGATGCAAACACGGACATGGCGGTGCGAGTAAAGGCTGGGTCGGCGCGATCAAAGGCCTCATCCAAAATGATGGAACCGTAGGTGGGAACGTCCTGGTCTGGTTCCGCCAGGCGGAAGCGCAGCGCCGCAGCCAAGCAGAAGAACACCAGCTTTTGGGCCTGGCCGCCGGAAAGAGAGGCGGAATCCTGATAAGTATTCGCGGTCGTGCCATCGGGGTAGCACTCGCGGCCGATGAAGCTGACGTGCTTGCGGGTATCCAGAACCAGGTTGCGCCACCGAATATCCTCCGGCTCAGACGAACCCAAGCGGCTGAGAATCTTATCCAAGGCGTGGTAGCGCGCTACCGCAGCTTCGGGCTCATCGGCGCTAATCTCCGCCAGGCTATGGGACGTTGCGGCATCGAGATCCCGCTGGAAATCTTGCACCACCTGGCCCCGGGCATCTTTCACATCAATGCGCAGGGTGCGGTCCCCATTGAAGGGCGTGCGCTCCAGGGACTTATTAATAAACTCCATGCGCTGTTCGATATCGCTACGGGCATGGCGAAGGGAGGAGGCGAGGTGCGATAGGTTTTGCACCGTCGTGCCATTGAGCAGCTCCAAGAACTGAGCGCGAAAATCCGCCAAGCGGTCTGCGCGCAGGAACTTCAGCTTCTCCATGCCTTCGCCGGCGAAGCTCGCCTGTGGCTCCAAATCCGCCGCTTCCGCCGGCCACTGCGATAGGTACTTGTGCAGGACGGAGACAATCTTGGCATTCGTCTCCTCGATGCGGCGCGCGGCCCTACGCGCGGTTTCTTGCAGGTTGGCCTGCACCTCATCGCGCCGGGCATCGATGTCATCGATGGTGAGTTTTCTTCTTCCCTTGTGCAGGGCCTCTTCGACCGCCTTGGCGATGCCCTGATCCGCTACCGTGGGCACGGTTCCGATGCTTTGGCGCCGCTGGGTGGAACGGTTCAGCTCGCCCTCCACGTTGCCGAGGTGTTTTTGTGCTTCGTTCAGTTGACCGCGGGCGGCGGTGAGTTTTTCCTTTGCCTGCTCGTGCGCTGTGGCTAAGGCCTGCGCCTCCGGGGAGGAAGCCAAAGAATCGTACTGTTCTTGCAAATCGCGTTTGCGCGCCTCAGCGGAAGCGGTATCAATATCCTGGAATTTAGTCTCCAGTACGCGCTGCGCTTTATCGCGCTGCGTGCGCAGGATATCCATCTTCCGGTTGAGCTCGTGGACCTGTTTGGCCATGGCGCGAGCAGTGGCCTTCGCTTCATTCAATTGGGAACGCAGGAGCTCAATCTTGGCGGTATTGGTGGAACCCACTCGGTACCACCGCGTGCCTTTAAAGCGCGTGCGATCATCCTTGATAAATCGCGTCGAGCCATCCTTGTCCTTGGGCCGGCTTTCCAAGCCATCGCGCGTGACGGCTGGGGTCTTGGTTACCTGTTCGAGCGCGGCCACCGAGTTGACGCATTCGTAGTTAAAACGGCTCGAAATATGGTGGCGCACCCACTGCGCCATGGGGTGATCCTGGAACTCCAATTTGTGGATGAGCTGTTGCGGGCTGCGCGCGGGCGCAGGCGCCGGTGCAAACTCCGGGATAGTGCGGTATTCGAGCCGGGTACCCACATTGCGAGAATTGACCCACTGGTTAATGGCTTCCCGCGCGGTTTCCGGAACGAGCAGGGTGGCGGCGAATCCGTGCAGCAATTTTTGGATCACCGGTTCCCACTCGGCCTGCTGCGGGGCAATATCCAGTAGCTCGCCAGCGAAGGGAAGCTCCGATTCGGCATAGCCAGTATCCCGCGCGAGTTGGGTGCGCAGCTCCACAAGGGCTTTATCGATATTGGTGCGCCGCGAGCTAAATGAGCGCAGCTCACTTTCTAAGGACGCGGATGCTGTCGCAGCATCGCGGGCGGCCACTCCGGCTTCTTGCTGCTGCTCAGTAAGCTGGGCCGAGTCGGCCTCGAAGTCCGCGATGCGCAGGCGGGCATTTGCTTGCAGCTCGGCGAAGCCGTGCGGGTTGAGCTAAAAGTGATCGGTCCACTGGTCGGCGGCAGCGGCAAGGTGGTGGAACTCCTTGGAGCGGTGCTCAATTTCCTTCTCTGCGGTTTCAATTTTGGCTTCTAGGGCGGCCAGCTCGCCGGCACTGAGCTGGGAGACGGCTACGGCGGCGCGGCGCTCGGCATCGTCAAGGTGCGTGACCTCTGCTTCGAGCGCCTCGGCCGCAGAGTGCGCCTCTGCCTGCTGGGCGGTCAGCGCGCGGATGCGATAGTCCAGTTCTTCTGCTACCAAGCGGGCGCGCACCGCCGGCAGCGCCTCATTCATCGCCTCGGCCTTGTGCTTATCCGCTTCTGCGGTGGTGCGCTGGGAGTGTAATTGGGGCAGGGGTGCCAGCGTCTCAATCTGGGCCTTGACGTCTTCTACCCGCAGGTATGCCTGGCGCAGATCCTCAAATTGCTCCACCGACTCCTCCGCCCGCTCGAAGGTAGACGGCGTATCCAGCATATAGTCCCGGAAGAGCTGGTCCAGGCTGGATAGAGACTTGGCAGACTGCGTGCGGTGCAGCAGGACCTGCCCCTGCTCGCTCTTGATGCCCAGGCGTTTGCGGAAGCGATCCGCAAACGTGGTGTACGTCGGCGTAAATGACGCACCAGGCCCCTTGTACATGGCCTTAATCTTGCGGGTATCCAGGCTGCGGGTATCCAGGCTGCGGGTGAGTAGGGGGCTGAGCTTATCGATGTCCTCATCTCCCTGCACCACCCCATAGAGCCGTTTAATTTGGCTCACCGAATTTTCACCGCCGTTAAGGCGGAAGATGGCGATGAGGGTGTGCTGCGTGCCAGTACCATTATCGTAGGTCAACGCCACCACCGAGTTAGTTGCGCCCTCACGCAAATACTTCGGGGCGATTTCACCCGTGTGCGCATTTTCTTGCTGCCGCCATGCCCCGCGAATATAGGAGACGAGGTTGCGCCCATTATTGCGCCCGAGGTCCTGCTGCGATGCCGCGTTGAACTTGAGGTCCTTTTGCGGCACCAATACCGCTGACATCGCATCAAGCAGCGTGGACTTACCCGAACCGGATCCGCCGGTGATGAGGAAGCCCTTGCGTGCTACCGGAATGGAAAAGTAGCCGTGAAAAGTGCCCCAGTTAATAAGCTGGATACGGCTGATACGGAATTGGCCTGGATACAGGTTAGTCATCGGAAGCTTCCTCCTGGTCGCCCTCGGCTTCTGCGAGGCGGGCGTATTCATCCCGGATGGCGGTGACCGTGGCGGCATCGAAAAGCTGGCGCAAGACGGGTGAAACCTCGTAGCGCCCCTCTGTCTCGGTGGCGCTGAGCAGCGAGTATTCATTGCGGATGCGTTTAATCGCCGCATTGAAGCGGTTATTGAACCCGGCTTCATCGCGGTTATCAACCGCGCGGACGTAGCCAATGCCCTCCCGGAGATCTTCTACATCCACAATCACGCGTTCACCGGGCAACGCCAAACCAAGTTCCTGGCGCAGGTTCAGCAGGATGGCGGTATCGATGTGCTTGAGCTTATCCGTGCGCAGCACCTGCGGAATGGGCAGCGTTTCCTCTTCTACCATCCGGGTAAACGCAAACCCTTCCGCTTCATCGACGACCAGCTCGAGGAATACCTCATGCAGGCGGGCGCGCAGGTTGTCTTCGTCCGAGATGATGGCGGACCATAAGACAGGTTCCTTGTGCGCACGCACAAGCGGCCCCTTCAAGAGCTGCACCAGTGCGCGGCGTGAGTTATAGGTCAGCGATCCTTTATCGCTTTCCCACAGCGGGGGCTCATGCGCCGAATCGACGCGGTGATTATCAGTAGCGCTCACTACAACTCCTCAACGGTGGTGCTATCGAAATACATAGTAGGGATATACGCCGCGCGAATGGTCCCATCTTCCTCGGTCCAGGTGACCTTCTCGTGCGCATCATGCAAAGCCGGTAGCGGGTGCTGGTCCGCAATATGTACCAATCCCACGACGCTGGCTAGGCCCTGCGTGGGCGGGTACGCCTGCAATACTTGGCCAATCGTGCACGGACCCGCCTTGCCGACGGCCCCGCGAATCGCCCCATGCAGTTCCTCAAAATCAATCTCTGACTCGCGCACCAGCTCATACAACGCCTCCGCGTTCTCCTGGCCTGGCTGGAAGGCTTCCGGTGCTTCTTCCACGACCTCGCGTCCTGGGTTGGCTAGTTGGATGCGCGAGACGGAGTGAATGGACATACCGATGCGCTGCAAGGGCGTTTCCATGCGGTGAAAGGCTTTTAGCTCCGATGCCTGTGCTGCATCAATGGCCATGCCTCGTGCCTCACGAAGTAGCTCAATCATGCGCCGGTCTTCTGCGAATTGTTCTGAGGAGACATAGTTGCGCAAGCTGCGTGCCAGGCCAGTCATCGTTTGATTGACCTCGAAGCTCGTTTCTTCCATATCGCGGAAGAGATTCTGCAGCTGCCGACGGTTCTCTGGCGCCAGCTCTTGGCCGACCTCGCTTTCTAAAACTTGCTTAATCCACTGATCCAGCCACGCGCTGCGTTCTCTATCCATGAGGTAGGAATAGAACCCGCGGAAGCTGCGCCCAGCGTCCGATTCCGCGATGTGGTCTACACCGCTAAAGATTTCCTCGAGCACTTCGCCGCGGTAACCTTCTGGATCCAGCAGCTGCCGGCGTAGCCTGTGATTGAGGGCTTCGAGTTCATGGCGCACCCTAGCGAAATCGCTTGGCACCGCCATGGCCATGTTCAGCACGTCTTGGACGCGCTCCTCGGTCTCTGCCGCAGTCAGTCGTTCAAACTGACCCAGGTGGGCCTTTTCAATTTCGCGCTCAATGCGGTCTCGCTCCGCCTCTAAGCTGGCGACGCGGCTCGAAATATCCTCATTTGTATCTCGCGCCAAGCGTTGTAGCGCCGAGCCTATAGATTCCACACGCGATGCCGTGACCGTAGTAACCGGCGTTTCCCAACGCTCAACGGCCTCGAGCGCGGACAGTGCTTCCTCGCTTGGTTCCAACGTTTCCCCGCGCGAGCTCTTGCCA
The DNA here is from genome assembly GCF_030232085.1 of Corynebacterium sp. MSK073. Taxonomy (NCBI): domain Bacteria; kingdom Bacillati; phylum Actinomycetota; class Actinomycetes; order Mycobacteriales; family Corynebacteriaceae; genus Corynebacterium; species Corynebacterium sp. MSK073. The sequence goes on along the minus strand of NZ_JASPIY010000003.1, from coordinate 12,693 downwards.
GACTTTCGGACTAGCCAACCAGCTTTTACCCAATCATTGCAATAGCTTTGTGGTGTGCGCGGCATCGGGAGCTGACTGGCGAGCACCTCGAAGTCGGTGACCATGAGCTCATATACCTCCGCCGCCGGCCGCGCCCGAGTACCGCGGGGGAAATACTCAGAAATCAGCGCCAAAATCACCGGAGCTTTATCGGCTTGCAGTAACCGCACGGCAGCGGAATCCTTTAATAACCGCCGCAGTGAAAGGGCGCGAGCTTCAACAGACATGATTCGATTGTGTCAGCTACGCCGGACACATGCAGCGGAGGTTGATTCACTTATTCGAATCGTAGGATTGGCCCGCGCACGGTGGCGCTGCGCGGGCCAAGAACTAAGAGTCCGTGCTAGTACTGTTTAGTCCTGCGCGACGGTGACGTTGACGTCGATATTGCCGCGGGTGGCGTTGGAGTAGGGGCAGACCTGGTGGGCGGCATCGGCAAGTTCTTGTGCCTTATCGTGCTCCTGGGCGGGGATAATGACCTCGAGCTCAACGGCGAGCTTGAAGCCTTCGCCTTCCTTGCCAATGGACACGCGGGCGCCCACGGAAGAATCTCCCAACTCAGCCTTCTCGCTGCGGGCTACAGCCTGCAGGGCGGAGTGGAAGCAAGCGGCATAGCCAGCAGCGAAGAGCTGCTCCGGGTTGGCTCCATTGCCATCGCCACCCATTTCCTTCGGGGTGGCCATATTGAAATCAAGGTCCGAATTTTGCACTACGGCGCGGCCGTCGCGGCCTGCTCCGGTAGCGAGTGCTTCAGTGGTGTAAAGGGCGTCCATGATTACTCCTTTTCTAAAGTCATTTTCGTACTAGTAGTGAGTACAGTCGCCGATTGTACTCAGAATTGCTAACGGCGTTTTTCGAGGTCAGCGACCTAAGAAGTGAAAGGACGTGCTAGGAAAATGTGGTACGGCTCAAGTGTGCGGTGCAGGACTACTCAACCCGCGCCGGGGGAGTGGGCGCTCCTTCTGGTGGAAGTACCTTGGGGTAGCGCTTGGATCGGCTGGTGTGCTCAATCCACCGCAAGGATGTAGGTAGAAAATAATCCCCGCTGACGCGGGGAACTAGTCAATTGACTATTCAAATGAGCACTGACGTGGGCTCATCCCAGCGTTAGCTGGGAGTTTGGCGTTGCGCCTCCTGTGATCTTACCGCAAAAATTGATGCAGATTTTTAGCTTCATTTCAAAAATTGCAACACGTCAGTGCTAGATGATGTATAGTTATGAATCATTAGTTAATAACTCAAGTTCACCATAGAAGTTGGACTTGGTGAAGGCTGTACTGGAGATAGAACCATGAAATTACCAGCGAAGACAGTGGATTTTTGCACTCGTGCAGATGGTTGGTCTGGTCAACGCAGTCAGCAGGCGCGGAGCTTGTGGGCGAAATCGGGTGACGGTGTAGACCATCTCAACCTGCCGCAACATATGGTTGATTCCGCGTGTGCTGCATCCCTGGTGTTTAACTCTTGGCTTTCTCGTTCGGTAAAGGAGTTCCTGAAAGCCGAGTTGCGTGTCTCAGAGACGGATATAGAAGTTCTCTACGTCTTTCTTGCTGGGTCCCATGATGTTGGAAAAGGTGTTAAAACTTTCCAGCGGCTTCTTCTTGACCGCAGTGACGTTGCGCATTTGGTCCACGCCGTTAGCGACGCGGGACTAAATATTGAATTGAGCGCCTCAGAGGCGAATATGTCCAAGCTTCCGCATGGCATTGCCTCTGGTGAAATTTTAGCAATCTGGCTTGAAGAACAGGGACTTACCCTGCCAAAGGCTAACTCTGTGGCCGCGGTTGTCAATGCTCATCATGGTGCCGCAAGCGGGCCGAGTAAAGCGGTCCGAGAATTGATTCAAGATTATCCTTCGGGGTGGCGAATGGTTCATGGCGAACTCCTTGATGCCATGGCGAAACTTTGTGGGGAAAATGAGCTTGCGCAGGTCTTTGCCAAACTGCCGAAAGTCTCGCCCGCAGCCGCGCAAATGCTTACCGGCTTAGTGGTTATGGCGGACTGGATTGCTTCCAATGAAAAGGCTTTCAGCTTGCGCGTGGAGGGAACTCAACTAGACCGAGTGACAAGGGCTGCAGAGCTCATTGACTTGACCTCACCCTGGGAACCGGAAGCTCGATTGCATCAGGACATCGACGAGCAATTCCGGCAATCGTTTGGGTGGCCCGCAGAGTTTAAAGCGCGACAAGTACAACAGGAAATGGTGGAGGCTGCCAGCGCGATCAATGAGCCAGCGCTCATAGTCCTGGAAGCCGAAACAGGCGTAGGTAAGACTGAAGCTGCCTTAGCGGCGGCGGAAGTGCTTGCGGCGCGTAGCGGGGCACAAGGAATCTTTTTTGCCGCTCCGACCATGGCCACCGCGAATGGACTATTGCAAAGGACCATCGAATGGAGTCGAAATATAACGACAGATTCTGTTCGATCGATGTATCTCGCGCATTCCAAAAATGCGTTGGCCAAGCCTTATACGGATTTAAAATTTACGGGAATCAACCGTTATGAAGAAGAAGATGGCAACGTTGTTGCATCGCAGTGGATGTCTGGACGGCGGCTCGGCATTCTTTCCAATTTCGTGGTGGGTACCGTTGATCAAGTGCTCATGATGGCGCTACAGCAGCGGTTTTCCATGCTGAGGCACGTCGGCCTAGCAGGCAAAGTAGTAATTTTTGATGAGGTTCATTCCTTTGATGTGTATTCCTCCGATTACCTCCGCAGTGCCATCGAATGGTTGGGGTTTTATGGTGCCAGCATCATCGTCATGTCCGCCACGTTGCCGGCGGACAAGCGACGCGCATTGGTCAGCGCGTACTCCGACGGTCAATGGCCAGAGGAAGAGCCGACTGGCTACCCACTAATCACAGTGGCGACAGAAGACGAAATTCGTTCTCTAGAGGTCCCAGCGTCTCCAACAGATCTTGAAGCCACAATTAGTTTCCTTGCGGAAGGCGAAGATTCACTGCACGAACTTCTCGGGGAATGGCTCGTTGATGGCGGGTGTGTTCTTATTATCTGCAATACTATCGCACGAGCGCAGGCTGCGTATTCGGAACTCGCCGAAAGCTATGGTGATTGCGTGGAGCTTCATCATGCGGGATTTGTGGCTTGGGAACGCGTAGAAAAAGAAGATTCATTACGGCGACAACTTGGCCCGGATGCCCACAGGGGAGCAGGTCGGCCTAAGCAAAAAATTGTGGTGGCCACTCAGGTGGCGGAACAGAGCTTGGATATTGATGCCGATGCCCTGATTACTGATATCGCACCTATGGATCTGCTCATTCAGCGCATCGGGAGGCTGCACCGCCACGGGCGTCCTTCCAGCGATCGACCCGAAAAACTGCGCGAACCACAGGTTGTTATTCGCGGGCTAGAATCTTCCTCACCAGTCCCGGAATTTGAATCAGGCGCCGAGGCCATTTACGGCCGTGCGATATTGCTATCAACCTATGCAGTCTTGCCAAATAAGATTCGCCGACCAGACGACATCGCTCCGCTTGTAGCAGCTGCATATGATCGCAACTTTAAGCCGCCAGAGGCGTGGAACGAATCGTGGGAAGAGGCCATTGCGACGCGTGATTTTGAGGAATCCACAGCGCATTCAGCGTCCTCAACGTTCCGATTGCCAGATCCATGGAGTACCAACGGCCTGGACGCTCTATTCGCACGTCTGCAGGATGATTCCGCAGACAATGCCGAGATCAAAGGTGCGGCCCAAGTTCGTGACGCAGAGCCCAGCGTTGAGGTGATCCCCATCATCGAGACTGATTATGGCTATCGCCCGTGGGGCTGGGATGAAGAAGTCATCGAGGCTGCCGATATTCCGTATAAGCTGGCCTTTCATCTTGCGTCTAGTACAGTACGACTGCCTGTGCGAATGACCCGTTATGACTCGGACTTTGATGCGGTGGTCAATGACCTCGAAGGGGCAACCCCGGCCGAGTGGGGGTCACACTACTTACTGCGGGGACAACTGGCTTTGCCGTTAGATAAAGGGGGAGAGACGCAGGTAGGACGCTTTGTTCTGCGGTATACGAGCCAGCTGGGAATCGAAATTATGAGTGATGGGCGTGAGTGATATGCCCGAGGCACTAGTTAGGCTGAGAGCACCTCCTTTTACTAGGGGCAGCCACATCATCCACCAATTCACTTTTAAAAGAAAGGAGGCGAAAGATAATGACTGATACAGAAACCTTTAACCTGCTCGATGAGCCATGGATTTTGTGCATGGACAGTGCGGATAATCGCAAAGCGTTGAGCATCCGGGACATATTTTCTGGACAGGGCGATGCCCATAAAATTGTGGGCGATTCACCGACCCAGGATTATGCGGTCATAAGGCTGTTATTGGCTATATTTTGGCGTGCTCATGCGCAAGAATTAGCGGAAGCAGCAGGCGGAAGGCGGAAACGCGCCAGCTTTGATTGGGGCGAATGGTTCGCGGAAAAGCGTGAAGAATTATGCGAGACGAAGCGGGACCAAGTTGTTTTAGATTATCTTGATGCCTTTAGAGACCGGTTCGATTTACTCTCTGACACTGTTCCCTTCATGCAGGTGGCGGATCTTCACTCGCAGAAAAATGAGACTCGACCGATTTCCTATATAGTTCCAGAAGCCGCTGATGATCATTTCACGATGCGTACGGCTGAGGGGCGGCGGGCAATTCCTCTAGATGAGGCCGCCCGTTGGTTGCTTCACCTGCAAGCTTATGATTATTCCGGTATTAAAACCGGCGCAGTAGGAGACCCTCGCGTAAAGGGTGGTAGAGGTTACCCCATCGGCACAGGTTGGACTGGTCGAACGGGCGGAACTTTGGTGCTTGGAACTGAAGGCCTCCTAGAAACGCTTTTGCTAAATACTCCTATGGCAGCTGTTATGACGGAGCAGGGAACTAACCCAATTGAGCTGGATAAACCGGTATGGGAAAGAGAACCTGATACCGCTGCGCAGCGCCGTGGATCGGATGACAAGCTTGGTGCTGTGCCCCAAGGAGCGGCTGATTTGGCAACTTGGCAGGCACGACGAGTGCGCCTAGTAGCTGAAGAAGGCCAGATTACTCGTGTCCTCGTATCGAATGGTGATCGCATTCCGGATGCGGGAAAGAATGTCATGGGTGATCCCATGACGCCGTATCGGTATAGCCCCAACCAGTCGAAGGCCGGCCAAGATGCTTACTACGCGCGTCCCTACGATTCCACTCAGACCATGTGGCGCGCACTTGATGCTTTGGTTGCCGTCGAAGACGACCCAGGTTTCGACCAGAAAAAGGCAAAAGCTCCCAAGCGACCAGCCAATCTCAGCAATCTCGCTGCACTTGACGTTGATGGATATCTAAACCAAGGCGCCTTTGATATTGCCTTGGTTTCGATGGAATACGGACCGCAGGAATCTTCAGTAGCCACCACTTTCAGCACCACGATCGGGCTTCCCCTAGTGGTATTGCGCGAAGATGATCTTGGCAGGCAAGCGCGTAATGCTGTCCGCACTGCCGCACAAAAGACCTATGAAACAGCCGTGAGCTTGGGCTGGTTTGAAGGTCAACTGCGGGTAGCCGCGGGCGATGATTATGAATTCGGCGTTAAGTCTAAGGACAGGTTTTATGCCCAGTTGGAGCCAGAGTTTATTGCGTGGATGCAGACCATTTCTGTTGAAAATGCAGACAGCGCTCAAATCAACTGGCAGGAACGAGTTCGAACAGTAGCTATCTCCCACGCAATGGAACTGCTGCGCGGCGCCGGGATGAAGGCGGTCATTGGCAGGGAAGTAGATACAGGAGAAGACGGAAAGGGCCGAATCGTCTCAGCTGGATCCCTTTTCCAGCAGCTACAGCGGCGTTTTGATAAGAACCTGCCGTTAACAGGCAAGTCCACACGAAATCAGAGTCCTAGCTCACCTATGAAGGAAGGTGTTGCCCATGCATGACACCAGTCATCCGCAGGAAGGAACTACTGCGGAGTACACAGGCCCGCGTTTGCGAACCTCCGTGGCGCGTACCGCAGAGGCGCTGCAGAATGATTATTTGCATTCGCCACAGCACAATAAACAAGCGCGAGCACGCGCAGTCCTAGCCCAATTACGAAAGTATTCTGCGGTACGTCTTGAACAACACCCCGTCGCGCTTGAAGAGGTCCTCCTTTTATTGGAGCCTGCATTGAGTGAACAAGAGATGGGAAAGGGCGCCGCACCGTCCGCATCAGAACTCGCGGCCTTTCAAGCCCTGACGATGCTAGGCATCCATCTACAAAGCGCTAGCACTGAAGCACATATTAAAGGCCAAAGTTTCGCACGGGCCTGCGGTCGTTTCTATGCGCACAGTCAGTCACAATCCACGAAACCGCGGTTTGATGCGATGCTCGTATCTCCCGATGAGGCTTCCCGCCTCATACATATTCGTTCCTTGGTAACGCTATTGCGCGGGGAAAATTTGGGGTTTGACTACGGTGCATTTGCTCAGGATCTGCGGGTTCTAGGCAGCAAAAACGCTACTCAAAAAGCTCATACACAGCGACAAGGCGTGCTATTGAAATGGGCACGTGACTTCGCACTCGGTTCTTATGCGTCTTCTCAGACCGAACCGACTTCTTAAAATCAATTTTCATATTCTAGAAAGGAATTTTCGCAATGGCTTTGACCATCGATATCCACGCTCTGCAGACTCTTCCGCCTTCTCTGATCAATCGTGACGACACCGGGGCGCCTAAGTCTGCCGTTTACGGCGGCGTACCGCGTCAGCGAGTCTCTTCACAGGCATGGAAGCGTGCAATCCGCAAGTACTTTGAATCTGAAATCGATGCTGAATCTGTGGGGGATCGCTCGAAGCGGCTTCCAGAGAAGATCGCACGTAAGGTTCAAGAACACGAAGGCTGGGATGCGGAGCGAGCTCAAAAGGAAGTTGCTGAGCTTTTCAAAGCTGCAGGAATTAAGACGGAAGTGGATGCGAAACGTATCAAGGCGCTGAAAGATTCCAAGGAAACCACCGAAGAAGAACTAGCAGCAGCGCAGTATCCGCAGACCAAATACTTGTTGTTCTTGAGCCCGCACCAGATTGAACGTGCCGCAGAGGCGATTTTTGCGGCCGACGGTGAAAAGATTAAGAAGAAGGATGCCCTGGAAATCCTTGATACCCAGCACTCGGTAGATATGGCGTTGTTTGGGCGTATGGTTGCCGATGATGCTGCGTATAACGTCGATGCTGCGGTACAAGTTGCGCATGCACTGGGAATTCACGCCAGCGCGCCTGAATTCGACTATTTCACCGCGGTCGATGACTTGGCCGAGGAAGGCGAAGAAACTGGTGCAGGCATGATTGGCACTGTACAAATGATGTCTTCTACCTTGTACCGTTATGCCACGGTGAATCTAGATGGACTGACACAAAATCTCGACTCGGCAGAAAACGCAAAGCAAGCCGCAGTGAATTTCGTTGATGCATTCATCAAGTCTATGCCCACGGGCAAAATCAATACCTTTGCCAACCAAACAATGCCTGAGCTCATTTATATCGCAGTTCGCGATACCCGCCCGGTGAGCCTAGTTACGGCCTTCGAAGAACCAGTAGAGCCAACCGCCGATCAGAGCTTGCGCGTCGCCGGTGCCGAAGCGTTGGCGAAAGAAGAAACCGAGTTTGAAGAAAACTATGGGCTGCAGCCTAAGGCAGCCTTTGTGGTTGGGTTGAGCGAGGCCCGTCAGGCTTTCGCACAAATCGCTGACGAAGTGACGCTGCCAGAGCTTTCGCAGCGTTTGTCTTCCGCGCTTTCGGAGTAGGAGGCTTAAAACGATGACAGCATCATTGTTGTTGCTGCTTAAAGGGCCGATGCAGTCGTGGGGAACGGAATCTCGCTACGCTACCCGTGCAACTTCGTCCTTGCCCTCAAAGTCAGGAGTTCTTGGCATGCTAGCCGCAGCTGAAGGACGCAGTCGTGATGAAGATATGGCCGATTTGGCGGGTCTCAAGTTCGCGGTGCGTGTCGATCAATCCGGGAGCCTTTTGCGCGATTATCAAACCGCGCAAAACTGGCAAAAGGATCCACAGGCATCCGCAAAGCTCATTACCCGCTATTTCCTGTCAGATGCCGCATTCGTCGCGGCAATCGAAAGTGAGGATCGCGAGCAACTCGAGAATTTTGCGGAGAATCTAAACCGGCCGGTATTTCCGCTCTATTTGGGCCGACGCTCGTGCCCGGCTCCGCCCAATGTGGTGCTTGGTGTGGTTGAAAAGCCTGCGGTTACGGCATTACAAGAGCACGGCACGTGGCACGCCACCAAGGAGTATATGAGATCCAGTGGTGGGGAAGTATCGCTGCCGATTTACCGGGACTCCCTCCCAGGAGAATCCGGCGTGGCTTGCCAGGATGTACCGAAGTCTTTTGATCCGCAGCACCGCAAGTATTCATGGCGCACTGTGGTGCAAAAGGAGTTTGCGAATGTGGACAACCCCTTAGATAGCGCGGAGCGGCGCCCGGATCCGTTTTTGGAGGCGGTGATGAATGTATGAGTACGTTAACCAAAATTCTTATCAATCCTCAGCGGCGTCAAGGGCGAAAGCTACTTGCTAATCCACAAGCAATGCACGCTGCAGTTGCCGCGTCATTTCCACCGGATGTGGCTCACGAGTCTGGGCGAATTTTATGGCGCCTTGATGGAGGTGCGCATCACCATTCCCTTTATGTGGTGGGGCCTGAAAAGCCAACTGACCATGTGATTGTGGAACAAGCAGGGTGGGATACACGGCCGGGACAATCGGTTGAGTATGACCGTCTGCTGAATTCACTGACTAAGGGGCAAAGATGGATCTTTGAACTGGTAGCCAACCCAACGTATTCGCAAGCTAATGGAGGCAAGCGAGGCAAAGTGAAGGCTCATGTGTCTGTGGAACACCAGTTGGAGTGGTTGTATCGGCGAGCAGAAAATGCCGGATTCGAACTAGCACCCCGAGCAGGGGATGATGTCAGCGATGATGAGCGTTCTCGGTGGTCCGTGGAAGAAGAAACCGCGATTATTGAGCGAAAAACGTTGGATTTCCGGAAAGGAAATGGCAACAGGCGTGTGCGTATCGCCACAGCCCGATACCGCGGAACCTTAGAGGTCAAAGATCCTGAGGCTCTTCGGCACACACTTACTCATGGGATAGGAAGAGCTCGTGGTTATGGTTGTGGCATGATGACCCTAGCTCGACCGATGGGGTCTTGATGTCTAATCCAAGCGAAGTTCCTGTCACCCGCCAAGCTTTGTCCCGGATGGGAGACCGAATCAGTTTCCTGTACGCCGAGCGCTGCGTGATTAATAGGGACGGTAATTCACTAACGATTACGGACCAGCGCGGCGTCGCACATGTACCAGCCACACAATTGGCGGCACTGCTGCTTGGTCCAGGAACGAGGATTACTTACGCAGGTATGGCTTTGCTTGGCGATGCCGGGGTTACCACCCTCTGGGTAGGTGAGCGCGGCGTTCGGTACTATGCGCACGGTCGGCCACCAGCGAAATCGTCCCGCATGGCTGAAATTCATGCGCAGGTAGTGTCTCACCAGCGGAAGCGTTTGGACGTGGCTCGCAGAATGTATGCCATGCGGTTTCCAGGAGAAGACGTTTCTCAGCTGACGATGTCCCAGCTGCGTGGCCGCGAAGGGGCACGCATGAAGCGAATATATGCGGCTGAAGCCGAGCGTACTGGAGTCTATTGGACTCAGAGGTCTTATGATCCCAATGATTTCGACTCGTCTGACCCAATTAACCAGGCCCTGACTGCGGGCAGCGCCGCACTATATGGAGTTGCTCATGCTGTCGTTGCGGCGCTTGGTTTCATCCCTGCCTTGGGGATAGTACATACAGGCACCGATAGGTCATTCGTCTACGACATTGCTGACCTCTACAAAGCAGAGATTTCTATTCCAGCGGCATTCGATGCTGTCGCAGCTCAACAGGGTAATCCCTCTGTGGAAGTGCGTCGTTTCGTGCGGGATCAAGTTGTCTCACGCCGCCTCATGCCGCGGATGGTTCAAGACCTTAAAGCACTTTTTGATGTTCCTGATGACGAGCTTGTCAGTGATGCCGAGTTAATGCTGTGGAGTGAACTTGAAGTCATCGCTTCTGGTCTTAACTGGGCAGAAGAGGAAACGTTGTCATGATGGTGCTGGTTATTACTGCTTGTCCCGCTGGACTACGCGGCGATCTGTCCAAGTGGCTCATTGAACTGACTCCCGGTGTATTCGTGGGACGTCCCTCTGCTCGTATACGAGATTTGCTCTGGGATCGTACAACCGAGCTTTGTAAAGATGGCCGCGCACTTTTGGTGTATTCAGTCGCGAATGAGCAGGGAATGGAGTTCAAGACTCACAGACATCATTGGGAACCTACGGATTTTGACGGGATTACCTTGATGACGCGACCGACTAAGTCTAAGCAACCACAGCGAAGGACTGGATGGTCTCAAGCCCGACGTAACCGTATTTCTTATAAGAAACAGAAGGGAGGATATTAGACCGCGTGGAGCTTCGAGGGTAGCTTTCCCCAAAATACAAGTCGTATGTAAAATACGTTTAAGGCTCGAATTTCTGCTGTTCAGCAAGTGTGCTCCCCGCGTGAGCGGGGATGAGCCCCGGACACCACACCCACGACCGAGACAGAGGCAGTGCTCCCCGCGTGAGCGGGGATGAGCCGCCGCGCTCACGCTGCGAAAGCATCATGCCCTCGTGCTCCCCGCGTGAGCGGGGATGAGCCCCGCGCACCGCCTGGGGACTGAAACCACTTCACGTGCTCCCCGCGTGAGCGGGGATGAGCCCGAGGTGCTTATTAATTCGCTGACGGCGTTTAAGTGCTCCCCGCGTGAGCGGGGATGAGCCCACCTCCGCCGGGTCGAGCTTGTCGTAATACCCGTGCTCCCCGCGTGAGCGGGGATGAGCCCCATCTTGCCAACATCGCCAGACATCTGCCCCAGTGCTCCCCGCGTGAGCGGGGATGAGCCCTACTCGTCACTGGCATCCAGGCCCTTTGGGAAGTGCTCCCCGCGTGAGCGGGGATGAGCCGCGGCCACGAAAGGCGCGTCATATACTCACCCCGTGCTCCCCGCGTGAGCGGGGATGAGCCGTTAAACGCCTGCGAATCAATCGACGTGACCACGTGCTCCCCGCGTGAGCGGGGATGAGCCCCACACCCCGGACTCACCTAAACCCCACAACCCGTGCTCCCCGCGTGAGCGGGGATGAGCCCAGCAGCCGAACCAGGCGCAGCAGTCGTGGAACGTGCTCCCCGCGTGAGCGGGGATGAGCCCGTGGCCACGGGCAGCGACCTTCGACCAGATTGGTGCTCCCCGCGTGAGCGGGGATGAGCCGTTCTGTGACGCGGTTGGGGCGCCCATGCTGGTGTGCTCCCCGCGTGAGCGGGGATGAGCCGTAACCCCGCCACCGCACGATGTGACGCACAGTGGTGCTCCCCGCGTGAGCGGGGATGAGCCGGCTCCGAGTTCGACGGGGTATATGTGGCGACCGTGCTCCCCGCGTGAGCGGGGATGAGCCCGCGTCATTCACTTTTTTCTGCGTCTCCCACAGGTGCTCCCCGCGTGAGCGGGGATGAGCCCACTCACCAGGCACAATCAACGTAAATGTCTACGTGCTCCCCGCGTGAGCGGGGATGAGCCTCCAGCGAGAACCCCCAAATTTTTGAGATTTGGGTGCTCCCCGCGTGAGCGGGGATGAGCCGTCGATGCCGTCGACGGTGCCGGGTGGGCCTTGGTGCTCCCCGCGTGAGCGGGGATGAGCCCAACAACAGCAATACCGAATGGAGCAAATCAATGTGCTCCCCGCGTGAGCGGGGATGAGCCCTGATTCTGACCCGCAGCCTGGCCTTATCCCGGCGTGCTCCCCGCGTGAGCGGGGATGAGCCGTCACCGCGCAAGCTACCCGCGACGCTAAACGCAGTGCTCCCCGCGTGAGCGGGGATGAGCCCAACAACAGCAATACCGAATGGAGCAAATCAATGTGCTCCCCGCGTGAGCGGGGATGAGCCCTGATTCTGACCCGCAGCCTGGCCTTATCCCGGCGTGCTCCCCGCGTGAGCGGGGATGAGCCGTCACCGCGCAAGCTACCCGCGACGCTAAACGCAGTGCTCCCCGCGTGAGCGGGGATGAGCCCCGTGTAGACCGCTTTCACCGCAAGATCGATACTGTGCTCCCCGCGTGAGCGGGGATGAGCCCCACCCTGCGTGCCACGCCACCAAACAGTGGCGGTGCTCCCCGCGTGAGCGGGGATGATCCCGCCGACATCGCCCAGCGTGGCAGCGATTTCACGTGCTCCCCGCGTGAGCGGGGATGAGCCCTAATCTCAAATCACAAAATTGAGATGAGAAAGCTGGAGCTAGATAGCTAAGCACCTCGGGAGCTGAATATTCGTACTACTCAGCTCCCAGGGTGCACCCCTTAAGAACTACACCCTCGAAAGAGCATATGTGCTCCCCGCGTGAGCGGGGATAAGTTTTTCTTGATTTAATGCCTCAAATTTCCTGCTACCCAATAATCAACACATCGAAAGGGCATACATCAACGATGATCAGCGCTTCGGTTATGAGGGGCAGAAGGACCTGACCCCTGTTTGGTGGACACCTGATATCCAGCCCAGTCGGGCTGGAAAGAAAGGTAATCTACCACCATGTCCAGGTACTCCGAAC
>NZ_JASPIY010000039.1:0-1084 GCF_030232085.1 Corynebacterium sp. MSK073 | reverse complement strand
TGAAGTGTCCCAGGTTTTGTTCCGTTTGAGTAGATGGGAAAATCTGGAACATGCCAAGAAAATTTGACCAGGATGCAAAGGACCGTGTGGTCCGTCTCGTGGAAGATCGCATCTTGGCGGAAAATATGTCGATGCAGGCCGCGTGCCAGGCAGTAGCTCCAAAGCTGGGGGTTTCATGGCACACGGCTCGTCAATGGACTCAACAGGCCCGCCGTGCAGGAAACACCCCAGAACCTGTACCTGAAGATTTGGCCGCCGAAAACGCGAGGCTACGCCGTGAAAATCAAGAGCTCCGCGACACTAATGAGTTGTTGAAGGCCGCGTCAGCTTTTTTCGCGTCGGAACTCGACCCAAAACGTCGGAAATGATCCGGTTCATCGATAAATACCGGAATTATTTCTCTGTCGAGTTCATCTGTAAGACGTTGAAAAATAGCCGGGCTGGTGGGTTTATCACCTCGCGTGGTTATCGCCAGTCCAAAGCCCGTGGGTTAAGTGCTCGTCGCCTTCGTGATACTGTTCTGGTTGAACGCATTAGTGCTGTTCATAGAGATAATTATGGTGTCTACGGTGTGCGGAAAATGTGGCATGCGCTTCGCCGTGACGGAATCGATATCGGTCGTGAACAAACCGCCCGACTGATGCGCCTGGCTGGCGTTTCTGGCAAAGGCAAAGGCGGATCACCAATTACAACCCGAAAAGCTCACGTGCCTGATTTGCGCCCGGACTTGGTCGAGCGTGAATTCAAAGCCCGGGGCCCGAACAAGCTGTGGGTGGCCGACATTACCTATGTACGGACACGAAAAGGATTCGTCTACACCGCGTTTGTCACCGACGTCTACTCCCGGCGGATCGTCGGGTGGGCGCTGTCAGATTCGATGCGGACCGAAGCTTTGCCGCTGCAAGCTCTCAACCAAGCGATTGTGAGCGCGAGGGAAACAACAGGTCTCATTCATCATTCGGATCACGGATCGCAGTACGTCAGCGTGGTCTACAACGAGCGACTTACCCAGCACGGCATTACAGCTTCCACCGGAACTGTCGGGGATTCTTATGACAATGCTCTGGCTGAAAACGTTAACGGC
>NZ_JASPIY010000038.1:0-1249 GCF_030232085.1 Corynebacterium sp. MSK073 | reverse complement strand
CTGGTGATCCGCTTCCAGTTTGTCTATGACCACCGAACCGAATACTCGGTTAAGCGGATGTGCCACGTGTTAAAGCTGAATCGTTCCTCGTTTTACAAGTGGGTGAGCACCCGCAAAAAGCGCAGGTTAAAGATATATTCTGACGGTCTTATTGGTGCAAGAATCACAACCATCTTCGATGATGAGCATGGTCTTTATGGGGCTAAACGCATCGCCGCAAGCCTTAAGGAAGACCCGGTGTATACCCCGGTCAATCACAAGAAGGTTGCACGCATCATGAAATCCATGGGACTAAAAGGCTTTAGCAAACGGCGTCGATGCATCACCACCAGGCGCAAGCCTGGTCACCGTGTCATGCCGGATTTACTAGGCCGCAAGTTCACCGCTGACGAGCCGAACCGTGTGTATGTCGGCGACATTACATACCTGCCGTGTAAGGGCGGCAAGAACATGTATTTGGCCACAGTCATTGACACGTATTCACGTAAACTTGCAGGTTATGCACTCGCAGACCACATGCGGGTCTCACTGGTCATCGATGCCCTAGCCCACGCACATGGTGTGCGTGGCAGTCTTGACGGGGCTATTTTCCATTCTGATCACGGCAGTGTGTACACCTCACAAACCTTTAGGAACTACTGCTCGTCGTTAGGTGTCCGCCAGTCCATGGGAGCGGTGGGAACTAGTGCCGATAATGCCCTGGCAGAGTCATTTAACGCCACCTTAAAGCGAGAAGTCTTGCGTGATCGGAAAGTCTTTGACAACCCAATTACCTGTCGCCAAGAGGTCTTCCGGTGGTGCATGCGCTATAACACGCGCCGGCGGCACTCCTGGTGCAATCTCGTAGCGCCTGATGTCTTTGAAACCAAGTCTTCGGCTATACTGACCACAGCAGCATAGCTAGCCCCCGATGTGTCCACTTTCCGGGGGTCAGGCCCCCCACCGTCAGTTACAGATACACCACGCTACTGGACGCAACCATTCAAAGGTGAACTGTGCTGTCGTGTTTTAGGCTAATGCGCGCGCGGGGGTTTCGCAATACTCTCACGCTGGGACGCTCGCCATTCCTCCCTTGCTACAGGTAAGAGTTGTGCAGTCGTGTGATTGAAGTGCCCCGGGTTTTGTTCCTAGGCATTTGCCTTGATTTCCATTATTGCCTGTTGTGGGGTCTTCTTCCAAAACTCGGTTTCCACCTCGGCTGGGGTTCGGTATCCCAAGCTTTGGTGGAGCCTTACCTCGTTCCACCATG
>NZ_JASPIY010000037.1:0-1274 GCF_030232085.1 Corynebacterium sp. MSK073 | reverse complement strand
ACCAGAATGACTACTGTGACAAGACGAGATCCGGCCGATAAAACCAAGATTGATGCGATTGAAAAGAAGCTGCTTGCTAACCCTGAAATCGCGAAACTAATTGATGACCTAGGCACGTCCACAACGGATGCCAATGACCTGGTTCGGGACATGCTGCAAGCCTCAATCGCCAGAGGTTTGAATGCTGAAATGGATGCCCACCTTGGCTACGAGTCTGGTGATAGGAGTGGCAAAGCTGCAGCTGGGACAGACAATTACCGTAACGGCACCTACTCGAAAACCGTGGATTCTAACTACGGTCCGGTAACTGTTGATGTCCCACGCGATCGGGCCGGAACATTCTTGCCGACCATGGTTCCTAAAGGATCGAGACGCTTGACTTACGTTGATGACATGATCGTCAACTTGTACGCCGGTGGAATGACAATAAGGGATATCCAGCACCACATGGCAACTGCGATGCGGGTAGATATTTCCCATGAGACGATTTCTGCGGTTACTGACACCGTCTTGGATGAAGTCATGGTCCTGCAAAACCGCCAGCTAGATGAGTTCTACCCGGTCATTTTCCTGGATGCACTACGTATTAAAGTCCGCGATGTTGGCCGAGTAGTCAACAAGTCCGCGTACATGGCAATCGGGGTGGACCTCGACGGAATTAAGCACATTTTGGGATTGTGGATTGCCAAAGAAGAAGGCGCTTCCTTTTGGGCGCAGGTATGCGCCAATCTTTCCAACCGTGGGGTCAAAGACGTCTTTATTGTTTGCTGTGACGGGCTGAAAGGCCTACCCGAGGCAGTAGAGGCAGCCTGGCCGAACTCTATGGTACAAACCTGTATCGTGCACCTGATACGTGCCGCGAACCGTTGGGTGGCCTACGGGGATCGCCGGGCTGTTTCAGCCGCGTTGAAAAAGATTTATACTGCTGCGGACGAGCCGACGGCACGTGCTGCCTTAGAGGAATTCGAGGCTTCCGAGCTGGGTGAGAAGTATCCCCGCTCAGTCAAGGTCTGGCAGGACGCGTGGGAGCGGTTTGTTCCGTTTCTGCAGTTCCCACCAGCAGCCAGGAAGGTCATCTATACGACGAATTCCATTGAATCTTTTAACAATGAGCTGCGTAAAGCTACTCGCAACAGGGTGCAGTTCACCAACGATGAATCAGCGCTTAAAACACTGTGGTTGATGATCTGCAATATTGAAGATAAGCGAGCCGCCAAGAGAGCAAAGCAGGGCAAACGAGTCTCAAGAACAGCCGGCAGACTCATGGAAGGAGC
>NZ_JASPIY010000036.1:0-1375 GCF_030232085.1 Corynebacterium sp. MSK073 | reverse complement strand
GCCTGTACGCGCTGATGGTACTGCAACCGGGAGGTTGTGGGAGAGTAAGTCACCGCCGACACCAAACAACAAACAACTAAATAGTGTTTATACGGTAGTCCCCGAAAGACCATCACCCCGAATAATTGTGGGTGGTTGGTGTTTCGGGGACTAGTCGTCGTTTCACCCCCGCTCATGGAGGCGACTTGTACTCTGTCGAGCTGGCAGAATGCGTGGCGGGGTGTCGTGGTTTTACCCCCTAGTGTCAGGTGTGGTGGGTAGGGTGAATCCGTGTTAGACGAAAACACATTCGACTTAACCGGTTTACTATTCCCGGGGGATACGACCACGATGACAAGTAGCACACCACCACCCACCACCAGGCACGAGCCAGTAGGCGACACCACGCCGGGGAATACCCGCCTGGCCGGCGAGCCACTGGACTACGACACCAACACTGACGCTACTACCGGCACTGATGCTGAGGCTGAGGCAGGGGTACCGGTCGTCTTTTATGCCACCAACACACCCGGCAATCCTATTGCTGCAGCTGGAGCACACGCCCGGAAGAACTCCTGGGTGTTCTACCAGTCACTCCTTCCCGACCTCGACGATGATGACGTGGATGTGACACTGACCAGCCTGGCTAAAGACCTAGGCCTCACCTACAGCACCCTGTCGGGGATTATCAGGGCACATTTCCGCATGCAAGAACTACCCCTAGTCGCAGCGACCAACATGGAGCAATGGATCCTGGATACACCACGCCTGCGGGTCATCGATAGGGAAATAGAACGCGTAGGCGACAACCACGACCACATAGGCCTAATCGATGCCGCCCTGGCAGATTTTCTCACCCCGACAGCACCGTGCCAGCATGTACCCACCGTGGCGGATATCCGCCGGTTTATCCGCGACTTCATCGACACCCACAACCTCACAGACGATGACACCGACGAGGTCGAGCCCACCCTTAACGTGTCAGTGCATAACAACCGCGCCACCATGAGCCTCACGTGTGATAAAGCTACGGCCGCTATTATCGCCCGCCACATCGATTCCCAAGCCGACAATAATCAGTGTGGTGCCGGTGAGGCGCTTATCCAACTCATCCTGGATGACACGCATACGGGCCTGACCCCCGGAAAGCAGACACGACGGGGGTTAGCTATGCTGCTTGGGTCAGTGTAGCTGATGTGAGTGCTTCGAAGTCATCGGGGGCTAGAAGGTTGCACCAGGAATGCCGTCTGCGGGTGTTGTAGCGCATGCACCATCGAAAGACTTCCTGCCGGCAGATAATGGGATTATCAAAGACTTTCTGAAGTGCCCCGGGTTTTGTTCCTAGGCATTTGCCTTGTTTTCCATTATTGCCTGTTGTGGGGTCTTCTTCCAAAAT
>NZ_JASPIY010000035.1:0-1431 GCF_030232085.1 Corynebacterium sp. MSK073 | reverse complement strand
AAACCGGCTACCGGGCGGCTACCGCCACCCCGGTACCTGGTACCGCCTTACCGGTCCCTAAAACAAGCCCGCGTCACGGAAGGAATGGCGAACCCGCAACGAAGCCCGGAAGGCGGTGGCTCGCTGGATTGAGATTGTCTACAACCGGCGCCGTCGCCACTCGTCCATCGGGATGGTAAGCCCCGTCGATTTCGAAGCCCAGCTCGCTGATCAAAATGGTAATAAGAAGGCCGCTGCTTAACCCCTAAGCAGCTTAACTACGTGTCCACGATTTGCGGGCAACCCTACGCCGTCGCCACCAAGGACTTCTCAGGGGCAAGATGCACATCACCCCAGCCCAAGCCTGGGAGATTATCTCGCATGCCCAGCCACCGACGCAGCCGATTGACCCAGATGTTTTATGGACAAAAATCGCGAAACAATATCACCGGATTCACCCCGACAACCAGGCAGATGCCTTAGCAGCCGACACAGTGGTCGCGACAGATAATGCCCTGCCTGAAGTTGCAGCTTCAGACAGGGCACCAAGTAACGACACTCAGGCGATCCAGCAAGATACACCCCATGCCGATTCCTCAACCGTAATGCCAAGCCCTACCGGTGTAAATGCACTCTGGCCTATCCCGGACAAGCTGTGGATCAACAAAAGCGGGGTGGTACGCGTTATGGGACACGGCCTCTACGTCGGGCTGCGCTTCAAGAATCGAGCCATCTACAGCAGCGTAGCCGATGACTATGTGGAATTTTTTACTGATCACGACGGTGAGAAACTGTTTTCATTTCCGCTACCGATCCAACTGAATCAGCGTCCACCCGGCGGTCAAATCAACATAAACCACGTTGTCGGCATGTGGCACCGACAACCCCCAGAGCTAAAACCCAACCTCTCTGGGCCACGGCCAAGCCGCCGGAAGAAGCCAAACTAGCACCAGTACAAAAACTCCGTGGACTCCCCGCCCAAAAAGCGGGGAGACTCCGCGTCCACAAAGTCCCTAGACTCCGAGTCCACAAAGTAGCTGGACTCCAAGTCCAAAAACCTCATGGACATAACATACCTCAGCTAAGGAAGGGTTGAACTCTGCCTAAGACGCTTCACTTTACCGAAAGCCGGGCTAGTATTCATCGCATTAATAGCGTCCATTGCCGCCAGCTGCTCATGGCTGAGTGTGCATAGTGACGAGCTAATGGTCGGCGCGGCATTGATCGTGGTCGCGATTGTTTTATCCAGAAATCGGGAGGGGTGACGATTTAACCAAAAGATAAAAGCTGCAGGTAGTGCTACATGCTCGGAAACATATATTTTCCATAGTTTAGCCATACGGCAGGGGGTGACGTCTGTATATAAGACGGCATCTGAAGTGTCCCAGGTTTTGTTCCGTTTGAGTAGATGGGAAAATCTGGAACATGCCAAGAAAATTTGACCAGGATGCA
>NZ_JASPIY010000034.1:0-1816 GCF_030232085.1 Corynebacterium sp. MSK073 | reverse complement strand
ACCACCAGCAGAAAAGAAATCGCTGCCTAACCACTAGGTAGCTCCACTACGTGTCCACGATTTGCGGGCAACCCCATATTAAAGATGAGCACGTAGAGTTTACGATGGGTCAGTGGGGTGCCTTCAAGGTACCATTCCTCTTTGCAACGAATGGTCGCCCATATATAGAGCAATACAAGACTCAATCTGGCGTCTGGTTTCAGGATGTGCGTAACCCACTAAATTCTCCACGCGCATTAGTTGGATGGCCAAGTCCACAGGGTCTTCTCGAAATGCTTGATGCTGATCAACAAGCTGCGCAGGAGGCACTCGACAACCTGAACGATGATCTGCTCACATCTAGTACTGGCTTAAATCTGCGTAAATATCAGGTCGATGCAATCCACGCTGCTGAGAACGCGATCAGCGAAGGAAACCACCACGCGCTACTTGCCATGGCCACCGGCACTGGCAAAACCCGAACAGTGCTTGGGATGATCTATCGATTCTTGAAGACTAATCGGTTCCGCAGAATCTTGTTCTTGGTTGACCGTACGTCACTAGGCACTCAGGCTTTGGATACCTTTAAGGATGTCCGATTAGAGGAATTGCTGACGCTGGATGAACTCTATTCAATTAATGGTTTAGACGATTCCGACGTTGACCCTGAGACACGTGTGCATGTCTCAACGGTCCAAGGAATGGTGAAGCGCCTGTTCTACCCAGAACCTTCTACTGAAGATACTCAGGCACGCAAACCATCCGTTACTGACTACGACTTGATCATTGTTGACGAAGCTCACCGAGGTTATTTGCTTGATAAAGAAATGACCGAAGATGAAGCTCTCTACCGGGACCAATCTGACTACCAATCCGCCTACCGGTCCGTAATTGACTATTTCGATGCAACGAAAATCGCGCTCACTGCAACACCTGCGTTACACACAACTGAGATTTTCGGTCAACCGGTGTACACCTACACCTATCGTGAAGCAGTCATGGATGGCTATCTCGTTGACCACGACGCACCACATCGCCTCACAACAAAGCTTGCAACTGAAGGTATTCGATTTGCCGAGGGCGACACTCTTCCGATCTACGACACTGCTACTGGAGAAATCGCCAACAGCGCTGAATTGGCTGACGAGGTTACTTTTGAAGTGGAAGACTTCAACCGGTCAGTAATTACCGAAAACTTCAACCGGACGGTTCTAAAAGAAATCGCTCGGGATCTTGATCCGAGCATGCCTGAATTATTCGGCAAAACCCTCATTTATGCCGTTGATGACGCTCATGCTGACCTCATCGTCGATCTCCTTAAAGACATCTATGCCGACCAGGGGGTTGAGCCAAAAGCGATTATGAAGATCACCGGCTCAGTCGCAGGCGGCAACAAGAAGAAGATCGAGCAAACAATTAAGCGCTTCAAGAACGAGCGTTTTCCATCAATAGTTGTCACCGTTGACCTGCTCACCACCGGTATTGACGTACCAGCAATCACGTCATTGGTTTTCATGAGGCGAGTTAAGTCGCGTATCCTCTTCGAGCAAATGCTCGGTCGAGCCACGCGACTATGCCCAGAAATCTCAAAAGACCGCTTCGAAATCTACGATCCGGTAGGAGTGTACGAAGCCCTTGAAAAGGTTTCTACCATGAAACCACTGGTTGCGAACCCCAATACCAGCTTCAAAGATCTCATGGAGGACATTGATCGCGCCGGTACTAATGCTGACAAACTTACTCGAGCAATCGAACAGGTAGTGGGTTGCGTCCAGTAGCGTGGTGTATCTGTAACTGACGGTGGGCCCCTTATGAATGAGGCTGGCGACCACCGTAG
>NZ_JASPIY010000033.1:0-1899 GCF_030232085.1 Corynebacterium sp. MSK073 | reverse complement strand
TCCACTACTTTGATGCAGCCCACTGCAGCAAGTGTCATCGAAACAGGAGTCGGCCCTTTTATTGTCGCAGTAATAATGACTTGGTCGGCCAGAAGGCTCAGCAGTTCATTGGTGTCCACAACTGCAGTAGTGGTTCTGGCTCTATGTTTTTTCTTCCTAGGAACGGGAAGCAGTTCACCCCAGTCTTATCTGGGTTTCGCTCTAGCTGTAGGCGCAGGAATTTCTGCGGTAGGAGTGCTTTACTCCTCGCGCTGGGCTACTGAACAAGGGAACAGCGTTCTCACGATTGCAGCAGTGAGGTTTCACTTAGCTTGGATTATTAGCGGTCTCGTGGCTTTCTTTTCCGTGGAAGCGGAGATGCTTCGAGGCTCTACCCTGTCAATCGTCCTGCTATCGGTGATGTGCATTACTTTTCCTATCCTGCTCTTGCAGTGGGGAATTACCTTAGCGTCGCCTTTCATCTCGGCACTGATCATCGCGGCCCTTCCGGCCGTGGTGATGGCTACCGAGGTGGCATTGGGCTCTCAAGTCGAACCAATTCAGTTAACTTTGTTGATGCTCATTGTGGCAATAACCATAAGCCAAGCAATGTGGGGAACACGGAAAAAGAAAATATTAGTAGTTGATGATTCTTCAAGTAGCGCCGATCTGGTGGCAACCCTGCGCCAAAAAGGGACGTAGAGGTTGCTACTGCTAACCCGCCGTATGCCATCTCAGCTAACGAAGACGGGAGCATTTCCGATCCATGGGCCCTGGCCCCCTACTCCGGGAATGTAGCCAAGAAAAATTTGACCTTGTTGTGCCGGGAAGCGAATCAGGAGTATCCATAGCTGAGTGGGTTTCAGCTGAGTTAGGACTACCGCATAACGGTAGAGAGAAGATCTGCCACCGTCGCCATAAGCAAGGAATGATTGATGTTGCTCACCAATATGGACTGCGTGCCCCAAGGTCTGTTACCCTATCCCCCGCTTCTGCACAAGACAGCCTTTATCTAGACCCGTCCCTGGTCAAGGATTGTGTTGTCAAGCCTGTGGGAAGCGGGGCAGTGACCATGTCTATTTCTGCAAAACAGAACCCGAGACTCTTCAAGCGATTACTACCATTCAAAATTCTACGACTTTGCTAGGAGAAAAATCACCCTCCGTGGTTCTTCAGGAGTACGTAGACGGACCTCAATATTTTGTGAACACGGTGACAGCCGAAGGGCGTCATATTGTGACCGAAGTTTTCCGATACGGACTTACGGAGGAATCTGGAGCTCCCCACATATATTCAGCTATCACAGTAGGACCGGAGGACAACCACTATTCCGGTGCCGTGGAATATACCTTATCGCTCCTTGACGCTCTGGAAGTAAACTTCGGAGCCTCCCACGTGGAACTGAGGTGGTCTAAGGGGCAGTGGGTACTTATTGAATACAACGGTCGCTGTATGGGCCCCGAAGTACCCGACGAGGTCTATCTCCCGACTCGCGGTTTCAGCCAGATCAGTGTTCTCGCCACGATGCTAGTGGATGGTTTACAAGCTGCCGAACAGGAAGTACTCGCCGGAAATCTTGACGGGTGTGTCGCCTGGCTCATGCCTACCCCGCAGTCAAACGGTGTGCTTCAACAGTGCCACTGGGATCTTGTCCAAACTCGCCCGACCGTTCAGAGAATCTCGCGGCGACCAAAGATCGGCACTTATATCGATAAGTCGAATCGCGTAACAACTGGTGCGTTTGGCATGGTTTTTCTTGGCTCTTCTGACCGTGCTGCTGTTGAGACCGATCTTCAATCTCTTGAGTCTTTCGACGCCCATGGTGATCTGTTTACTGTTGCCCCCGGAAAGGATGCGTGATGACGACCCGAATTGCTGTTATCGGCGCAGGGGTCGCTGCTGCAGCGGTCGCACGACGGG
>NZ_JASPIY010000032.1:0-1918 GCF_030232085.1 Corynebacterium sp. MSK073 | reverse complement strand
TCTTTTAGGTTTGTCGGTGGTTCATAGCTACAGGGAAACGCCCGGTCCCATTCCGAACCCGGAAGCTAAGCCTGTACACGCTGATGGTACTGCAACCGGGAGGTTGTGGGAGAGTAAGTCACCGCCGACACCAAACAACAAAACAACAAAATAGTGTTTATACGATAGTCCCCGAAAGACCATCACCCCGAATAATTGTGGGTGGTTGGTCCTTTTGGGGATTAATTGTGGTTTTACCCCCGCTAGTGTAGCCGACTTGTACTCTGTCGAGCAGGGGTTATGCGTGGTGGGGTGTGTGGGTTTTACCCCTGGTGTCTTTTCGGGTGGGTAGTCTGATGCCTTGGTAGACGAAAACATATTCGACACATTGAAGGGTGTAGTACACCCCCGGGGGGGGATTCGACCACAATGAGTACACCACCACCCACCACAGACCACGCGCACGTAGGCGGGCCGGTGCATGACACCACGGCGGGAGATACCCGTCTACCCAGCGCTACTTGCGCGGCAGGCGAATCCGAGCGCGCCGATGGTATAGCTGATGCACGCATGATCACTGCCGCTGACGGCGACGAGGCACCTGATACCGACACTGATGCTGAGGCAGGAGAACCGGTAGTCTTTTATGCCACCAATACCCCAAACAATCCTATTGCTGCTGCTGGAGCACAAGCCCGGAAGAACTCCTGGTTTTTCTACCAGTCACTCCTTCCAGACCTGGGCGACGACGTCGATCTGACACTGACCAGCCTGGCTAAAGACCTAGGGCTTTCCTATAGCATCTTGTCTGGCATTATTAGGGCGCATTTCCGCATGCAGGAACTCCCCCTGGTAGCAGCGACTAACGTGGAGCAGTGGATCCTGGATACACCACGCTTGCGGGTTATCGATAGGGAAGTAGAACGTATAGGCGACAACCACGAACATGTGGGACTGGTCGATGCCGCCCTGGCAGACTATCTGACACCGACAGCACCGAGCCAACATGTACCTACTGCTGCAGAAATCCGCCGGTTTATCCGCGACTTCATCGACACCCACCACCTGGCCATCGACGACACTGACGAGGTCGAACCCACCCTCAACGTATCTGTACACAATAACCGGGCCACTATCAGTGTGACGTGTGATAAAGCCACTGCCGCCATCATCGCCCGCCATATTGATGCCCATGCCGCCAACAACAAGTGCGGTGCCGGTGAAGCCTTAATCCAACTCATCCTGGATAACACGCACACCAAAGTCGCGATCAATACCTGGGCCTGGCCCCCAGAAAGTGGACACGTCGGGGGTTAGTTATGCTGCTTGGGTCAGTGTAGCTGAATTAAGCGCTTCGAAGTCATCGGGGGCTAGAAGGCTGCACCAGGAGTGCCGCCTGCGCGTGTTGTAGCGCATGCACCACCGGAAGATTTCCTGGCGGCAGCTGATTGGACTTTCAAAGAGTTTCCTATCACGCAGTACTTCACGCTTTAAGGTGGCGTTAAAGGATTCTGCTAAGGCGTTATCAGCACTCGTTCCCACTGCTCCCATGGATTGACGCACATCAAGCTGGGCGCAGTGGTCCCCAAACGCCTGTGAGGTGTACACACTGCCATGATCAGAATGGAAAGTTGCCCCTTTAAGGCTTCCGCGGACCTTTCTGGCATGAGACAAAGCCTCGATAACCAGCGATACCCGCATGTGATCCGCGAGTGCATGACCGACAAGTTTGCGAGAGTAGACGTCGATGACCGTGGCAAGGTACATGTTCTTGCCACCCTTACACGGCAGGTACGTAATGTCGCCAACATAGACGTGGTTTGGTCTATCAGCTGTGAATTTACGGCCTACTAAGTCCGGCATGAGGTTACCCTCGTTTAGTGGACACCCGATTAGTGCGGATTTTGTGTCCGTAGGAGAGGATGTTCATTGTGAGTCA
>NZ_JASPIY010000031.1:0-1978 GCF_030232085.1 Corynebacterium sp. MSK073 | reverse complement strand
ACAACCCCCGAACACCACGTGTGGGGATGATTGTTGGGTGGACTTGTTCGAAGCGAGTAAACAAAATGTACACATTCCGTGTGTCGCGTCCACTATGCAGTATCTGACACAACACCCGCACACAGTGGTGGGTAGTGTTCTTTTAGGTTTGTCGGTGGTTCATAGCTACAGGGAAACGCCCGGTCCCATTCCGAACCCGGAAGCTAAGCCTGTACGCGCTGATGGTACTGCAACCGGGAGGTTGTGGGAGAGTAAGTCACCGCCGACACCAAACAACAAAAAGATAATTCCATATCGATTCTGGTAGTCCCCGAAAGGCCACCACCCCTAATAATTGTGGGTGGTTGGTGGTTCGGGGACTTTCCGTCGTTTTACCCCCGCTGATATGGGCCCGACCCCCGAAAAGTGGACACGTCGGGGGCTAGCTATGCTGCTGTGGTCAGTATAGCCGAAGTCTCGGTTTCAAAGACATCAGGCGCTACGAGATTGCACCAGGAGTGCCGCCGGCGCGTGTTATAGCGCATGCACCACCGGAAGACCTCTTGGCGACAGGTAATTGGGTTGTCAAAGACTTTCCGATCACGCAAGACTTCTCGCTTTAAGGTGGCGTTAAACGATTCTGCTAGGGCATTATCGGCACTAGTTCCCACCGCTCCCATGGACTGGCGGACACCTAACGACGAGCAGTAGTTCCTAAAGGTTTGTGAGGTGTACACGCTGCCGTGATCGGAATGGAAAATAGTCCCGTCAAGACTGCCGCGCACACCATGTGCGTGGGCTAGAGCATCAATGACCAGTGAGACCCGCATGTGGTCTGCGAGTGCATAACCTGCAAGTTTACGTGAATACGTGTCAATGACTGTGGCAAGGTACATGTTCTTACCTCCCTTACACGGCAGGTAGGTAATGTCGCCGACATACACACGGTTCGGCTCGTTGGCGGTGAATTTACGGCCTACTAAGTCCGGCATGACACGGTGACCAGGCTTGCGCCGGGTGGTGATGCATCGACGCCGTTTGCTAAAGCCTTTAAAGTCCCATGGTTTTCATGATGCGTGCAACCTTCTTGTGATTGACCGGGGTATACGCCAGGTCTTCCTTAAGGCTTGCGGCGATGCGTTGAGCTCCGTAAAGCCCGTGCTCATCGTCGAAGATGGTTGTGATTCTTGCACCAATAAGACCGTCAGAATATATCTTTAAACTGCGCTTTTTACGGGTGTGGACCCATTTATAGAACGAGGAACGATTGAGCTTTAACACGTGGCACATCCGCTTAAGCCGAGTATTCGGTTCGGTGGTCATCGACAAACTGGAAGCGGATCACCAGTGAGTCTCTTCGGCAAAATACTTAGCAGCTTTACGTAGAATATCGCGTTCTTCGCGCAGCTTAGAGACTTCCTTTTCCAGCTGTCGGATTCGTTCGGAATCATTCGCCGCTTGGGCTTTATCATGCACTGCTTTTATGCGGGCACGTTTTCCGGTGCCGTACTTTTTGACCCAAGAATGCAGCGAGGCTCGATTGATACCGAGCTTGGCTGATGCTTTGTTCAGCGAGAGGTCCTCATTGTTCTCATAGAGGGCCACGGCATCGCGTTTGAACTGTTCTCAGTACCTGGACATGGTGGTAGATTACCTTTCTTCCCAGCCCGACTGGGCTGGATATCAGGTGTCCACCAAATGGGGGTCAGGTCCTGGGCACTGGAAGACGTGTCTTAATGAAGTGCTCATACCTCGTATGAGCACTCTTTTCTGTTGTAGAAGTACCTCTAAAGGTTCCGCTCACTCAGTAGAAAAATGATGCAACCTTAGTAGCAGGGCCTTTTATCATAGTTGGGTTTATCTAACGTTCTACCTTTCAAATAGGAAAAGTTATCCACCTTGCTTAGGTTGCGTCCACTAGTGTGGTGTATCTGTAACTGACGGTGGGCCCCTTATGAATGAGGCTGGCGACCACCGTAGTACCTTTCGATTCCGTAAC
>NZ_JASPIY010000030.1:0-3404 GCF_030232085.1 Corynebacterium sp. MSK073 | reverse complement strand
AACCGGCTACCGGGCGGCTACCGCCACCCCGGTACCTGGTACCGCCTTACCGGTCCCTAAAACAAGCCCGCGTCAGTTGTGGTGGTGCTGGCTAAAATTCACTGAATTGCTAATCCATGAAATGCTCTAACTCTTATGGGCCATCCTGTGTAATGACGATCTTTCAGCCACCGTAGGAATCACGCGGGCAAGAAGCAGAGTTACCTCAAGCCGTTCCTATATAGAGCGATATTGCAGTAGAAAAGCTTACTCTGACCATGGAGGAACTGCAGCCCCATTCACTAATGCCAAGCCTGTACGCCAAAGGCCGAGTTTTTCCCAGTTGTCGGGGAACCCCATAGTTTGCAAGCTAAGCCCATCAATTTTGGGAAAGCGCTCCAGCAGCATGACTAGTCGATTGCGCCAATTCCCCCGGGGCTCAAGATAGGAAAGCGTATAAGCAATTAAAGCGAGTGTTGGATATATCTTTTTAAACGCAATAGGGTCTCTAGAATCCGCAAGATGGAAGATTTCCGGATCCACTACGCTTCGATTTGGTGCCTGAATTCTCGTTACGATGAGGCGATTCCATAACCGAGAGTGATGGGCTGCGATATTTCTGGTGTAGTTAAAATTTCTTATCCAACTAGCTAACACATTGCCTTGAAGCGTCCCGAATGCGGGAGCAATACTATTCTTTACATTTTTTGGCAGGAATTCGAATAACTTAGACACGCTACCAAAATCTAGGATCTCCGTCGCTACCCAAATCGGAAGTTCTTCCCCATAGCGCTCCATATGATGACGGATAAAATCCTCACTGCGAGCCCGTTTTAGCTGTTTCTTATAATTCTCTTGCCAATAGCTGTAAGAATCTTGCTTACTTCGACGAGGAACGCGCTCACACTCCTTTTTATCCAGAAGTGAACGGCGTAAGTGAATAAACCCGTCTATTTCGCCTGCAAAATAGGCGATCTTAGTCCGCAATTGGATTTCGATTTGACCTAATGCTTCAAGGAGCAAAAGTCGTAAACGGCTATCAAAATCATAAAGAGCGAGTGCCTGTTCAAAAGAATGATTCGGCTCGAATTCATCGTACCGGTAATTGAATTTAGTTGTACGTAGATATTTTGGTTTATTCTTCCTGAAAGGATACCAATAAGCCGAAAGACGGTAATATCCAATTTTTCCTAAGGCGCGGATAGCATTAGCTGGATCTTCGATAACAAGCTTTCGATCCTCTAGGAGTGCTAGTTGTTGTTCGAAGGTTAAATGGGGCTTGTTGTATTTTTTCACTATTTTACCCCCATAAAAATGAAAACCACACCATCACAATTTTCATTGTGAGCGGATGTGGTGTGTGTAGATATAAGTATACAGATTTACATCTGGACGTCAAGTAAATACATGCAAATCACGTCAAATACTAAAACATTGATAGCAATCAGCTTAGATAGCCCTATTTAGAATGTTTAATCTACGAGAGTGTCGAAAATAGCTTTCAATAACTCTAGTCGAATAAGCCAAGCGTGATGGGCAACGTGATCACCTCGTAGTTGGAGTCCCCTACGGAAGGCCGTTCTTGATACCGCGAAGCGCGTTAGCAAGGCGGAAGACCAACATCGTTTAAATCAGTCGGAGCTGACTCCCGTTTGGTCCGACCTACAGGAACGACTTCGCCGCACGCGGGGTGATCTCAATCGACCAATCCACACTCGTCCGCTAAGTCCTGCAGCGAGATTGTGTCCAATTCTCCGCGTCGTGCTGCTTCGGCCTCGGCTTCAAGCGCATACACATACTCAAGTTCATCTAGGTAGGAATCTAGGGCCTTGCGAAGATAGAAGGCCCCTGTCCGTCCAGTTCGCGAAGCAAGCGCATCTAAGTGCTCCTTTTGCTTCGCGTCAACGCGAAAACTGATCACTGACTCGCTCATGTAAACACGCTTACAACAAGTTAACGGATTTGTACACCCCGTGAGCATTGTCCGCGCCTTGCAGTCCCCCACCTGGTGCCGTTGACTTCATGCACGCCAATAGGAACTGCCTGGGCGTTTTAGCGGTAGCCGAATCAAGAAATAAGGGAAACCTCGTCGAGTCGCCTTAAGATGACATACCGCTCTGCGTAGCGGCACCGTAGATCTGTCAAGAGCGTGTTGAAATCCGTATCCCAGGGCGCTCCCAGTTCCGCCGACTTTTCTCTCATGGTTTGTAATAGATCGATGCCCATGTCGCGGCCGACCCTCGTCGAATCTAGGTAAGTTGCAACATCGTCGCGAACAAAAGGAAGAACCTGCGCCGGGAGGTCATCAAGAAATCGGTGCGCCATCGACTCTTCCATTCCCGCCTTAACGACGGTGCTCCAGGCAAGTTCAGGGTCTTCAAGGCACAAGTGCTGGAACATGGCCAAATCCCATGACTTATTCCCCAACAAGCGTTGTATATGCGCCGCAGCTTCCACCTTGTCGGCGGCAACTGCATAGAGTTGCTGAGCGGACGACAGCTCCGGGTACGTATCGAATACTGTCCGGGCAACGCGTTCCGAATGTTCGGGAAAATACTCCCTGGCAAGCACAGCCCAACCCGAGGCTATATTTCGGGTTTCCTCCACGGCGCACTCGTTAACCGCCTTCTCGGACCAATCAAAGGCAAGATCATAGCGGCGGATGTCACAAAGACCGGCAATGATCTCCGTATAGCGCGTAGCCGCACTTCCCTGCAAACCATGGGTTCGAAGAACGGCTTCAGCAGTGCCTTCAAGCACCGCTAGCCGACGCCCCACGTAGCCACCGCCCTGTTCCGCCGCATACCACGAGCGGATGCGGGCCACGCCCTCTTCCCCGAGAGCAGGTGCCA
This sequence comes from Corynebacterium sp. MSK073, assembly GCF_030232085.1. Lineage (NCBI taxonomy): Bacteria > Bacillati > Actinomycetota > Actinomycetes > Mycobacteriales > Corynebacteriaceae > Corynebacterium > Corynebacterium sp. MSK073. Next base: position 573 of record NZ_JASPIY010000030.1, on the reverse strand, counting down.
AATAGACTGGGTCAAGGTCAATTTCTTCTACCGAAAGAATCTCGTTCATTCGTATGAACCAGTCAGCCAAAGCGCTACCGGAATAACTAGCTCGCTGCGCCGCGGAGGGAACTACCCGCGCCAAGACTTCGCCGGCATCCCTTACAGCATGGGCATAATCATTGACCCTAGGGATAGTCTTGAGGACCTCTTCTACTGCATCTAGAGCAACAAGCACGATATCGGATGGACTCGGCGGCACGATGCCAGAAAGTTGTGCAGGATCCTCTACTGCCTGTTCTAAAAACTCAGCAGCTTCCAATATGCGGTCGCTGTAGTACACGCTCCGAGCACCTTTGTACAGATCGGGATCATTAGACCGGACCAGCCTGGTTACCGCCTGTGCAAGAGTTCTCATGAAATCCAGTATAGAAAATTCTGGGATCACACAGAAGAGGAGCAAGGCCACCAGTAAATTGGTAACCTTGCTCCTCTCGAAATAAACACTATTTTGTTGTTTGTTGTTTGGTGTCGGCGGTGACTTACTCTCCCACAACCTCCCGGTTGCAGTACCATCAGCGCGTACAGGCTTAG
>NZ_JASPIY010000002.1:108911-263608 GCF_030232085.1 Corynebacterium sp. MSK073 | reverse complement strand
AAAAATTTCAGAACAATAACCTGAAATAGGCCGTGAAAAGCCCAAACCTAACCAAAAGAACAAACCACCACAAACCAATAAAGGCTCATGCTGGCGTCCAAAAATTACTACAAAGAAAAAATCACTGCCTCCCCAACCCGACGGGGCACAAAAAAGGGAGACAAAAAATTGAACACAATCACATGCCAACCAATCCATCAATGCAGCCGAAACACTAAACAGTATTCAAAAAGGTACATGCTTCACATACCCTACCGGCACACACCAACCAACAAACCAACTTTAAGCTTGCCGGCCAACAGACCAATCAACACACAACCATGCACACAAAAATAAAAAATAAGTACATTGGCACACTATTGAGTTCTCAAACAACATCCACACACCACAAGAAAATTAACCAAACGTTAACCTCTCGTTGGCGGCTCGTACCAACTTACCCAACAACCTGAACCAAGTCAAATCCTCGAACCAAGTCAGTACAAAAAGTCACTCAAAAGTAACCAACCGGCTACCTCTCGGCGACTTCGATAAAGTTACACCCAACCCCGAAAAACACACAAATCCCCAGCACACACCGCAAAAATGCATACTGGGGGAAGGTTAATTAGAAGATTTCTTCTTCCTGCGTCCTTTCGATGGTGGCTCCAAGCCGTGAAAGGTTCTCCACAAAGTGGGGATAGCCGCGGTCGATATGGAAGACATCGTGAACGGTCGTGGCTTCGTCGGCGCAGAGTGCGGAAAGCACCAGGCCAGCTCCTGCGCGGATATCGGAGCTCCACACATGCGTAGAGGAAAGATGCTCCTTTCCGCGCACCACCACATGATGACCGTCTACTTGGGCATCGGCACCCAAGCGCAGCATTTCGTCGACGAAGCGGAACCGGGATTCAAAGACGTTCTCCGTGATCACGGTGGTCCCTTCGGCGATGGAGGAAATGCCGATGGCCATGGGCTGGAGGTCCGTCGGAAAGCCTGGGAAAGGCAACGTCTGGTAATCCACAGCGGTAGGGCGCTTATCCATACGCACGCGGAAGCCGTTTTCATAGGTTTCAATCTCTGCACCGGCGGACTTCAGCTTTTCCAGCGGAAGGTGCAAGTGGCGCGGAGCAATGCCGCCGACTGTGATATCGCCTTGTGTCATGGCTGCGGCATAAGCCCAGGTGCCTGCCACGATGCGGTCACCGATGACCTCGTGCTCCGTTGGGTTAAGCCGGTCCACGCCGTGGATGGTGACCTCGGAGGTGCCTTCGCCTTCGATATTGGCGCCCATGGATTTCATCATCTCGCACAGGTCAACGATCTCGGGCTCGCGGGCGGCGTTGTGGAGGACGGTGGTGCCCTCAGCCAAGACGGCGGCGGTCAAAATGTTTTCCGTTGCACCAACGGAAGGAAAGTCCAAACGGATGGTGGAACCGCGAAGCTCGGAGGCCTCAGCGACCACGGCGCCGTGTTCAATGCGGGTGGTGGCGCCGAGTTTTTCCAAGCCGGTCTGGTGCATATCAAGCGGGCGAGAGCCAATGGCGTCACCACCGGGCAGCGCAACCTTTGCATGCCCGCAGCGCGAGGTTAGTGGGCCTAAGACGCATACCGATGCCCTAAATTGGCGAACCGCATCAAAGTCCGCGTTCGATTGCGGCGTCGCAGGGGTAGTAATGCGGACGGTGCTGCCATCGATTGTCACCTCGCAGCCCAAGCCTTCGAGTACCTTTTTCATCAAAGGTACGTCCAGAATCTCTGGGCAATTGGTCAGCGTCGTCGTCCCCTCCGCCAGCAACGCGGCGGCCATGAGCTTAAGGACGCTGTTTTTGGCGCCATCTACTTTGACGGTGCCTGCAAGACGGGCACCGCCGGAAACAATAAACTGATCTTTCACAGCTTTCTACGCTACCGGTTATCAGGGCAACGCGCCGATCCGGCGGGCGGCATTGACGGCTTCGTAGCGAGTGTGCGCCCCCAACTTGCGCATCACGGAGCGTAGGTAGGACTTGACGGTTTCGGCGCCAATTCCCATTTCTTCCGCCGCTTCCACGTTGGTGTGGCCGAGTGCCACGCAGGAGAGGACGTCGAGCTCGCGGGCGGAAAGCTTGGTTGATTGCTTCACGCGCACGGGAGAGACCATCTGATCGCAGAGCGCCTCGAGTTCCTTGCGCAACTCCTCGTCCTCGACGCGGTTGGCCAGCATGCGCAGCTTGGAGTGGGTGGAACGAACCTGTTCCCATTCCGCACCGTTCATCGCATGGCCGCGGGACGCACCTCCCTTTCCACCATCGGCGCGGCGCATCGCGGAGTTGACCGCGAGATCTTGCTCTAGGGTCCGGGCCGTCATCGTTACTTCCTCGATGACCTTATCCCCCAAGCGCACAGGGGAATGTACGCCAACGTAAAGCACTCCCCGGATTTCACGCTGCACGGTAACGGGTACGGCCACGATCGAGTGCAGGCCTTCGTCTTGGATTACGCTGTCGTTCTCGTGGGAAATGGTGGTGGCACGCGTGTAGTCCGATACGCCCACCGCGCGGCGGGTGGTGATGACGCGCCCGCCGACGCCCACGCCGGCATCGATAAGCAGATTCTGCAGCGCCGGCGTACGCAGGCCCACCCACTGGGTAATTTGCAGGCGATTATCCGCCAATAATGTTGCGTACATCGTCACTGGGATTCCGGTGGCGGTTTTGAGAGACGACAGTGCCGCGCGTACAGATTCTTCATCATCTTTGAGGCGATGCGACTCCATGAGACTCTTTCCTCGTCGGGGGTAACCAAGTAGGTGCACCCGATATCCCCGAAAACTCGGGGAGCAGCGGGTAACTACGTGGAATTATAGACAGCAAGTGGGGGTAATTCGAAATCGTCCCTTCGTCTCCGCGGCCGTGAATCCCACATTCCATGCCCGAATGGGTTGTCTGTAATAAATATACCACTCTGTCTACTTAAATAGTGTATCCTTGCGCTTGTACCTGATTTGACCACGAATATGATTCCCAAAGGAGTCCTAATAAATGGCTATTTACAACAATGTCCTAGAGACCATCGGCGGTACCCCACTTATCCGCATCAACCGCTTGGCTGAGGGTAAGGGTGCCACCGTGCTGGCCAAGGTGGAGTCCTTTAACCCTGGTAACTCCGTGAAGGACCGCATCGGCCTCGCCATCATCAAGGCCGCTGAGGAATCCGGTGACCTGAAGCCGGGCGGCACCATCGTTGAAGCTACCTCCGGTAATACCGGCATTGCCCTAGCACTGGCCGGCGCAACCTTGGGCTACGACGTTGTCCTCACCATGCCAGAGACCATGTCCAATGAGCGCAAGGTCCTGCTTCGCGCATACGGTGCAGAAATCATCCTGACCCCGGGCGCTGCCGGAATGCAGGGTGCGGTTGATAAGGCCAACGAGATCGTCGCCGAGCGCGACAACGCCATCTTGGCTTCCCAGTTCGCTAACGAGGCCAACCCCAAGATCCACGAGGCCACCACCGGCCCGGAGATCTGGGACGACGCCGAGGGCAATGTCGATGCCTTCGTCGCAGGCGTCGGCACTGGCGGCACCATCACCGGTGCAGGTCGCTACCTAAAGTCCAAGAACCCAGACGTTTACCTCGCAGCCGTTGAGCCGGCTGACTCCCCTGTGCTGTCTGAAGGCCAGGCAGGTCCGCACAAGATCCAGGGCCTAGGCGCCAACTTCGTGCCGGACGTGCTCGACCGCGAGCAGCTGGATGAGGTCCTGACCGCTTCCCTCGAGGAGTCCATCAAGCTTTCCCGCGACCTTGCTACCGAGGAAGGCCTGCTGGTTGGCATTTCCGCCGGTGCAAACCTCTCCGCCGCGCTGAAGCTGGCTGAGCGCCCCGAGTTCGAGGGCAAGACCATCGTCGTTGTCCTGCCGGACTTTGGTGAGCGCTACGTTTCCACCGTTCTTTTCGAGGACATCCGCGAGGCATAACTAGCCCCGCAACCTAGTCCATGAATAAAAGGCACCCGTCAAGCTTGGCGGGTGCCTTTTTGTGACCAGTATTATAGTCCGCATGAGCATTATTAAATATATCCGCGAAGATTTAGCCAATGCCCGCGACCATGACCCAGCTGCCCGTGGCGACGTTGAAAACGCGATCGTCTATTCCGGCCTGCACGCCATCTGGTCGCACCGCGTGTCCCACTGGCTGTGGAAGCGCGGCCTGCGGGGCCCTGCGCGCATCCTGGCCCAAATTAATCGCTTTTTTACCGGCATCGAGATCCACCCAGGCGCCACCATCGGGCGCTGCTTCTTCATCGACCACGGGATGGGCATTGTCATCGGCGAAACCGCGGAAATTGGCGATGGCGTCATGCTCTACCACGGCGTGACGCTCGGCGGTCAGGTGCTCACCCAGACCAAGCGCCACCCCACGGTGGAAGATAACGTCACCATCGGCGCGGGCGCCAAGGTCTTAGGCCCCATCACCATCGGGGCCGGTTCCGCCATCGGTGCCAATGCCGTTGTCACGAAGGATGTACCGGCCGATCACATCGCCGTGGGCATCCCCGCCAAGAATCGGCCTTCAAATAGGCATGAGCGGGTCAAGCTCGTGGATCCGGACTACTACATCTAAATAGACTAAAAGCGGCCCACAGTCTTGTGTGGGCCGCTTTTTGCTGTGCTTAACCGCGCAGCAGATCCTGGTATTCGGGGTTCTTGTCCATAAAGTGCGCCACGGCAGAGCAGGTGGCGATGACCTTCATGCCGGCAGCCCGGGTTTCATCGAGGGCCTCCTTAATCAGCGGGGAGGACAAGCCCTGACCGCGGAAGTCGTCCCCGATGACCGTGTGGTTGAACTCGCGGGTATCGCCGGAATCTACGTATTCGCAGATTCCCGCTTCCACACCATCAACGGTAAGCACGAAACGGGACAAATCGGTTTGATGAGAAATTGCTTTTTCCATGTCCCCCATTAAACCAAAAATGGCCCCTCCTTGATAATAAGGAGGGACCATAGTTGTGGCCAGAGCCAGGATCGAACTGGCGACCCCACACTTTTCAGGCGTGTGCTCTACCGACTGAGCTATCTGGCCAGAAACCCGAAGGTTTCCGCGACCTTGACGGGACTTGAACCCGCGACCTCCGCCGTGACAGGGCGGCGCGCTAACCAACTGCGCCACAAGGCCATTTTCAGTTTTGTGTGCCCCTTGGGCACGGGTAATTACTTTACACAGGCGCCTAGAAACAACACAAATCAGCACTACAACGCCGTTTTTCCGCCGCTTGCTGATGCCCCAGTGATGCTGAGGTGGCATCAGCAAGCAGCCTGCAAAACCAAAAAAGAACAGTACCCGCCGAAGCGTGTACTGTTCAGAATGCGACCTTGACGGGACTTGAACCCGCGACCTCCGCCGTGACAGGGCGGCGCGCTAACCAACTGCGCCACAAGGCCAAATGAGAAATTATTTCGTACCAACACAAAGGTGTTGGTACCCCCAACGGGATTCGAACCCGTGCCGCTGCCGTGAAAGGGCAGTGTCCTAGGCCGCTAGACGATGGGGGCCAGTCGCTTCTTGGCGACTTCTAGAAATATACTGGAGACATCACCAAGAAACAAAATCGCTCCCCCAGAAGGAGTTTTAACCATGTCTGAGCAGCAGAAAACCTGTTCCTGCCACGAGCCGGATATCCACGGATACAACGCCGATAGTAAGAGCAAAGCGCGTTATCTGGCGCGCCTGAAGCGCATCGAAGGCCAGGCGCGCGGGATTCATCGCATGGTCGATGAGGACCAATACTGCATCGATATCATCACCCAAATCTCGGCGGTGACATCCGCGCTAGAGAACGTCTCTCTCGCGCTCTTAGAAGACCACATAGAGCACTGTGTGGCCGGTGCAGCGGCCGAGGACGGCGAGGTGGCTAAGGAGAAGCTAGCGGAGGCTATGCACGCCATTAAGAAGCTCGTGAAAAACTAGAAAAGGAGCCGCCCGAAGGCGGCTCCTGATGTGGGCCCTGTGGGGATCGAACCCACGACCTGCGGATTAAAAGTCCGTAGCTCTACCAACTGAGCTAAAGGCCCAACGTCGCTCTATATTAGCGTGTTGACTTTTAGATCTCCTAATTCACCCCTCGCCTGAGAGTATCCAAACAAAGCAGAAGGAGGGCTTCCCAGCCGGGAGGCCCTCCTTTGCCATGGCGGTGGAGATTAACCGCGCATGTCACCCTTTTCCATGAAGTTAACCTGGAAGTCGAAGGCAGTCTTCAAGTCGTGCGGGGTGTGCTGGAACTTGTTTTCCTTCGCACGCTCGTAATACTCCTCCAACAGCGGACGGTAGTCCGGGTGAGCCACGGCGATGATCTTCTCTACGCGCTGCTTTGGAGCCAAGCCACGCAGGTCAGCCACACCGTATTCGGTGATGATGACCATGGTGTCGTGCTCGGTGTGGTCCGTGTGGGATACGAACGGAACCAGAGCGGAGATGGCGCCATCCTTCGCGATGGACGGGGACACGAAGGTGGAGATGTACGCGTTACGGGTGAAGTCACCAGAGCCACCGGTGCCGTTCATGATGCGGGAACCGGACACGTTGGTGGAGTTAATGTTGCCGTAGATATCTCCCTCGATCATGCCGTTGGAAGAAATCAAGCCGACGCGGCGGATGACCTCAGGGTGGTTAGAAATCTGCTGCGGGCGCAGGATGATGTGGTTGCGGTAGCGGTCTGCTTCCGCGTTCATCTTTTCTGCGTACTCCGGCGACAGCGCGAAGGAGGTTGCAGAAGCCACGGTCATCTTGCCGGCATCGATAAGGTCCAGCATGCCGTCCTGGATAACCTCGGTATATGCCTGAATGTTTTCGAACTTGGAGTCCAGAAGGCCCGCCATCACGGCGTTCGGCACGTTACCCACGCCGGACTGCATGATGAACTTGTCGTACTCGAGGCGGCCTGCGGCAACCTCGCCCTCCAAGAACTCGATGAAGTTAGCGGCGATCTTCTCAGAGGTCTCGTCCGGCTCGCGGAATGGAGCGTTACGGTCGGCCGAGTTGGTCTTGACAACTGCCACGACCTTCTCCTCCGGGATCTCCATGTAGGTGGTACCAATGCGGTCGCCCGGCTTGTTAATCGGGATGGGCTGGCGGTTAGGCAGCTTGTCGATGCGGTAGATGTCGTGCATGCCTTCGAGGTTCTCGGACTGCCACTCGTTGATCTCAATGATGATCTTGTCTGCAGCCTCGACGAACTCGAGGTTATTGCCCACTGCGGAGGACGGCACGATATTGCCTTCCTCAGTAATGCGTACGGCCTCGATGATGGCTACCTGGAAGTCACCATAGAAGCCCTCTTCTACCTGCTGGCCCAGGTGGGACAGGTGAATATCCTGGTAGAGCGCGGTGCCGTCGTTGAATTGCTTACGCAGCAGCGGGTCGGAGTTATATGGGGAGCGGAAGTTAATGGCCTCTGCCTCTGCCAAAACACCGTCGCAGTCAGGGGCGGTAGAAGCACCGGAGAAGAGGTCAATCTTGAACTCTTCGCCCTTGTCGTGCAGCGCCTTCGCCTTATCTGCAATGGCGGTAGGCAAACCCTTGGGGTAACCTGCACCGGTGAAGCCGGAGATTCCTACGCGGTCACCATTGTTGACGTACTTCGCAGCCTCCTCTGCAGAAACTACGAGCTTCTCAAACGGGGCGTATGCGATTCTATCGGACAACTGTCATCCTCCTTCATATACGAGTAGACCGGTGCTACGGCCCACCCAATTTAGTTACACAGACCACAGTAGCGAAAATTAACGTTTTCGCCACCATCATTTTGTGACATTCACCCCAATCATGGGAATCCTCGGTAACCACCACCTTGCTGCTAGTTGCTAAATTCCGCCGTTAACGAGCACAATTAGGGCGTGAATTTGCGCATTGGAAACTATGACCTCTCCTCCCCCGTCATCCTCGCCCCCATGGCGGGGGTAACCAACGTCGCCTTCCGCACGTTGTGCCGGGAACAGGAGCTGGCCCGCACCGGAACGGTGTCGGGCTTGTATGTCTGCGAGATGGTCACCGCGCGCGCCCTAGTGGAGCGCAACGAGAAAACCATGCACATGACCACCTTTGCCCCGGAGGAAGATCCGCGTTCCCTGCAGATTTATACGGTGGATCCGGAATACACCTATAAAGCAGCCAAGATCATCGTGGATGAGAATTTGGCTGACCACATCGACATGAACTTTGGCTGCCCCGTTCCCAAGGTAACCAGGCGTGGCGGCGGCTCTGCCCTGCCTTATAAGCGCCGCCTCTTTGGCAATATCGTCTCCGCCGCCGTCAAGGCCACCGAGGGCACGAATATCCCCGTCACGGTGAAGATGCGCGTGGGCATTGATGACGAGCACCATACGCACCTCGACGCCGGGCGCATTGCCGTGGATTCCGGCGCCGCCGCCGTTACCTTGCACGGGCGCACGGCCGCGCAACGTTATTCCGGCGATGCTAGGTGGGATGAGATCGCCCGGCTCAAGGAGCACCTCGCGGACACCGGCGTTCCGGTGCTGGGCAATGGCGATATTTTCCGCGCCGATGACGCCCGCCGCATGATGGAGGCCACCGGCTGTGATGGCGTGCAGGTGGGCCGCGGCTGCCTGGGCCGGCCGTGGCTTTTCGCGGAGCTGGGCGCCGCCCTGCGCGGCGAGTCGATCCCCGCCGAGCCCACCTTGGGCGAAGTCACCCAGGTTATTCTTCGCCACGCGGAACTGCTCGCGCAGCATGAGGGCGAGGACCACGCATCCAGGGACATCCGCAAGCACATTGGCTGGTACCTGCGTGGCTTCCCCGTCGGCGGGCAGGTGCGCGCCGGCTTGGCCAAGGTGGATTCCTTAGAGAGCCTGCGCAAATTGCTGGCTCCCTGGGCGGATTCTGATGCTTTGGCTGCCGATGCCGATGGTGCGCGCGGGCGCCAGGGCTCGCCCTCCAAGGTCGCGCTTCCCGATGGCTGGCTCGATGACCCCGAGGATGAATTCGTTCCGGTCGGCGCTGATATTTATAACTCCGGCGGCTAAACCCACACTGGTGTGACTCAGCAAGCATTTGCGCGGTTTGTGAGCTATCATTTCCTGCATGCGTACTGCCTACCGTGAACATCTGGACAACTTCTCGCACGACCTCATCGTCATGTGCGATACCGTCCGCACCATCATGGATCAGGCCTCCCAGGCGCTGCTCGATTGCGCCCTGGAACCCGCGGAGGAAGCGCTTAGCCTCACCGAGGAACTCGATGAGATTCGCTCCCGCTGCTCCGAACGCGCGGTAAAGCTTCTGGCTCTAGAAAATCCCATGGCCCAGGATCTGCGCCAGGTGGTCTCTTCCATCTACATCGTTGAGGATCTTTTCCGCATGGGCCAACTAGCCCAGCACATTGCCGATGCCGCGCGCCGCCGCCACCCTGAGGCCGTCGTGCCCGCTGAATACCTCGGATTCATGGAAGAGATGTTCCGCCTGACCCAGGAAATGGGTTCGGTGGTGCACGATATTTTGGTCACCCCTGATGCCGAGCTCTCCGTCAACCTGCGTTCCGATGATGATGCGGTGGACGATATTAACCACCACCTGCTGCGCATCCTCACCCAGCGCGACTGGGAAGGAACAGTGCGCCAGGCCGTAGAGACGGCGCAGATTACCCGCTACTACGAGCGCTACGCGGACCACTGCGTCTCCGTGGCTGGGCGCATCATTTACTTTGCCACCGGCCTATTGCCAGAAGAGTTTGAAAGAAAGCTCCAAGAGGACCAAAAGGACGCCGAGTTCGAGGCCCGCATGAGCGAATTAGAGCGCCAATTCCGCCGCTAATAAACGCTAATAAAACTGCCACAAGGGCGGTACCTTCCTGCGCTGGAGGTACCGCCCTTTTCGGACAATCAGAGTCTACCTTTAGCCGAAGCGGCCAGAGATGTAGTCTTCGGTTTCCTTCTGGGAAGGGTTCTCAAAGATTCGGGTGGTTTCATCGAACTCCACCAGGTGTCCCGGCTTGCCGGTAGCTTCTAGGGAGAAGAAGCCGGTCTTATCGGACACGCGGGCGGCCTGCTGCATGTTGTGGGTCACGATGACAATCGTGAAGTTTTCCTTCAGCTCGTGGATAAGATCCTCCACGGCCAAGGTGGAAATCGGGTCCAGAGCAGAGCAGGGCTCGTCCATCAGCAGCACTTCTGGTTCCACGGCAATCGCGCGGGCGATGCACAGGCGCTGCTGCTGACCGCCGGAGAGGCCGCCGCCCGGCTTATCCAGGCGGTCCTTGACCTCGTCCCAGAGGTTAGCGCCGCGCAGGGACTGTTCGGCTACTTCCTTGAGCTTCTTCTTATTCTTTTCACCAGACAGCTTCAGGCCAGCAACCACGTTGTCCTCGATGGACATGGTGGGAAATGGGTTAGCCTTCTGGAATACCATGCCGATGGTATTGCGCACGGAAACTGGGTCGACCTTGGGCCCGTAGATATTGGTGCCATCGAGCAGGATCTCGCCCTTGACGGATGCACCAGGGATGACCTCGTGCATGCGGTTCAAGGTGCGCAGCACGGTGGACTTACCGCAGCCGGACGGGCCGATGAAGGCGGTCACGGCCTGTGCCGGGATCTGCATATTTACGTTCTGTACGGCGTGAAAATCGCCGTAGAAAATATCGACGTCATTGAGCTCGAGCTTAGACATTGTGGAGGTTTCTCCTCTTGAGGGGTGTAAAAGTGGCGGAATCGTGTGCGGCTATTTCTTGACCGAGAACTTCGCGGAAATTACTCGCGCCGCAATATTGAGGATGGCGATGAGGATAACCAGCGTCAGCGCTGCGCCCCACAGCTTATCCAGCACGGCAGGCTGCGCGCCCGCCTTGTACATATCAAGCATCATCAGCGGCAGTGAGGACTGCGAGCCCTTAAACGCATCCCAGTTGATGACCGAGGAGGAACCAACCAAGACCAGCACTGGCGAGGATTCACCCATCACGCGAGCAATGGCCAGCATGATGCCGGTCACGATGCCGGACAGGGCTGTCGGCAGCACGATGCGTGCAATGGTCTTCCACTTGGGCACGCCGAGGGCATAGGAGGCCTCGCGAAGGTCCATGGGAACCACGCGCAGCATCTCTTCGGTATTGCGCACCACGATGGGGATCATCAATAGGACCAAGGACAGGGCGACGGCAAAGCCGGAACGTCCAAAGCCGAAGAGCGTGATCCACATGGCGAAGATGAATAGCGCGGCCACGATGGAGGGCACGCCGGACAGGATGTCCACCATGAACGTGGTGATGCGGCCGAGCCAGCCACCCTTAGAGTATTCCACCAAGTAGATGGCGGTGAAGATACCGATCGGGATGGAGAGGATGGAAGCCAGGGCGGTTTGCACGAAGGTACCGACGATGGCGTGGGCGGCACCGCCGCCTTCGGCGCTATTCATCACGCCACGCTGGGACAGCGTCCACCAGTCAGCGGAGAAAATCACGCCGCTACCGCGAGCAATGAGCTCCCACAGCACCCAGATCAGAGGGACCATCGCCAAAGCCATAGCGCCCCATACAACGACGGTGGCAATGCTATTAGCCGCCTTGCGGGAACCGGAGATGTCCAGGAAGGTTGCCCCACCAGCGGAGGCGGGCTTGTTATTTGTCGTAGTAGTCATTGTTGTCCTTCCTTACTTGCTCTTCACGATGGCGCGGGCAATGGCGTTGACGACAAACGTCAGCAAGAACAGCATCAAACCGGCGGCGATATAGGCACCGGCGCGCGTCTCGTTACCGAACTCGGCGGCCGCGAGGGCGATGGCCGTGGCGAAAGTGGTACCGCCATCGAAAAGCGAGAAGCGGAAGTCCACCAGGGGCGAGACCACCATGTACAGCGCCATGGTCTCACCCAGAGCGCGGCCCAAGCCCAGCATGGAGCCGGCGACGTAGCCGGACATGCCGAAGGGCAGGACGGTCATGCGGATGACTTCCCAGCGCGTAGCGCCCAGTGCCAAGGCGGACTCGATCTGGCCCGGAGGCGTTTGCACGAAGACCTCGCGGGCGGTGGCGGCGATAATCGGCAAAATCATCACGGCGAGCACGATGCCACCGGTGAAGAGGTTGCGGCCGGTAGCAAAGGCGGGCGAATTATCGTAATGAGTAAACAGGAAGAACCCACCGGCCCAGGACTCCATCCAGGTGTAGAAACTGGACAGGGCTGGGCCAAGGACCTGCCAACCCCACAGGCCGTAGACGATGGACGGCACTGCGGCCAGCATGTCCACCAAGAAACCCAGTGGCTTAACCAAGCGGGCCGGGGCGTAGTTGGACAAGAAGATGGCAATCGCAAGCGCGACTGGCATGGCCAGAATCAGCGCGAATACCGAGATGAGGACGGTGGTGCCGAACATGGTCGGGATACCGAACTTCATCGCAGAAGTATCGGTGGTCTCCCAGCGTTCACCGTGGGTGAAAAAGCCCAGTAGGCCATTCTCGTTCACGCTGAGCGCGGGGACGGCACGCCAGATGAGGAAGGCGGCAATCGCCGCGATCATCACGGTAATCAGCGTGGCAGAGGCCGTGGAGAGGAATTCGAAAATGCGGTCACCGGGGCGCTTGACGGAGCTACCGGAGCTGGAGGTAGCCAAGTCAGTCTCATTATCGCCACGGGTATGAGGCTGTTCGGCGCCAGAGACGGGAAGGGCCTCCGAGGTCGATGCCTGGGTGAGATTATTGTCTGCCATGAGACGTATTAATCCTTATTTGAAGTGGAACAAAGGGACATGCGATGTACATGCCTGCGCCCCCAAAGCGCGTCTCGAGGGCGGCAGTGGGGGCGGGCGGAATGTGATTTCGCGAGGTAAAGCGGGGTTTACGCGTTACTGCAGTGCGTCAACAGCGCTCTTCAGGCGGTCAAGGTGGTCACCCTTAACTGGGATGAAGCCCTGCTCTGCCAACTGGTCATCCTGGTGATCCAGAACGTCGTTGAAGAAGGTCTTGACCAATTCAGCGGTCTCGTCATCGTAGCCAGCGGAGCAGACGATGTTGTAGGTGGTCAGGATGAGCGGGTATGCACCCTCAACATCGGAAGCGAAGAGAGCCTTGGAGTCAACGACCATGTCGTTCTCAGAAGCGGTGTCCTTGAACTCCAGGTTCTCCAGTGCCTTGTTGACGGTGTCGTCATTCAGCTCAACCGGGCCGTTGCCAAAGTCGATCTTGGCCTTCTTGACGCCGTCAGCTTCCTTCTGGTCAGCGAAGCCGGCCTCAACGTAGGTGATGGCACCCTCGATGTTTGCTACCTGGTCAGCAACGCCGGAGGAACCGTTTGCGCCCTCACCTACAGCGTCAGGGAACTGCTTGCCTTCGCCGTCCCAGTTACCGGTGGAGGCGTTCAGGAACTTCTGGAAGTTATCGGAGGTACCGGACTCGTCAGAGCGGAAGATGACGTGGATGTCGGTGTCCGGCAGGTCTGCGCCCTCGTTATCAGCGGCGATGGCCTCGTCGTTCCACTTCTTGATCTCGCCCTTGAAGATCTTGGCAATGGTATCGGTGGAGAGGTTGATCTCTTGGTCACCCAGGTTATAAGCAATGGCAACCGGGCCGATGGTGGAAGGCAGGTGCCATGCGTCGTTGCCGTCGCAACGCTCCTTGGCGGCCTCAATCTGGCCGTCGTCTTCCTTCAACGGGGAGTCAGAACCAGCGAAGTCTGCCTGGCCGTTGATGAAAGCCTCAACACCCTTACCGGAACCGGAAGCGGTGTAGGACAGGTTTGCGTCTGGGTTGTCCTCTGCGAAGGCGGTGCCGAAGTAGGACATTGCGTTCTGCTGGGAGGATGCGCCCTCACCAACAAGCTCGCCAGCGACGCCGCTGCCGTCGGAGGAACCCGAGGAGTCAGAGGAGGTGTCCTCAGAACAAGCTACGAGAGCGGTAGAGGTAGCGACCACGAGGCCGAAGATAGCGGCAGAGCGCTTGAAGTTGCGAATCACGGGAAAACCCTTTCCGGTGCAGATCAGAGATTGATTGTCCGAGGAAACCGCATCCCCATAAAAAAGGGGAACTTACATCCCACGTCCGCTCTTCGGAAGCGGGGTGCAGGTGCGCAGGTGCGGCTTTCTCACAATCAGTAAAGCTAACCGGAGGAATTAACCAGCAGGGTGCCGTGAGGTAAACAATTAATGAACAAGCTAGAAAGTTGACATGACCTTAATCACACTAGCCCCAGACGACATGCTCTTCATCAACGGAAAAGCCTAGGCGCTTGTAGGCCTTCAGTGCCGGTTCATTGTCCGCTTCCACGTACAAAATAACCCGCTGAGCTCCCTTTTCTACCATGCGGCGCAGGCCAATCTGCAGCAATGGTCCGCCTAATTTTTGGCCGCGGTACGCCTCCGCAAGGCCCACCACGTAGACCTCGCCAAAACCGGGATCTTCCTCCTCGTGCCACTTGGTCCAGTGGAAACCGGCCAGGGTCGGGTGCCCCCGCTCTTTCTCGTCCCAGAAGAACAAGACATCCCGGGGATCAAACCACTCGGCCTCCATGCCGCGGTGCAGGCGCTCTAAATCCCAGCCGCCTTGCTCTGGGTGCCAAGAAAAGGCCTCGTTATTAACGCGCAGCCACTCGCTTTCCACGGTGTCCTTGCCCCACTTGTCCACCGCCTCGCTGTAATTAGCGGCCTGCAGCGGCAGCTCGCCTACGTGCGCCGCGCTATCTAGATCGCTGCCATCGATGCCCATGACCACAAGGGTGCGGGTGACATTCAAGTCGCGGGATTCAGCCAAGGCTTGAGCCGGTTTGCCATTGCCATGTGCCCAGGTCTCGAGATTGGTGGTGGCGTTAGCGGTGGCATCGTAAAGCGCGGTGCCATAGCCCGTGCCGCGATAGTCTGGGGCAATAAAAAGTTCCGCGGTGGAATCCTCGCGACTCGATACGCCAATGGGTTCGCCGTCCAGCCAGGCAACCAAGTGCTTATGGTGCAGGCGCTCATCGCGCAGGCCGTTGAGGAATTGCTCCGAAAGCGGGGCGATACCATCGGCCTTTTCCGCGTGCGCTGCCAGTTCTTCCAGGCTGCCCGCCAGCTCTGGGGAGGCGGGGAGGTTTTCTTCGGTGATATTCATGGTGTCCATAATACGTAGGCTAAATTTGAAGGCGTGAGTGTAGTCAAAGTCGACCGGCGCATTGTCCACGTCCTCATCCTGGTGGGCGTGGTCTTTGCCGCATGGGTGGCCGATGCCTGCGTGGCCATGCATTCTGAGCACAAGATTGCCCAGGAGGTAAAGGAGAACTCGCGGCTGGAAAACTCCCCCCAGGTGTATATCGGCGGCACCCCGTACCTGTTGGCGGCAGGCTCTAAAGAAATCCCCTACTTGCAGGTCAAGGCGCTCGACGTGGAGGTTCCCAAGCTGGGCATGGTCAATGCCTCGACCGTGCTGCGCGATATCACCGTTACCCCTGAGCAGGTAGTAAACGGCGATATTGAAGGCGCGCCCGTATCCACATATTCGCGCGGCATTTCCCTGGACGGCGTGGCGTTAGGGCGCCTTCTGGGCATTACCGATCTCTCCATTGCCAACCCGGATGATATTTCGCCCTCCGGCGGCGTTTCTGCCGAGGCAGAGCTTACCGGCACCCTGCCCGGCGATAAGGAAAAGTCCACCGCGATGGTCACGCTGCGGCTAGTGGGCCCGGAGTTTCGCATGGAGGTCTACGGCACCGATGATCCGCGCCTCAAGGAGGCGTTTTCCCTCAACTTCGATACGCGCGAGCTCCCGCTGCCGGCGCAGGCCACGATGGTAAGGCTGCAGGGCGGAACCCTTTACTTTGAGGTCCAGCGCCGCAATATCAAGGTCCAGATGGCTCAGCTATCCCCGCTGGAAATCGAGGGTTCGGAGCAACGGGCCGTTGAAGAGGCCGAAAAGAAGGCGGCCGATACCGCCAATAAGGTAGGTCCTGCCCCAGATGAGGACGAATCCTAACGAAGGCGAATAAAGTCCCGCAGCACTTCCTGCACGGAGCGCTGGGCCACCTGCCGCCTGTCTTGCGGCGCGTAGACCTCGATGGCATCGGCCACAGAGGTCAGCGTCACGTGGCGGAAGGTCCCCTCGGATTCGCCATCGGCCTGGAAGCGCTGCGGGGAGTGGCAATCGAGTTCGACGCGCTTGGCATCATCAAAGCCTAGGGTCTTCTCCTTCACCAGCCGCTTGAGCCAGCCGTGCTTATCGGCACCAAAGAGGTGCAGCAGGCCGATGACCCCACGCACGCCACTGAGCTTTTCCAGGCCGAAAAGCGCCAGCCCCTCATCAAAGGAATTGCGCGGGTTGGTCACCACCGGCAAGGGGCCCAAGAAAGTCCAGGGGTTGGTATTAGACGTAAACAAGAGTGGGAAATCCTTCTTATGAAGCGTCTGCCCCAAGCGGGATTCCGCGTGCACCGTGATCTGTGGCGGGTTGCGGCGAGCCCGCAACCAAGCCCGAATGGCCACGTTGAGGTAGCGCAGCGGGGTGGCGGAAAAGCCTTGTTCACGGGCGCGGTCCACGCGCGCGAGGACGTCCGCATCCATGCCAAAACCGGCGTTGACGGCAAACCAGCGTTCGTTCCAGGTGCCCAGGTAAATGGTGCGGCGCAGATCGCGCTCTAGCATGCGGGCCAAAACGTGGGTGGCCTCGACCGGCGTATTGGGAAAGCCGAGGGCACGGACGAAGACATTCGCGGACCCGGTGGGGATGACGGCGAGCGCCGGCACCTCGTGCGGGCTGGGGATATCTTCACCGGCTGGGCCCAGCAGGCCATTGACAATCTCGTTGACGGTGCCATCGCCGCCCACGGCAATGATGACATCATAATCATCCCTGGTTATCCCCCGAACGATGTCTTCTGCATGCCCTGGGTAATGGGTGAATTTCACCAATAGGTGCATGCCTTCTACGGCCCGCAGGGCGGGCACGATCTGGCGAAAGAGCCCGTTGGATTGCGAGGTCGAATTGGGATTGGAAATCATCAGCGCATGCACAACGGACCAGTCTAGTAGTTAAAGCACCCCCGGCACGACTAGGCTGGACGCCCATGAGCGAAAATAACGAGAATACCAATACCCCGAACGTCGAGACCGCCGCTGCGTCCCACCCGGAAAACACCTCCGGGGCACTCAATGGCAATGATGCGGTCAACCAAGCTGCCGAGCAGTGGAAGGATGCGGCCAGCCACAATATTCCTGCCATCGAGCTTGGCGATGTCCCTGTCCCTGCAGACACCGCCAACCTGCGCCAGGGCCCGTCGCTGCACGATGGCTTGCTGGGCCTTCTCCCCCTCGTCGGCGTCTGGCAGGGCGAGGGCCAGGCCCACGACACCGACGGCTCCGAATACACCTTTGGCCAGCAGTTGGTCATCGCCCACGACGGCGAGAACTACCTGACCTTTAGCTCGCGCACCTGGAAGATCGATACCGAGGGCAAGCCGCAGGGCCCGTCTACCCGCGAGACCGGTTTCTGGCGCATCTCCGCCAAGGATGAAATCGAGGTCACCTACACCTCTTCTACCGGCATCGTAGAGATCTTCTACGGCGAGCCCTTCAACGAGCGCGCATGGCAGCTCGAGTCCGCCTCCACCATGGTCACCGAGACCGGCCCAAAGAACCTGGGCCCCGGCAAGCGTATGTACGGCCTCATGCCCAATAACAACCTGGGCTGGGTAGATGAGCGCATGGTCGATGGCGAAATGCGCCCCTACATGTCCGCCGAGCTCACCCGCATCGCCGGCTAAGCAAAGTCGGCTAAGCCCCTAGCGCGGCATCGATAAGGCTCCGGATTTCTTCCTCGTTATCCGGGGCTTTTAACGTTTTCTCATTGAGCTTGGTCACCCGCACCGCCACGCGCACGGAAGAGACCAGCCACACCGAATCGGACTTTTCCAGGTACTCCACCGTCAGCGGCTTGGCCTTGCAGCGGTAGCCGCGGTCTTGGGCGTAGTCAAAGAGGGCTGCCTGCGTGGTACCTGGCAAGATTCCGCGGCCAGCAGCGGTGCGCAGCTTGTTTCCCCGCACCGCGACCACGGTGGACGTAGCGCCCTCTAAAATCTCGCCGGTATCCGGATCCGTCAAGATGAGATCGTCGTACCCCTTGTCCTTTGCTATGCGCAGCATCGCCATCGTCGCGGCGTAGTTGAGCGTCTTAGCCGGTAGCTCTTCGGCCACGTGCCACAAGCGCGGGCTCGTCAGGACGGTAACGCCGGTGGTGCGTTGGCGAAGCGGGGCATCGCCAAGCGGCTGCACCGTCACCCACGCGGTGGGCACGCCGGTCGAGGCTCGGCCGCGGGTATAGGTCCAGGTACATTTGGCATCAGGAAGCTCGGTATCGCCGCCGCAATAATCCGCAATCGCCAGCCGGGTCGCCTCCTCCCACTTGTGCATCGGCGGTTCCGGCAGGTCGAGCGCACGCGCCGAATCGCGAAAGCGCTGCGCGTGGCGGGCGAGATTGGCCGCCTTGCCGCCGCGGACCAGAAGCGATTCAAAGATGCCATCGCCGCGGGTCACGGCGGCATCATCGGCATAAACCAGCGGCAGGGAGGGCGAATGCTTGCGCACCGACCCACCAAAGGGGTCCACGACGTAGATGACCGGCTCTTTTCGCGGGGAGGGTTTCATAGACTCGATTATGCCCTACCATCGGTAGATGTGAGTTATTCTTCGCCACTTCTTCAACGCGCCGGTGCCGCCGAGCACCAGGACGCGACTGTACTCGATGCCCAAGGTGTGGCCTGGCACTATGGCAATCCCCTCGGGGAACAGCGTGCGGCCGAGACCGGGACCATCGCCATCGACCGCTCGCAGCGCCGCGCGCTGCGTGTCAGCGGGGCGGATGCGCCGGGATTTCTTAATAACCTGCTCACGCAGAAGCTTGACGATGCCCCCTCCGGCTTCTCCGCCGGTGCCCTCGACCTGGATATCCAAGGCCACATTTTGCACCACATGGATATCACCCGCGCGGGCGAGGACTTCTACCTCGACCTGCCCGCCGCGCAGTTCGAGTCTGCCCAAGACTTTTTAACCAAGATGGTCTTTTGGTCCGAGGTCACGGTCGAAGAAGCAGATATCGCGATCGTGACATTGCTGGGTGAACCCGATATTCCCACCTCACCCACCGTAGTCTTTTCCCGCGAGGTGCAGTGGCCGGGAATCAGGCGCATTGACCTGGGCATTCCGCGCGAACAGTTGGTGGAATCCATGGCCGCCCTAGAGGCAGAGGGCGCGCGGCTTGCCGGGCTCATGGCCTTTACCGCCGAGCGCGTGCGCGCCCGCGAGCCGGAGCTCGCCGCAGATTTGGATAAGAAATCCATCCCGCACGAGGTTCCGCAGTGGATTAGCCGCAGCGATGCTAACCCCGCCCACGTACACCTGAATAAGGGCTGCTACCGCGGCCAGGAAACCGTGGCCCGCGTGGAGAACCTGGGCCGCTCTCCTCGCCTCTTGGTGCTCCTCCACTTGGACGGATCCGCGCCGGAGAGGCCGAATGTGGGCGATGACATTACATTCAATGGCCGTAAGGTAGGTCGCATTGGAACCATCGTGGATGACTGCGACTTCGGCCCCATCGCCTTGGGTCTAGTAAAGCGTTCTGCGCTGGATGCAGGCACATTGGAAATCGGCGATACCGCGGCGTCGATTGATGCATCCTCCATCCCCGAAGATGAGGGCCCCAAGGCCGGGCGCGAGGCGGTAAACCGGCTGCGCGGGCGGTAGATTTTCCACTCATCGGGGGGCCGGTGCGGAATTTTTTCGTCACACGCGCTATTGTGTCTTACAGGAAGATACACAATTGACAAGCCGATGGGGCGCCCAAGAATCCCTGGAGCGCCCTACTAGCCCAAGGGGGTCATGCACATGGGACGCGGACGCGCTAAGGCAAAGCAGACCAAAGTTGCACGCCAGCTCAAGTACAACTCACCCGAGATGGATATCGAGTCCCTTCAGCGGGAACTCGCTGCTCAGCAGGAGGGTGACTCCCACGACTACGAAGAGGATGATCCCTACGCCGAGTATGTCGACGAATGGGATGAGGACAACGACGACGAGCGCTAATCTTCCGCTCGCCGGATAAATCCACAAAAGGCCTTAGGTTTTTAACCTAAGGCCTTCCTCTTGTACCTAGAAGTTTGAGTGTTCGCCCTGCATGATAACGCGCGGTTCTTCGCCGTCTGCTTCGCGGACGCTGCCCAGCTCCCACGCGTCGATGTGGCGGGCGGTGAGCATGGCCAAGGCGCGGTCACGGTCCTCCGGATTGACCACGGCAATCATGCCCACGCCCATGTTGAAGGTCTTTTCCATCTCCGCCAGCTCGACCTTGCCCATGGACGAGATGAGCTTAAAGATCTGGCCCGGATTCCACGTGGAGCGGTTGACCTCAGCGCTCAGGCCCTCTGGAATAACGCGCTCCAGATTGCCGGCCAACCCGCCGCCGGTGACGTGGCAGAAGGTGGATACGGAGCATTCCTGCGCCAGCGCCAAGCATTCCTTGGCGTAGATGCGAGTGGGTTCCAAAAGCTCCTCCCCTAGCGGGCGGCCGAGCTCTTCCACGTACCCGTCTAGCGGCATGCCCGCCTGCTCCAGCAAGACGTGGCGCGCGAGCGAGTAGCCATTGGAGTGCAGCCCAGACGAGCCCATGGCGATGAGTACATCGCCCTCGCGCACGTTGTCTGGGCCCAACACGCCATCGGCCTCAACCACGCCGACGGCGGTAGCGGAGACGTCGTATTCGTTCTCCCCCATCATGCCTGGGTGTTCGGCGGTCTCGCCGCCGAGCAGCGCAGCGCCTGCCTGCACGCAGCCCTCGGCAATGCCCTTAACTACCTCGGCTACCTTTTCCGGCACGACCTTGCCCACGGCGATGTAGTCCTGCAGGAATAGTGGCTCGGCGCCGCAGACGACTAGGTCATCGACGCACATGGCCACCAGATCGATGCCGATGGTGTCGTGCTTATCCATGGCCTGCGCAACGGCGAGCTTGGTGCCCACGCCATCGGAGCCAGCGGCGAGGATGGGTTCCTTGTAATCGCCCAGCTTGAAGAGCCCCGCAAAGCCGCCGAGGCCGCCCATGACCTCCGGGCGGGTGGCGCGCTTGGCGTGTGGGGCAAATAGGCTTACCGCGCGGTCGCCTTCTTCGATATTGACGCCGGCTGCGGCGTAGGTGTTGTCACTCATGTTTTTGAAAGTTCCTTAAGTGTTTTTATTGGGTTCCGAGCAGGGTGCGCACGGCATCGGCATTGGGGTTTCCGGCGGGAAGGCCAAGGGGGTAATCGCCGGAGAAGCAGGCGGTGCACAGCTCGGAGCGAGGCTGCTCTGTGGCGGCGACCATTTCATCGATGGAGACAAAGCCCAAAGAGTCAGCGCCGATGGTCTCGCAGATGGTGGAGCAAATCTCTTCCGGGTCATCGGACGGACTGGCGTTGGCAATGAGCTCGCCGGGCGAAGCGAAGTCGATGCCGTAAAAGCACGGCCACTTCACCGGCGGGGAGGCAATCCGCACGTGGACCTCGGCGGCGCCGGCCTCGCGCAGCATGCGGATAAGCGCGTGCTGGGTATTGCCTCGCACGATGGAATCATCCACCACGACGAGCTTTTTGCCGTCGATGACCTCGCGCAACGGGTTGAGCTTTAGCCGGATACCCAGCTGGCGCAGGGTCTGCGTGGGCTGAATAAAGGTGCGGCCCACATACGCGTTTTTCACCAAGCCGTGGGCGAAGGTGATGCCGGATTCGCGGGCGTAGCCCACCGCGGCCGGGTTGCCGGATTCCGGTACGGGGATGACCAGGTCTGCATCCTCAACCGGGTATTCGCGGGCCAGGCGGCGGCCGATCTCCACGCGGGAGGCGTTGACGGAGCGGCCCTTGATATCGCTATCCGGGCGGGCCAAGTACACGTACTCGAAAACGCAGCCGCTGCGCTTGACGGGCGCGAAGTTTTCAGAGCGGATGCCCGCCTCATCGATGGCGACGAGCTCGCCCGGCTCGATTTCGCGAATAAATTGCGCGCCACAGATATCCAACGCGCAGGTTTCGGAGGCAACGACCCAGCCCTTGGCCAGTCGGCCCAGCACCAGCGGGCGCACGCCTTGCGGGTCGCGCGCGGCGTACATGGTGTGGCCATCGGTAAAGGTCAAGCAGAATGCGCCCTTCACCCGCGGCAGGAGCTCGCGGGCGGAGTCGAAGACGGAGGTGGTGTCATCGACGCCATCGGCAAGCAGCATGGACAAGCACATCGAGTCAGAAACCGATTCCTCGTGCGGCTTAATCAGGCCGCGCTCGACGGCCTCTGCGCGCAGCTCGAGGTAATTGACCAGGTTGCCGTTGTGGCCCAAGGCAATATCCACGCCCGTAGAGGAGGTGGAAAACATTGGCTGCACGTTGGACCATTCCTTGCCACCGGCCGTGGAATAGCGCGTATGGCCCACCGCCACATTGCCGTTTAAGGCAGAAAGGGTCGATTCATCGAAAATATTGGCCACTAGGCCCATGTCTTTGAAGACGACGATGCGGTCATCATCGCCCACCGCAATGCCGGCGGCTTCTTGGCCGCGGTGCTGGAGAGCAAAAAGGCCAAAGTAGGTAAGTTTGGAGACTTCCTCCCCGGGAGCCCAGACGCCAAAGACGCCACACTCTTCGCGGGGTTCCTCCTCGTTACGATCGTCAAGGTCAGTGATACTAGGAGTATGTACTTCTACCACGGCGTTTATATTAGCGCGTTGGGCCGTCGAAAACTAACGGAATAATCGGCAGCCACTGTGCAATCTCCCCTGAACGCGACCCGGAAGCATCAACGCGACCTGTGTTTTTGACCTCGTCCCAGTCCGTGACACCGGTGGCCAAACGCAGCCAGGTCTCCGCATCCATTTCCACCACATTGGGTGGGGTGCCGCGCGTGTGACGGGGGCCTTCAATGCACTGCACCGCAACAAATGGGGGTACGCGCAGCTCCACCGAATGCCCCGGCGCGTCGGCCTCGAGGGTGCGGGCGGTGCGACGGACGGCATCGGCAAGCAGGGCCCTGCCTGGCTTTTGTTGCCCGTCCGGGTCCTGAATCCAGTCCTTGATGGCGATGACGGCCGCGCGCGTGGCGGCGGGATCTACGGGTTTAGGCATAGCCACAGCATAGCTACTGTTATCTTATTGTTTATGTCACCTACTGACGCTGCTGCGGAAACCCAAAAGTCCCCTACCCTGACGCTGCGCTTTATGGCATCGCCAACCGATGTCACCATGGCCGGCGCCCCCGGCATCAATGGCGGACGCGTGCTGGAGTGGATCGATAAGGCCGCCTACGCCTGCGCCGTGCAGTGGTCCGGGCAGTACTGCGTGACCGCCTATGTGGGCCATATCCACTTCACCCGGCCCATTCCCTCCGGGCACATCGTGGAGGTGCGCTCGCGCATCGCGATGACCGGCCGGTCCTCCATGCACATCATCAACGAAGTGCTGTCTGCTGATCCCCGCGAGGGCATTTTCACCCGCGCTTGCGATTGCCTAGTCATCTTCGTGGCCAAGGACCCCGAAAGCGATAAGACCACCCCGGTGCCCACCTTCGTGCCCGATACCGATGAGCACCTGCGCGTGGCCGAGGCCGCGAAATCCCGCATCGAGCTGCGCAAGGCCATCGAGCTCGAGATGGATAAGCAGACCTACGATGGGCCTTCCGATGCCCCGCGCATGGTCAACCGCTTTTTGGCCAAGCCCACCGACGTCAACTGGGGCGGCAAGGTGCATGGCGGCACCGCGATGCAGTGGATCGACGAGGCCGGCACCGCCTGCACCATGGAGTGGTCCGGCGAGCGCACCGTCGCCGTCTATGCCGGTGGCATCCGCTTTTATAAGCCCATTTCCATCGGCGATCTCATTGAGGTCGATGCCCGCATGATGCGCACGGACCGCCGCTCCATGCAGATGTCCATCCACGTCCGCGCCGGCGATCCCCGCGGCGGCCGCGATAACCTCAACACCGCCATTCACGCCACCGTGGCCTATATTGCCCTGGACCGCGACGGGCAGCCGCTGACCGCGCGCACCTTTACCCCACAGACGGAAGAAGATATCCGCTTGGCCGAGCACGCCAATATCTTGCGCGAGCTGCGCGGCGAATATTCCCCGAAGCCGCTCATCGTGGCACCGCACTACCAGCACGTGGATTAATTTTTCAGCACATTTTCTTTTGCGCGGCGCCCGCGCACCAGCGTGGTATTAAATTGGTTACAGAGACCACGCTAGAGAAATGAGTTGATATGTCTAACCCACGCCTGCGCCGCAAGGTGCAGTACTCCGCCGCTTTAGTTGCCTCCGCACTGCTGCTGGCCTCCTGCCAGAACCCGGCCAACCAGGAGGATAAAGATGAGGCTTCGGCTACGCCGACGACTACCTCTTCTTCTACCTCCGCGGAAAAGACCTCAGAAGCATCTTCCACGGCATCGAGTTCTAGTTCCGCTACCAGCTCCAGCAGCGCCAGCAGCTCCGCCACAAGCTCTTCCACCACTTCCACCAAATCAAGCGGCTCCCACGCCAAGCAGCGCTCCGAAATCGAGGGGCATGTGGTGGTGCTTTCTACCGGCGGCACCATCGCCAGCACCCACGATGACAAGGGCGCGGTGGTGCCCACCGTCAAGGGCTCTGACTTGGTGGACCCGCTGTACTCCGAGTTCAACAAAGACAAGTTGGAACTTGAGGTCAAAGACATTGCCAACCTGGATTCTTCCGCGATGACCTTGGCCGATACCGATAAAATCATCACCGCCGTACAAGAGCAGCTAGAGCGCGATGACGTCGATGGCGTAATCGTCACCCACGGCACCGATTCCATGGAAGAAACCGCCATTGCGCTCGATACTTTCCACGACAGCGATAAACCCGTCGTACTCACCGGCGCAATGCGCCCGTTCGATGACGATGATCCAGACGGCCCAGAAAACCTCGCTACCGCGGTAGAGACTGTCACCAACCCGGACTATGCCGGCCACGGCGCATTCATCGCCTTTGGCGGCAAGGTTATCCCCGCCCGCGGCGCGTTCAAATCTGATACGGAAAAGGCCGATGGCTTTGCTACCAACAGCCAGGAGAAATTCCCAGAACGCCCCGATCCGCTGAAGTACGCTCCGCTTGGCGATGTCCGCGTGGACATCATCGCCGCCTACCCCGGCGCCCCAGCGGATCTCATTGAGCAATCCTTGGCCAAGGGCGCACAGGCCATCGTCATTGAGGGCATGGGTTCAGGAAATATCGGCCCCGATCTGGCTAATGCCGCCGTGGAAGCCGCCAAGTCCGTTCCCGTCGTGCTTACTACCCGCGTGGATCACGGGCCCGTTGAGGGCATCTACGGCGGCGCCGGTGGCGGTGCCACGCTTGCCGATGCCGGCGTCATCCCCTCCGGCAACCTCCGCGCACCCCAAGCCCGCATGCTGCTCGCAGCCGCAGTTGCCACGGGAACGGATGCACAGAAGCTCTTTCCCACTGCAGAATGAGGCCGTATACTTTAGCGCGACACTGAAAGGAGGAGAGCATGGCAGAAATTTTCGACGTTGGACAGTACATTACTGAGCGCATTCCCAATGTGGACAAGCTCAAGCTGTACAAGCTGTGCTACTTCTCCCAAGGCTGGCATCTGGCGTGGACGGGTCGCCCATTATTCCAGCCGGAGTTTCAAGCGTGGCGACATGGCCCTGTTTCCCGCGAACTGCGCACTCAAACCTGGCAGGTAGCAGGGACCAAAGAGCCCTGGCCGGTCCCCTATGTTCCCGGTGGCCTGTCCGACAATCTCAGCACATACGAACGTGCAGTAGTAGATAGCATCATCGCGTTTTACGGCGGAGTTGAATCGACCCGGCTTTCTGACTTGAGTCATGGCCTTGCCTGGAACGAGCTCCTCCAAGAGTTCTCCCAGGCGATGATCTCCGGCGAGCCCACCCCGCGACCTCCGCTACAACCAGCAGAAGTTCTTTTGCCTAATGTTGACCTCAACGGGGATGTGGATGAAGTTTTAGCCACACCACAGGCCAAGGAAATCGAACAAGACTGGTGGGAGACTTTCCGGATTCTCGCTGACCGTTAACCAGACGGATTTGCGGCAAGGATTGATCATCCTGGCGCATGCCGCCCTGTTCAATAACACGGCAATTACGGTCTAGGCAGCGCCAACGACCACTTGCCATACCGCCACGAGGTGCACCACTGCCGCCGCGATGGTCGCGGTGTGGAAGTGCTCGTGATAGCCGTAGTAGCGCGCATTGCGCCCAGGCCACTTAAAGCCATAGACCAGCGCACCTACGGAGTAAACCACGCCGCCGGCCAGCAATAGCCAGACCACTGCTGCGCCGGCATCACTCCACAGCGTGGGTAGTAGCGGCAGCACCAACCAGCCCAGCGCTAGGTACACCACAACATCGAGCCACCGCGGGTGCTCAATCCACACTAGGTTCAAAATCACGCCCAAGATCGCGCCCGCCCACGCAATGGCGAGCATCCATGCTGCCTGCGCTGGGGATAACGCAATCAAACACAACGGGGTGTATGTGGCGGCAATGAATACCGCAATCGTGGCGTGGTCCGCCCGCCGCCACCATTGCACCGCTCGGGGGCTAGGCCACGGATAGCGGTGGTACAGCGCCGAGACGCCAAAAAGCCCTACCAATCCTAGGCCATAGACGGTAACGCCTAGACCCTGCCACCAGTGCAGCGTCATCCACGCATACGTGATGAGAACGGTGGAGGCGATCACCGATAGCAACGCCGCCAGCGCATGACCCCATCCACGGGTCAGCGGCCGCTCGCCGCGATCCGCCATCCAATAGGTGCGCTGCACCAAGCCTTCTTTCAAGGGATGCTCCCCCGCCTCTTTTGTTCCTTCAGCGTGTATCTGAGCCACAGCGATACTTCTTTCTCCCACCAGAGCTAAGTTACGTTACCGTAAGTCTACTGAGGGGAGTAAAGAGCTTCAAGGAAAAGGAGAATCTAATCCTCTTCGCCAGAATCCATCCCATCTACGAGCCACATGGTTTCCATTAACGCATGGGTAAAGCCCGATCTCCATCATCGACCCTTGTAGGAGTATATTTATTCATTGGAATTCCGTTCGGATTGCGCAGTCTCCCACGAGCATGAGGAAGCAAATAACCTGAAATGTTAAAAGTTCGGAATGACATGAAAATTCCTCCGCTAGGGCCTGCCTGGGCGGGAGGACTCATGGGACTATCGATCTCCTCATCCCTCATCGATACGCACTTAAGCCCGGTGATTGGGCGCCTCCCTGCCGAAATCATGCTCGGCGTGGCGACTCTTGTCTTCTTGGCGCTCACGGCGGGATTCATTAAGTACCGAAATCCAGGTTTTCATTCCGACGACATGCCTGCATGGGGCATGGTTTCCATGGGCATCCTTGCCTTGGGCAGCGCCTACTCCCTCATCTTTGATGCCTGGTCAATTCACGCTGTGTGTTGGGCCGTGGGAACCGTCCTCAGCGTGATTACCTGCTTAAAGTATGTAAAGTATCTTCTCTTCAATCATCCCACTAATCCCGCCTTTGCCTTAGGGCTTCCGCTGGTGGCACCTATGGTTTCCGCCACTGCTTCGGCACAGCTGGCAACGCACGCTGGCGAGTGGAGCTCGGTCATCCACGGCATCGGCGTGTTCTGCTTCGTCTTGGCTTGGGTTACGGGAATGCCGATATTCGCCTTCGTTTACCGGCGTACTTTCCCCAAGGTTCCCATTAACTTCGCCGCCACCGCTTGGATTCCACTGGGGTTGGTCGGCCAGTCCACCGCGGCAGCACAGCTACTCGCCGGTGACCAATGGCATTTCCGCGCCATGATCTATGGTGTAGTGATGCTGAGCTTCGGCGTGCCGCTGTCGGTCTATGCCATCGCCAAGCATTGGGGTACCGCTCTTGGAAACACCCCAATGTCTTTTAACCCCAGCTGGTGGGCCAGCACCTTCCCCGTGGGCACCTGCTGCCTCGGCACTCACACCCTGTCCACGCAGCCCGCGGCGCTGGCGTGGGGCCTGGGCTGGATGGATACTGTCAGCGCCGCCTTGCTTGTTTTGCTTCTCCTCCACGTCACTTGGGCTGCTTTTGGAGCCGTCAAAACCGCTTCCGAGCACTTCAAAGTCAGTCAAGTAAGCCACGCATAACCCCAGGGGTTTCGGGAGCCTAAGAAGCTTGCGGATCGTGCTCGGCGAAGAATTGGGGCATCGCTTGGAGCAAGTGCTGATTCCACACTCCGTGGGCGCTGAGGGCGGATGCGTGGTCAGCGTGAGGACGCACGTACTCGCTCAGGTCGATGTTCTTTTCATGCGCTATGCGGCGAAAGTCGTCATAGCTTTCCGGCGGGACGAGGCGATCGTTGTCACTGCGGACAATCTTGATGGGCGGCATGTCCGAAGTAAGGTGCGTAGCCGAGGTAACGAAATCCGCGCGGTCTGGATATTCCTCGGGCGTTCCACCCAGGTATTTCTGCACGGTATCGCGGGAACCCTGCGCGGCATAGGGATCGTCAGAATCATAGATGTGGCGGACATCGAGGGCCGGTGAATCCACATACACGGCGCGGGGAACGGCCGGCGTGCCGGGGCAATCGGCGGAAGGCAGCTGGTTGGGGTGCGCGGCGGCATCGGCAGTCGCATTCAGCACCAACTGGCCGCCGGCGGATTCGCCGTACATAAAGAAGCGCTCCGGGTCGCCGTCATAATCCACTGCGTGGGCGTGGGCCCAATTCATCGCGCATCCCACCTGCCCCGCTGCCACCTTCCACGTGGGCTGATCCCAGCTGGACAGCGTGTAATCGATGGATAATACGAGGTAGCCGCGTTGCGCCATCTGCCGCATATTGAACGCCTGGGAGTGCTTGTTCATCTGATCCCAGCCGCCGCCGTGGACATACATCATGACGGGGTGGGTGCCGCCATCATTGGGCTTATAAATATCCATATCCAGGTCCTCGCCGTGGAAAGAATCGTAGGCCACCGTGTGATCAGGACCCTCGTCGGTGCTTTCTACACCAGCCCAACTCAACGCAGCGCGAATATCTACGTCGGTCCCCTGCTCCTTCGCGGCGTGAATCTGCGTCCCAAAAAGCGCTATGCCTGCAATGAACGCAACCGCCGCAAACGCGCCTGGCACGTAGAAGCTGCGGGAGCCGAACCTTCCTAGCACCGCAAGGACTAGGAGAAATAGGGAAAAGATAACAACCGGACCGACATACTGCGGGCCGATGAGCGCACCCGCGCCCCAATAGGGAATATGCGGCGTAAACGGCGCCACCGCAAGCCACAGTGCGAGGAAAGCGACAAGCGCAAGCGGGACGGACAGCAACCGGGCAACGATCTTCATACCGGCAACGTTAGTCCTCGTTTCTGGGAATTCGTGGTGGTGATTGCAGCTCCAGTGGGCGCATTTTCTTCTATGCCGTTTCACTGCACTCTGCGGCTAACGAGAGTCTCTAAAACTCCTTGTCTCCACACCAGTGCCCGCGCTGATGAAGAAGCGATCTCGGAACTCTTCATTATCTTCGTCAGCCCCTGCTTCTTCCCAACACGCAGCCAAAAGATCGTTACCAGAATTGAATCCATAGGCTGCTGACACTGGTTCAAGCCGCTTTGCCAAGCTCTTTAATCGAACGCCTTCTTTTCGCAAGGAGTCTACGACGAGAGTCGCCAAATAATTGAATTCCATTATTTGGGAGGCCAGGTCCTCCACCGTCTTTTCTACTGAGGTTACGAGCAATCCGTCGATATTTTCTATATCCCCGACCCCTATTTCACGATCGTCATAAATGTGGATATCATTCTGACTGGTTTGTTTCCGCAAAGAAGCCGAGAAAGTCTGTGTATTCGGAATCAAATCACCAATGCTATGGATAAGTGCTGCGGACTCATGAGACACAACGATCTTATTGTCGGCTTCTATACGTTCTACCGCAAATAGATTTGGTTCAAGGGATATCCAAGCTTCCCTGACATCCGTTAATGGACCAAGCTGAACTGAGGGAAGAAGGTAGATGCCTCTGCGTGCGCGCGTTAGGATCTCGCTCCCTGCCAAGCGATTTATGTGGAGGCGAGAAATACCTTCGCGTTGAGCCTGAGCCGTAGTGATAATGCCCCACTGATTTGCCGCTAAGGATTCTAGCCACGCCAGAATTTCTACAGCTTTCATTTCGGCACCGAACCCCTCTACCCTTGGCCTCTTTCTTTACTTGTATCAACCAGAGGGATACAAGTAAAGACGGATTGAGTACCTACGTTGCACAGGCTTGAAAGCAAAAAGCCCGGCTTAAAGCCAGGCTTGAGCTAGGCGATGCTAGAGGCCGGCTTACCCCACAACAGAATTAGCGCCCACGACGGCGTAGCCGAAGAGCTCACGCAAGGTGGAGAACCATGCCTCAACCAGCTGGGAGATGGCCACGGATTCGCTGCCTAAGGAAAGCGCCTCGGTTTCAGAAGTCTCACCCACGATGGCCGCGATGGAGGCATCCTCGTCCACGGCGGAGAGATCGAGGCCGAGGCCGGCGGCATCGGCAAGCGCATTCAGCACCGCCTGACCGCCGCGGACATACACCATCACTGAGTGGGTGCCACCATCATCGGGCGGAGAGCAGCCGGGCAACGATCTTCAAGTCCTCGGTTCCGGAGGTGCGTGGTGGCGGATTTAGTGGAGAAAAGCCGCCTACTAACTCGCCTTTTTGAAGGAAAGGCGGCGGTCCCGCAGAGGCAGGGCGTCCTTCCGGCTTAGCTCCGCGATACACAGTGCGATGACAAAACCCACCAAGACGATCAACGAGGACCACGACAACCACATATCAGAATCTGCCTTGGCCAGTGGTGGGAAGAAGAAGAGCCCCAAGACCGGCACAACATAAATGATACGATTCTGCCCGCGGGCCAGAACGCCTAGCAGTGGCAATACGGCACACAAGACGTAATGGTCCCACAAGATATTGGCGGTAGCCGTAAGAACCGTAAAGATGCCGACGGCAGCAATGCGCCACGGCTCCTGTGACCGCAAAGCGGTAACAATAACCAGCGCAATCAATGCCAGGGCTACAAAAGGCGGAATAAGGCTGGCAGCCAGTGAAGGATCATGGACGATGGTGACAAGAATGCTGTCATCTTCAACGCGGTTGGTACTCAATTGGGAAGCAATCGATCCGTTGACAGGAGCGACCATTATTGCCGCCTTGATGTCCTGAAGGGTATCCCACCACGAGGTAAACACGTTCCAGCCAGAAACGACGATTGAGTAGAGCACAGCAACGGCTCCTGTCCCGAGTGCTACCACTCCCGTTTTGCGCGCCCGCGGGAAAACCACGCAGATGAGCACGAGGATAATGGGGGTTAGCTTCACTGCAGATACAAGTCCTAGTGCAATTCCCGCGCGCACTGGGTGCACGCGAGCAGCAGCAAGGCCGTAGGCAACTCCCGCAAAAATCAGCGGGCTCGTCTGGCCAAGTAGCAACGATGATTGAAAAGCTACCGATGCCCAGCCCAAGAGGATTCCAAAAAGCAAGGCCATGGTTGGTATCTCTTCTTCAAACCACAAGAACCAGGCGGAGACTATCAGCACCACCAACGCCCAACCGGAAGCAATCGCGAGCAATATCACGGAGACATCAAAACTCATGACCCGCACGACCAAGCTCATCACATCCGCGAGAAATGGGATGTGAACATAAGGGTGCGGGAACTCAGTGACATCAGAGTGGGCGATGGTGTCTAACCACACATCACCACGTGGCAGTGCGAAATCGCGTTCATCGATTCTATATAAATGCTCCCGATTTCCATCGCGAACGAGCAATCCAGCAATCCATAGCGCACCCCAGTCACCGTAATTCAGTTTTCCGGCAGAAATTACGGCAACCACGAGGCCAAACACCAACCCAATACAATGGTGATACCACCGCAGCACTGTTGATGCGGGCGCGGAGGCTTGATGGCGGGAATGCGCGCTCATGGGACTCCTAATATAAAAATTTCGATTCGAGACAGAGAGAAAGGGCGATGCTCATTGGGCAACGGCCCCGATCACCGAAGATAGTCTAAATGCTCCTCAAGCCCGGCCAAAGCCGGGCTTGAGCTAAGCGGTGACAGGGGCTGGCTTACTCCACAACGGAGTTGGCACCCACGGCGTGACCGAAGAGGTCAGGCAAGGTGGCAGACCATGCCTCAACCAGCTGGGAGATGGCCACGGATTCGCCGCCCAGGGTAAGGGCACCGGTTTCGGTGGTCTCGCCCACGATGGCCGCGGGGATGCCGAGCTCTGCCGCACGGGCAAGCACCTTATCGGCGCGGTCAGCGGTGGTGGCCACGAGCGCGCGGGAAGCGGACTCGGAGAAGGCCGCGGTGAAGGCGTCCTCGTGCACGGCGGTGAGATCGAGGTCGAGGCCGAGGCCGGCGGCATCGGCAAGCGCACCGGCGCGCTTGGCCATCTCAAAGGCGGCGACGGCAAGGCCACCCTCGGAGACATCGTGTGCGGCGGTGAGCAGATCGTTGCCGTGGAAGAAGTCCGCGAGGCGCTTCTCATTGGCCATGTCCACCTGGGGTGGCAGGCCGTTGAGGTTGTCCTTGTCGGCGCCCTCGGCGCTCACCAGCTGCCAGATGGAACCGCCGAACTCATCCTTGGTCTCGCCCAAGGCGATGAGGACTTCCTTCTCATTGACGGTGCCCAGGTTATTGCCAATGGCCTGGTGCACATCGTCGATAACGCCAAGCACGCCTACGACCGGGGTGGGCAGGATGGGCTCGGAGCCGGTCTGGTTGTAGAAGGAGACGTTGCCGCCGGAGACGGGGATGGACAGTTCCACGGCGGCATCGGCAAGCCCATGCACGGATTCGCGGAATTGCCACATCACGTCCGGGTTTTCCGGCGAACCGTAGTTCAGGCAATTGGTAATCGCGACGGGCTTGGCGCCGGTGACCGCGACGTTGCGGTAGGCCTCCGCCAGGGCCAGGCGCGCGCCCATGTTCGGGTCCAGCTTGGTGTAGCGGCCAGAAGCATCGGCGGAAACGGCGACGCCGCGGCCGGTCTCCTCATCGATGCGCAGCACGCCCGCGTCCGCGTGATGGGACTGGACGGTATTGCCGCGCACGTAGCGGTCGTACTGATTCATGATGAAATCGCGCGAGCACAGCGAAGGCGAAGAGACGAGCTTCTGCAGGGATTCCACCAGGCCGCGCTTGTCCGTGCCCTGGTATTTCTGCAGCTCATCCTGCCACTCGGGGCGGGCGTAGGGGCGCTCGTAGACGGGCGCTTCATCTGCGATGGTGCCAGCTGGGGCATCGACGACGACCTCGCCCTGGTGGCGAATGACCAGGTGGTCACCCTCACTAACCTCACCGATTTCGGCACAGGTGACCTCCCAGTGCTCACAGATTTCGCGGAACTTCTCCACGTTTTCCGGTGCCACGACGGCGCACATGCGCTCCTGGGACTCGGAGGCGAGGATTTCCGCGGCGGTCATGTTTTCCGCGCGCAGCGGCACGGCATCGAGGTTGACCTCCATGCCGCCATCGCCGGACGCGGCCAGCTCAGAGGTGGCACACGCCAGGCCGGCACCGCCCAAGTCCTGGATGCCCACCACAACACCGGCGTGGTAGAGGTCCAGGCAGCATTCGATAAGCACCTTTTCCGCGAAGGGGTCGCCCACCTGCACGGCAGGAAGCTTGCGCTCCGCGCCGTCTTCAAAGGTATCGGAGGCCAGTACGGATACGCCGCCGATGCCATCCAGGCCGGTGCGGGAACCGAAGAGCATGACCTTATTGCCAGTGCCGGAGGCGAAGGCGAGCTTGAGGTCATCGACCTTGAGCGTGCCCACACACAGGGCATTGACCAGCGGGTTTCCCGCATAGGTTTCATCAAAGACGGTTTCTCCGCCAATATTGGGCAGGCCCAAGGAGTTGCCGTAGCCGCCCACGCCGGAGACGACGCCGGGTAGCACGCGCTTGGTATCGGGGGCATCGGCAGGCCCAAAGCGCAGCTGATCCATCACGGCAATCGGGCGCGCACCCATGGCCATGATGTCGCGGACGATGCCGCCCACGCCGGTGGCCGCGCCTTGGTAGGGCTCCACGTAGGAGGGGTGGTTGTGCGATTCCACGCGGAAGGTCACCGCATTGCCATCGCCGATGTCCACCACGCCGGCGTTTTCACCAATGCCGGCGAGGATCTTCTCCCCCATCTCCTCCGTCATGGTCTCACCAAAGTAGCGCAGGTGCGTCTTGGAGGACTTATAGGAGCAGTGCTCGGACCACATCACGGAGTACATGGTCAGCTCCGCGTCGGTGGGGCGCCGGCCCAGAATATCGTGGATGCGCTGGTATTCGTCATCCTTCAGGCCCAGCTCAACGTACGGCTGCTGCTCATCCGGGGTGGACTGCGCCTTGTCTACGGTGTCATTAGAAACGGTCATGTAGGTGGCCTCCTTAAACCGCCGGCGCTTCCGCGACGGCCTTGATGGCGGATACGAATAGTCCCAATCCGTCGGTGGATGGGCCGGTCAGCGGGTCAATGGCGTGCTCGGGGTGCGGCATGAGGCCCACAATCCGGCCGGTCTCATCGCTTACCCCAGCAATGCCATTGATGGAGCCGTTGTAATTATCGGTATAGCGGAAGACCACGCGGCCTTCGCCCTCGATGCGGGCGATATCGTCATCGCCTGCTTGGAAGCGGCCCTCACCGTGCTTGGCGGGCACCAAAATCTTTTGGCCCTTTTCAAACTCGCTGGTCCAGGCCGTGGTGGAGTGCTCCACCTCCAGGTAAGTATCGGTGCAATGAAAATGCAGGCCCTTATTCCGGGTCAATGCGCCCGGTAAGAGGCCTGCTTCAGTCAAGATTTGGAAACCATTGCAAATGCCGAGCACCGGCATTCCCGCCTTGGCGCGGTCGATGACGCTGCGCATGACGGGGGCGAGCGCCGAAATAGCGCCCGAGCGCAGGTAGTCACCATAGGAAAAACCGCCCGGCACGACTACCGCGTCCACGCCGTGCAGATCAGCATCTGCGTGCCAGAGGTTAATGACCTCGGCGCCGGCGGTGCGGGCCGCGCGGGCGGCATCCACATCATCCAGGGTGCCGGGGAAGGTGATTACTCCGATTTTTGCGGTCACTTACTTGACCTCCAGCTGCGTAACCTCGTAGTCCTCGATGACGGTATTAGCCAGCAGCGTTTCTGCCACCTTATCCAGTTCCTCTGCGGTAACGGAATCATCTACCTCGAGTTCGAAGCGCTTTCCTTGGCGCACATCGCTGACACCGGATACTCCGATGCGACCCAATGCGCGGACGACAGCTTGGCCCTGCGGATCCAGAATTTCCGCCTTGGGCATGACATTGACAACTACACGAGCCATGAAATTTTTGCCTTACTGTATGGGGCTTAGGTCTGCCCGATTCAGTGTAGTCATACCCCCGCCCAATCCCTAGATATACCCCCACTGCAGGGTTTTCACCCCGGTAATGCAAACTCCGCGTAAATTACGACCAACAGGAAAACGAATTTTGCGCGGCACCCAGGTTTCACCGCCTGCTCGCGCACACCCCACCGATTGCGACCCTGGGTACACCGATTGTTCAGCGAGTAAAAATAAAAGGCGTCCATGACAACTTTCTCTATGATTAAGGTGACTTCTATGGCTCTTCGCCGCCTTGGCAGGGTAGCCCTCGCTGCCAGTTTCTCCACCCTCTCCCTATCCGTCGCGGTGCCTACCGCCTTGGCCGCCCCGGATAATTCCACCGCGGTCATCTCTGAGGTCTACGGCGGTGGCGGAAATAAGGGGTGCGAGCTTTTCCAATGATTTCATCGAGCTTTATAACCCCACCGATGCTGCAATCGATCTCACCGGCTGGTCCGTGGAGTACTTCGCCTCCAACGGCAGTAGCGGCGGCAAGATAACCCTGTCTGGCACCATTGCTCCCCACGGTTACTACCTGGTGCAGGGTGCGGCCGGCAATGGTCAGGCCCAGGCTCTTCCCACCCCGGATGCGCAAGGCAAGGTCAATATGTCCGGCACGAAGGGCTCGGTGCAGCTTGCCGATGCCACCGGCAACACCATTGACCTAGTAGGTTACGGCGCCGCCTCCAAGTCTGAAGGAGCTGCCACCGGCTCGCTGTCTAATGACACCTCTGCTTCCCGCAACGCGGCGGGCGCCGATACCGATGACAACTCCGCAGACTTCACCATCGGTGCACCGTCTCCTACCAACTCTGGCAACGAGTCCCCGGCCCCGCAGCCGGGTGGCTCCGATAATTCCGCAGGTTCTGAGAATCTTCCCGCGCCCGAAGGCATAACCCCGATTGCGGAAATCCAAGGCCCCGGCGATACCTCCCCGCTCGAGGGCCAAAACGTTGCTACCCAGGGCGTTGTCACCGGCGTGTGGAGCGAGGGCGGGCTCAACGGCTTTACCATCCAGACCGGCGGCACCGGCAAAGAAGCCACCGATGCCTCCCAGGCGCTATTTGTCCACATGGGTAAAAAGGGCGCCGATAAATACCCCAGCATCGGTGATTCCGTAGAGGTCACCGGCCAGGTTTCCGAGTATTACGGCGCCACCCAGGTCAGCGCTTCTTCCCTCAAGCAGCTCGATACCGCGCTGGAGGAGGTCACCCCGCTCGCCGTGGATGAGCTGCCCCAGGGCGACAGCGCCCGCGAGTCCTTTGAGCACATGCTCATCCAGCCCGGCACGCACACCGTGACCAATAACTACTCGCTCAACCAATACGGCGAGGTCGGCCTCGCCCCGGGCGATGAGGCCTTCCGCCAGCCTTCCGATGTCCACTCCCCTTCCACCGACCCCAATTCCGATCTGCAAAAACTGGCCAAGGACAACGCGGAAAAGCTCGTTACCTTAGATGATGGCCGCACCCGCGATTATTTAAGGACCGATAAGGACACCCCACTGCCCTATATCGCCCAAGATGGCGGCAAGACCATCAAGTCCCTGCGCACCACCGATACCGTGGAATTCCAGCACCCAGTCATCGTGGGCTACTCCCACGATCAGTGGCGCTTCCAGCCCACCGAGCCGGTCACAGGTGAGACCGCCGGCACCGATCTCCCCATCTCCTGGGAAGAATCCCGCGATGCGGAGCTGCACGCCGTTGATGACGTCAAGGGCGAATACACCATCGGCGCCTTCAACGTGCTGAATTACTTCACCTCCCTGGGCGAGGAATTCGGCGGCAGCGCCTATACCGACCGCGAAGGAAATAAGGTCACCGTCAACCGCGGCAAGACCCGCGGCGCCTATACCGAATCCGCCTTAAAGGACCAAGAGCGCAAGATCGTCGCCGCCATCAATGGCCTCGATGCCGATGTCATCGGCCTTTCCGAAATCGAAGATGGCTACGCCGTCACCGGGGACTTTAACCAGCGCGATAAGGCACTGAAACGCCTGACCGAAAAACTCAACGAGGCCGCGGGCTCCGAGAAGTGGGCCTTCGTGCCCTCCCCGTCCAAGGAACAGGTCCCTGAGCACCCCGATGTCATCCGCACTGCGTTCATTTATCACAAGGACGTGGTCAAGCCCGTGGGCGAATCCCGCATCTTCCAGGATCCGCGCTTTTCCGGCACCGCCCGCGAGCCGCTGGCCCAGGAATTCCAGCCGCTCAATAGCGATGACGAGTCCTTCGTCGCCGTGGCCAACCACTTCAAG
Source organism: Corynebacterium sp. MSK073 (assembly GCF_030232085.1). Taxonomy (NCBI): domain Bacteria; kingdom Bacillati; phylum Actinomycetota; class Actinomycetes; order Mycobacteriales; family Corynebacteriaceae; genus Corynebacterium; species Corynebacterium sp. MSK073. Next base: position 226,014 of record NZ_JASPIY010000002.1, on the reverse strand, counting down.
TCCAAGGGCTCGGTGGCCAAGGGCGACGAGGATTCCGGCGATGGCCAGGGCAATAACCCCAACGTCCGCAATGCCCAAGCCCAGGCCGTGCTCGATGCCCTGCACAAGCAGGACGATTGGAAAGATAAGCCGCTTTTCGCTCTGGGTGATTTCAATACCTACACCCATGAAACCGCGCTCGATGTCTTCCGCAATGATGGCTTTACCGTGCCTGCCGAAAAGTACGGCGCCGATACCTCCTACCAGTTCGGCGGCCTGCTCGGCACCTTGGACCACGTCCTAGCCAATGAGGTTGCTTCGGGCGCGCTTGACGATGCCCAAGTGTGGAACATCAACGCCGACGAGCCCGTCGCCTTTGAGTACTCCCGCCGCAACTACAACGCCGTAGATTTCTACGACGATTCCCCCTTCCGTGCCTCTGACCACGACCCCGTCAAGGTCGGCTTCACGCTCGGCGAGGATGAATCCACCGACGACGGCGATCAGGGCAACGATGCCAACCAGGACGACAACACCGATGGCCCAGGCTTCGGGTTCGGCTCTAGCTCCTGGGGCACCGGCGCCATTATCGGCTTTGCCATCCTGGCCGGCCTGCTCGCTATCCCCGGCTTCATGGCGGCCACCGGCAACCTGCAGAAGATCATCCCCGCTGGTATCTGGGGCATGCTCCCCCAGCAGGCGAAGGACTTCATCAACGGCCTGAGCAAGTAGGAGCGCCTACTCGTATAAGCCCATCTCGTCAGAAAGCACCGCGAGCTCGTCTGCAGCAGCACGCTGCTCAAGGTCTCTCTGGCGTTTATAGCCCTGCACGCTGGAGGCATACAGATGCCGGTGGGCGTATTCTGTATGTCCCTCCAGGGCTCCTTCGTCCATGAGCTCGATGACTCGCGGCCGAGAGACATTCAGAAGGTCTGCCGCCTGTTGCGTTGTTAGTTCATCTGTTCGTTTCATGTGATCTACTATGAGGCCTCCACCGGACTAACGCGGCAGGTAAATGCTGTAATCAGCGGGAGTAGCGCCCGCGTCGAGGGCGCGGCGGGCTGCCTTTACAAAGTCCTTGATGACCTTGCGGTCATCTAGGTTGCGGGCGGAGACGGAAAGACGCACGGTATTGCCGCGCTCGGCGGAGCGCTCGGCCGCGCGGATGATGTTTTTACGCCACCACTTGGCGGAACCGAAGCCCTCACCAAAAGAAAGGTTGCGGGCTTGGTGGAATTTGCCGGTGGGCACCTCCAGGATGCCGCGGGTAGAAGCCGCCGCCTCAAAGGGGAATTTGGGCAGGACCTGCAACGTTCCGGGAGACATGCGCCAGCGCGGGGGCGCGAAGATGGTAGGTTCGAAACCAATCTGCGCCATCTGCCGGGTCGCACCGGCTAGGCGCAGCTTCGCCTCATGCGAATTGAGGTTGGCAAACTCCGCGCGGCGGCCTTGGACTGCCTGGTCAAAACCATTGAGGATAAGCGGACGGCCCGCGGCCGCCTGATCCTTCAGCCACTGTTGAGTGTCCTTGTCCTTGGCCAGGTGCCAATTGCCATCAATGTGCGGGGCGATGAGCAGGGAGACGGGAATTTCCTCCCGGTCCAGAACCGACAGGAAGCTTGTAGCCTGCTTCCGAGTGTCCTCAAAAATACTGGAGATAGAAACCAGAAGGTGGCTAGTCATAGCTCAAATTATCGCACAGTACCGCCAGATCCGCGCGCTGGCCAGAACGCAGGCCAGGGTGCCGGCCAGCGCGTGACCGTGCTGCGCGGTTATTCCGTAAGACCGGTGGCCTTATTGATGGTCCAGGCGTATTCGAAGGCGTTTTGGCGCCACTTATCGTAGCGGCCGGATACGCCACCATGCCCGGCGGCCATTTCCGTCTTGAGCAGGAACTCGCCGCCGGTGGCGGTAGCGCGCAGCTGCGCAATCCACTTCGCCGGTTCCACATACAGCACGCGGGTATCATTCAGCGAGGTGATAGCCAAGATGTCCGGATAGTCCTTGGCCTCAACATTCTCGTAGGGAGAGTAGGACTTCATGTAGTCGTAGTATTCCGGATCGTGGTACGGATCGCCCCACTCTTCCCACTCGGGAACGGTAAGGGGAAGCTCTGGCATGAGCATCGAGGTCAGCGGGTCCACGAAGGGGACCACGGCTTGGATAGCGGTAAAGCGGTCAGGTGCCATATTCGCCACGGCGCCCATGAGCATGCCGCCGGCGGATCCACCTTCGGCCACCATTTGGTCCGGGGTGGTCACGCGGCGCTCGATGAGGTCATCAGCCACAGCGATGAAATCGGTGAAGGTGTTTTTCTTCTGCAGCATCTTGCCGTCGTCGTACCACTGACGGCCCATCTCGCCGCCGCCGCGCACGTGGGCAACCGCATAAATCATGCCGCGGTCCATGAGCGATAGCCGGGTCGCGGAGAAGTACGGGTCCATGCTGGCCTCGTAGGAGCCGTAGCCATACAGCAGCGTCGGATTGGGTTTGGTGCGGTCCAAGTCAGAACGGTGCACCACGGAGACTGGGATCTTGGTGCCATCGCTGGCGGTCGACCAGATGCGGTAGGCCACGTAATCATCCGGAACATAGCCGCCGGGGACTTCCTGTTCCTTTAGCAGCGTGTACTCGCCGGTATCCACGCGGTAATCAAAAAGCTGCGCGGGCTGGATATAGGACACGTAGTTCACGCGGACTACCGGCGCGTCCCATTCCGGGTTGCCGTCCACGGCGACGGTAAAGAGTTCCTCGTTGAAGTTGAGTTCTTCGAATTCCCCGAAGTCATCGCCAACGCGCATGATGGCGGCGCGGCCGATGCCACCGCGGCGGTAGCCCACCACCATGTGGTCGCGGTAGGTGTCCACGCCCTCGATTCGGGTGGTGTCATCGTGTGCCAAAAGCTCCGGCAGTTCGCGCAGGGCGGGAAGATCCTCATCGACCTTGGCATAGCCCACCGCGAAGTTCGGGCCGGTGGCATTGTGGGTGACAATCCAGTAGTCTTCGCCGCCCACCACGGCATGGTCTACGTCGTAGTCAACGCCGGTCTCGCGCGTCCACAGCGGGCGGAATTCGCCTTCTGGGTTGTCCGTATCTAGCACCCAGGCTTCCGAGGTAATCTTCGACCCCACCCCAATGAAGAGGTATTTATCGGAGCGGGCACTGCCGATGCCCACGTTAAAGTGCTCATCCTCCTCATGGAAGACGCGCACATCCGCGGATTGCTCGGTGCCTACCTTATGGCGCCACACCGCATCCGGGCGCCAGGCATCATCCACCGTGGAGTAAAAGATATAGCCGTCGCCTGCCCAGGTAGCGCCGTAGAAAATGCCGGTGAGGTGATCGTCCAGCAGCTCTCCGGTATCGAGGTCCTTAATGGACAGTTCAAAGCGCTCATCGCCAGCGAAGTCCACGGAATAGGCCAAGTAGCGGCCGGAATCTGAGATGGAGGCCGCACCAAGGGCGAAGAAGTCCCTTCCCTCTGCCAGGGCATTGGCGTCCAAGATAATTTCTTCGCCTTCTGGGCTTCCTTCTTCCGGAATCACCGGTGCGGTCCAGGGATCGCTGCCTTCTTCTACCGGGATGCGGCAGGAATAGCCGTAGTTCTTGCCCTCCTCGGAGCGGCCGTAGTACCAGTACTTACCGCGGCGGGCTGGCACGGACATATCGGTTTGTTTAATGCGGGATTTAATCTCTTGGAAGATATTCTCCGTCATCGCATCCAAGTGCCCGGTATGCGCCGCCGTGTAATCGTTTTCGGCATTGAGGTAATCCAGGGTTTCCTGCGATTGCTTATCGCGTAGCCACTCGTAATTATCCACGAATTCGCGGCCGTGAAATTCGCGCTTTACGGGGTGGACTGGGGCTACCGGTGCGGTCGTCTTTTCATCACTCATGCCCTACCACTGTACGCGTCACCGGTTATGCCCCAGCGGCGGGCAACAGCCGTGGGCAACCAGCTAACGCGCGGTTGCCCTATCCGGCCTAGACCGGCCTGGGCGGCTAGGAACGCGGCGCAAGGAAGTCCGCGAAGCGCTCACCCGATAGCTTTTCGTAGGCCTCGATATAGCGCAGGCGGGTGGCGGAAACGACGTCATCGGGAAGCGCGGGCGGGGTGGTCTCAGAGGACTTATCCCAGCCGGAGGCATCAGAAGTCAGCCAATCGCGCACGTACTGCTTATCAAAGGAGGGCTGGACCTCGCCTTCCACGTAGGAATCTGCGGGCCAGTAGCGGGAGGAATCGGGGGTGAGGACTTCATCGGCAAGCACGAGCGTGCCATCCGCATCGAGGCCGAACTCGAATTTGGTATCGGCCAAGATGATGCCCTTCTCCTCCGCCAGCTGGGCTGCCTTGGCGTAAATGCGCAAGGTAGCCGCGCGTAGCTCCTCGGAGCGCTCGCGGCCGAGCTTATCTGCCACGTGTTCGAAAGAGACGTTCTCATCGTGATCGCCCTGCTCCGCCTTCGTAGCAGGGGTGAAAATGGGTTCGGGCAGGCGGGAGGCCTCGACAAGGCCTGCGGGCAGCTCGATGCCACAGACGGTGCCGTCTGCCTGGTATTCCTTCAAGCCGGAGCCGGTAAGGAAACCGCGCGCCACGCACTCGAAGGGCAGCATGTCTAGCTTCTTGACCACCATGGCGCGACCCAAGCATTCTTCCGGAATGCGCTCATCATCGAGGGGCCCGGCGAGGTGGTTGGGAAAGTCGATGGCATCGAAGAAGAACTTCGAGGTAGCCGTGAGAACTCGGCCCTTATCAGGGATGGCCGGTTCCAAGGCAAAGTCGTAGGCGGAGATGCGGTCAGAGACCACCATCAGCAGGGTGGTGTCATCCACATCGTAAATATCGCGGACTTTACCGGAGGCTACATGGGTATAAGAAGAAAGCTCAGGACGCATGGTCTTCATCATAACGCGCGGGCGTGCGCGGGAACGTAAGCCCGCGCACAGCGCTAAAGGATTTCGCCCGGTGTATAAGCCGCGGCCTTGGGGTGCTCGCCCACAAGGGCCTTGATGCGGTTTAGGACCTGGGAGACTTGGGATTCGGCGGCGCCGATGAAGGCGTGCTTATCCTCGAGGACCCTTTCGAGCTCGGCCTCGTCCATGGGCAGGCGGTCATCTGCGGCAAGGCGCTGGACCAAGTCCTGGTTGCCGCCGTTTTCGCGCATATTCAGGGCCACGGCCACGGCGTTTTCCTTGATGACCTCGTGGGCGGTCTCGCGGCCCACCCCGGCGCGCACCGCCGCCATGAGGATGCGGGTGGTGGCGAGGAAGGGCAGGTAGCGCTCCAGCTCGCGGTCGATCATGGCGGGGAAGGCTCCGAATTCATCGAGCACGGTAAGGAAGGTTTCGAATTGGCCGTCGATGGCAAAGAAGGCATCGGGAAGCGCCACGCGTCGCACCACCGAGCAGGAGACATCGCCCTCGTTCCACTGGCTGCCGGCGAGGTCTGCGGCCATGGTGAGGTAGCCACGCAGGATGACCTGCAGGCCGGTCACGCGCTCGCAGGAGCGGGCGTTCATCTTATGCGGCATGGCGGACGAGCCCACCTGGCCTTCCTTGAAGCCCTCGGTGACGGTCTCGTTGCCGGCCATCAGGCGGATGGTGGTGGCAAGCGATGCCGGGGCGGTGCCCAGGGAGACGAGGCAGGAGATGGCATCGAAATCCAGCGAGCGCGGGTACACCTGGCCCACGGAGTTGAAGATGCGGCGGAAGCCCAGGTAATCCGCAATATTGGTCTCTAGGGAGGCGAGCTTATCCTCGGAACCGTCCATGAGATCCAGCATGTCCTGCGAGGTACCCATGGGGCCCTTGATGCCGCGCAGCGGGTAGTGCGACAGCAGGTCTTCCACGCGCTCGATGGCCAGCAGCATTTCATCGCCGGCGGTGGCAAAGCGCTTGCCCAGCGTGGTGGCCTGCGCGGCCACGTTGTGCGAGCGCCCGGCCATGACCAGGGATTGGTACTCGGCGGCGTGGCGGCCGATGCGCGAGACCACGGCGATGGCCTTATCCCGGATGATTTCCAGCGAGGTGTGGATCTGCAGCTGCTCCACGTTCTCGGTGAGATCGCGGCTGGTCATGCCCTTGTGGATGTGCTCGTAGCCGGCCAGCGCATTGAATTCTTCGATGCGGGCCTTCACATCGTGGCGGGTGACGCGCTCGCGCTCAGCAATGGATTCGAGGTTCACGTCCTCGATAACGGCTTCATACGCGCTAATGGCCTTGGCGGGGATGTCCACGCCCAGGTTCTTCTGGGCGTGCATCACGGCGATCCACAGCTTGCGCTCGAGGATGATTTTATGCTCCGCGCTCCAAATATTGGCAAGCTCCGCAGAAGCATAACGGGAGGACAGGACGTTGGGGATATTCTTCTTCTCAGCCACGTGGCTTATTATTCCATGCCTGCCCTCCCCCGTGGCTACTTGCTAGATAGAAATTTCACCGGCTGCCGCACGCTTGCCGATGTCCCCACGGACAAACCCTCCCGCAAATTCAATGCCCTGAGCGGTGGCGTAGGCATTCTCGCGCGCGGCATCTAGCGTGTCTCCCTTGCCCAGCACGTTGAGCACGCGGCCACCATTGCTTTGGAATACCCCATTGGAGCGTTTCGTGCCGGCGTGCAGCACGCGCTCTGGATCCTCGAGGCCCTCGCCCGTGATGGCATCGCCCTTGCGGGGCGAGGCGGGGTATCCCTCGGCTGCCATGACCACGGTGATGGCATAGCCATCTTCCCACTGAAGGGGCTCGAGTTCTGCCAGCGTGCCGGTGGCAGTGGCGTTGAGCGCTTGCGCCAGCGGGGACTGTAGGAGCGAGAGCACCGCTTGGGTTTCTGGGTCACCAAAGCGACAGTTAAATTCCACCACCGCTGGGCCCTCGTCGCCCCAAGCTAGCCCGGCATAGAGCAGGCCGGAATAGGGGGTGCCGCGGCGCACCATTTCCTTGGCAACCGGGGTACATACCTCGTCGACGATGCGCTGCACGTCGTCCTTGCCCAGCCACGGCAGCGGTGTGTACGCGCCCATGCCGCCGGTATTGGGGCCTTCGTCGTTATCGTAGGCGCGCTTGTGGTCCTGGGCGGGCAACAGCGGCACGACGGTCTCGCCATCGACAAGGCAAAATAGCGATACCTCGGGGCCGTCGAGGAACGATTCCAAGAGCACCGGATTGCCGGCGCCTAAGACCGCATCTACATGCGCGCGGGCGGCGGCGCGCTCGCCGGTGACTACCACGCCCTTGCCACCTGCCAGCCCATCATCTTTGACCACGAACTGCGGGCCAAAATTATCCAGCGCGGCCTCAATATCGGTATCGCTAGCGCCTGGGCGCAGCTGCTCCGCGCGGGCCGTCTTGACCCCAGCGGCTTCCATGACTTCCTTGGCAAAGGCCTTGGAGCCTTCAATTTGGGCCGCGTCCTTATTCGGCCCAAAGACGGCGATGCCTGCTGCGCGCAGCGCATCCGCCACGCCGGCGACCAGCGGCACCTCAGGGCCGATGACCACGAGCTCGGCAGCGATCTCCCGGGCCAGTTCCACCATGCGTTCTGGATCATCTACCTGGGAGTATTCCGGGTGCAGGGTAGCCAGCGGTTCCATGGCCGCGCTGCCGGGCGCGACGTGGATCTCCGTAGCCTGTGGATCAGCGTGCAGTCCTTTCACGAGGGCGTGTTCACGGCCGCCCGAGCCAATTACGAGAATGCGCATGCCCACTATCATAGCTGGGGGTAGCCTGGCAGCTATGGCTTCTGTATTTAGCAAAATCATCACTGGTGACCTACCCGCCCGCTTTGTCTACCGCGATAAGACCTGCGTGGCATTTCTCTCCATCGAGCCGCTGCGCTACGGCCACACCCTGGTCGTGCCCGTAGAGGAAGTGGATAAGTGGACCGACCTGGATCCGCAGACCTGGGCGCACCTGAACGAGGTGGCCCTGGAAATCGGTGAGGCCATCAAGAACGCGTACGACACCCCGCGCACCGGTTACGTCATCGCCGGCTTCGATGTGCCGCACACCCACATCCACCTCTTCCCCACCGAGAAGATGGAAGAGTACGACTTTTCCAAGGCCTATGCCGCCGAGGACACCGACGATGCCGCCATGGATGAGGCGGCCGCGCGCATCCGCCAGCACCTAGGCACCAACGAGGATGGCTACCGCGAGGACTAATCCTCTGGTTCCTCCAGCGCGGGCAGGCGCACCGTAAAGGTGGTGCCCTGGCCCAACTTGGAGTCCACGCTGATGCTGCCGCCGTGCTGTTCCACCAAGGAATGCACGATGGCAAGGCCCAAACCGGATCCGCCGGTATCGCGCGTGCGCGAGGAATCCGCGCGGTAGAAGCGCTCGAAGATGTGGGCGGCGTCCTCGGACGACATTCCCTTGCCGTCATCGATGACATCCACAAGGATGTCCTTGTTGTCGCGGCGCAACTGCAGGGTGACCGTGGCATCCTCGCCGCCGTGGCGCAGCCCATTGGTAATCAAGTTGAGCAGAACTTGGTGGAGGCGGTCTGCATCGCCATTGACCACGGGGATGGACTGCGCATTATTGACCACCTTGACCTCGCGCTCGGGGAAGGCAGCGCGCGCGGACGATCCCACCGAAAGGGAAAGTTCCAGAAGGTCCACCGGCCGCAGGTCTAGACGCGTTCCTTCCGCGCGGGTAAGCGCAAGCAGATCCTCTACCAGCAGCGACATGCGCTTGGATTCCTTATCGATCTTGGAAAAGACCAGATCGACATCGTTTGTCGCCCCGGAGCGATAGAGCTCCGTGTAACCGCGCAGGCTGGTCAGCGGGGTGCGCAGTTCGTGGGAGGCATCGCCGACAAAGCGGCGCATCTGTTCCTCTTTTTCCTGCGCCGTAACGACCGAGCGCTGCAGGTGGCCCAGCATGATATTGAGCGCGGCGGCCAATTGGCCAACCTCCGTATGCAGCGGCCATTCAGGCACGCGCTTGTCCAGATCGCCGGCTGCGATTTCCGATGCCGTCGATTCCACCACCCGCAGCGGCCGCAACGCCCTACGGATAAACCAGAAGCCCACGCCGGCCATGGCTGCCAAGGCAATCGCTGCAATGGATACCTGCACCATGGCAAGGCCGTGCAGGATCTCCTTTTCATGGGTCATGTCCTTGGCAATGACGGTGATAACGCCATTGGAATCCGCAAAGGCCAGCGCGCGCCACTTGGTGTTATTTTCAATCGAGCCCACCGTCGTGGGGTACCCGCCCAAGGGAACGCCCTCCACGTCCGGGGTGGTGGACGTGGGCCCCGAATAGCGAATGGTGCCATCCGGAAGGTAATTGAGCACCACGTATTCCGTGGGCGGGCGCTTGGTGTGATCACCTAAAAAGAAGTCATTGCCCACATCGCGTGCCCAGGAAGACGACGCTGAGCGCAGTTCGCTATCGACGTTGTTATACAGCACGTTGCGCATGATCGAGTTCACGGCAAAGGACGAACCCGTCAACCCGAGGCCGGAGATGACCACGAGGAGAACCACAAGCCAGGTGCGCAGGGGCATCGCCTGCGGAATCTGCTTGATGTAGTCGCGCTTGGAGCGCTTCTTTTTCTTTCCCTGCCCCTGCTGTGGCAGCTGATCCAGCTGCTCATGCCACTTCTTTGGCGGCTGCTGCGGCTGCTGGGGCTGGGACTGCGCGGTCCTTCCCGCAGCGGGGTTCTCCTGTGAATCTGCCATTATAAAACGTCAGTTTAGGATCGCGGGGTGCGCAGCACATAGCCAACGCCGCGCACGGTGTGGATAAGCTGCGTATCGCCGGTATCGATCTTGCGGCGCAGGTAAGAAATATAGGATTCCACGACGTTGCCATCGCCGCCGAAGTCATAGTGCCAGACGTTGTCCAGGATCTTGGACTTGGAGAGCACCACTTCCTTGTTTTGCATGAGGTAGCGCAGGAGGTTGAATTCCGTGGGAGAAAGCTCAATGAGCTCGCCGCCCTTGGTGACCTCGTGGGTATCGTCATTCAAGGTCAGATCGGCATAGCTCATGGTGGCGTCGTTAGAAGACTCCTCGGCGGCACCGCCGCGGCGCATGATCACGCGCAGGCGGGTGATGACCTCTTCGAGGCTAAAGGGTTTGGTGACGTAATCATCTGCGCCGATGGTCAGGCCGTGAATGCGCTGATCCACGCCGTCCTTGGCGGTCAGGTACAGCACTGGGCCATCCAGGCCTTCCTGGCGCAGCTTGCCCAAGAGCTCAAAACCGTCCATCCCCGGCATCATGACGTCCAAAATGTAGGCATCCGGGTTGACCTCGCGCGCCACGCGCAGGGCCTCATTGCCCGAGTTGGCGCTGTAGACCTCAAAATTTTGGAACTTCAACGATACCGTCAAAAGCTCCACGATATTCGGCTCGTCATCAACGACGAGGACTTTGGCAAGTTTATTGTCTTCCATGCGTCCTGTAGCTCCTATTACTTCCTGTCATCTGCACACCTGCGTGCGTGCAAGCTTCACTAAACCATCATGGCAAACCCAGTTTCTAGCCTACTGATAAGTTTCTGACTGAAACCTGTGAAAGCAAAAAAGCCACGCTTCCCCTTCCCAACCGTGGAACGGAATCCGCGGTAAGAAAAAGGAAGCGTGGCTAGCGCGCTATTTGGCAGTTATAGCTTAGAAGTCCTGCGGGCGCGGGATATTGCGCAGGTTGGACTTGGCCATGGACAGCATGGAGCCCACGCCGCCGCCGAAGACGGTGCGGGTAGCGGCCTTGGAGAAGCCCAGGAGCTGATCGAAGGTCAGCGTCGGTGGCAGGGACAGGGCGTTGGGGTCAGTGACGACATCGATAAGCGCAGGGCCGTTATAAGCCAAGGCCTTCTTGATCTGCTTCGGAGCCTGCTTCGGATCCTCGATTCGGAAGGTCTTGATGCCGGCGGCTTCTGCGATCTTGGAAAAGTCCACGGACTCGTGGTCGGTCTCGTGCTCTGGGATGCCGCCTACCAGCATCTCCAGCTTGACCATGCCCAGCGAGGAGTTATTGAACACGAACATCTTGACCGGCAGCTGGTGCAGCTTGACCGTCAGCAGCTCGCCCATGAGCATGGACAGCCCGCCGTCGCCAGAGAAGGTAATGACTTGGCGGCCAGGATTAGCCTGCTGCGCGCCGATGGCCTGCGGCAGGGCGTTTGCCATGGTGCCGTGGCGGAAGGAGCCGATCTGCTCGCGCTTGCCATTCGGGGTGATGTAGCGCGCGCCCCAAACGTTGCACATGCCGGTATCGACGGTGAAGATGGCGTCATCGTCGGCCTCTTGGTCAATGAGATCCGCAATGTACTCGGGGTGGATCGGGGTGTGCTTTTCCACGTTGGAGGTATAAGCCTCCACGACGTGCTCCAGCTTGTCGTAGTGCTTCTTCAGCATCTTATCCAAGAAGGAGCGGTCCTTCTTCTCCTCCACGTGCGGCAGGATGTTGTCGATGGTGGCGGCAACGTCACCGGTCACGGGGTAGGAGATCTTGGTGCGGCGGCCGATATGGGCACCGTTGATATCCACCTGTGCCACATTGCCCTTAGGCAGGAAGTCGTTATATGGGAAGTCCGTGCCCAAGAGGATCAGCAGGTCTGCCTCATGGGTGGCCTCATGCGCGGCGCCGTAACCCAAAAGGCCGGACATGCCCACGTCAAACGGGTTATCGTACTGGATGTACATCTTGCCGCCGAGCGCGTGACCGATGGGGGCCTTGACCTTTTCCGCCAGCTGCAGCACCTGCTCACGGGCATTTTTCGCGCCGGCGCCGACAAAGAAGGCGACGGACTCGGCTTCATTGATGGCCTGGGTCAGCGCTGCGGCCTCGGCCGGGTCCGGGTAGACCACGGGGCGGCCGGAGGAGATCTTGGATTCTACGAAGGTGTCATCATCAACCTCTTCGGTAGAAACGTCGCCAGGGATAACCAGCACGGACACGCCGTTGCCGGCCATGGTGGACTGGATGGCGTGGTGGAGCACTACCCCGCCCTGGTCACCGGACATGACCATTTCGCAGTAACCGGAGCACTCCTGGAAGATCTGCTCTGGGTGCGTTTCCTGGAAGAAGTGGGAACCAATCTGGCGGGAAGGAATGTGCGATGCCAGGGCCAGCACCTTGGCGCCATTGCGGTTGGCATCATAAAGGCCCTGGATGAGGTGGGTATTGCCCGGGCCACAGGAGGCCGCGCAAACGGCCAGCTTGCCGGTGGTCAGCGAGTCCGCCTCGGCGGCAAAGGCCGCTGCTTCCTCATTGCGCACGTGGATCCACTCGATGGAGGAGCGGCGCACCGCGTCCACGATCGGGTTGAGGGAGTCTCCCACGAGGCCATAAATGTGCTCGACGCCCTGCTTTTCTAGCGTCTCAACAAGTTGTTCTGCGTAATTGCGTGCCATTAAACATCATCCTTAACTCTTTAACTGTTCTAGTACCACTGTGCTACTAAACGTGCAGGAAAGTCCAGCAATTCCTGCATACTCACACCACCGGCCTATCTGTGAGGAAGGCAATACTAACCTGAATTATCACACACTGATTCGCTACGGTTTCTAGCGATGAGCATCGAGTCACCTGATACTGCCACTAAGCCCCCGCACCGCGCGGCCGCGGCGCCCTCCACCCCAGCACAGCGGTGGTCCTTCTTTGCCGTGGTGTCCTTGGGGCTGCTCATGGTGGGCCTGGATAATTCCATCCTTTATACGGCACTGCCTCAGCTAACGCAGCAGCTGCACGCGACAGACATGCAGCAATTGTGGATCATCAATGCCTATACGCTGGTTTTATCGGGCTTGCTCCTCGGTACCGGCACGTTGGGCGATCGCATTGGCCACCGCCTGATGTTCCTCATTGGCCTGGCCACCTTTGGCACCGCCTCCCTCGTTGCGGCTTATTCGCCCAATGCCTGGTTGCTCATCGCCGGGCGGGCTTTATTGGGCTTGGGCGCTGCCATCATGCTGCCTTCTACCCTGGCGCTTATCCGCCTGACCTTCCCCAATGAGGTAGAGCGCAATAAAGCCATCGGTATCTGGAGTTCTGTCGCCGTCGTGGGCGCTGCCGCTGGGCCCACCGTGGGCGGATTCCTCCTAGAGCATTTCTGGTGGGGCTCCGTCTTTTTGATCAACGTGCCCATCGTGGCCCTCGCCATCATCCTTACCTTCCTCCTTGGCCCACCCAACCTGCCGAATCCGCACAAGCACTGGGATTTCCCCTCCTCGTTCTATGCGCTTATCACCCTGTCCAGCCTGGTCCTAGCTATTAAGACGGCGGCGGCCACCCAGATCAATGTCGCGCTGCTGGTCTGTTCCATTGCCGCTTTCTTACTCGGCGCCGCAGCCTTTGCCCACCGGCAAAGCCGGCTTAATGATCCGCTTTTGACCTTTGACATCTTCCACTCACCCACTTTTACCGGCGGCGTGCTTACCGCCGGTGGCGCCATGTTTGGCCTTACGGGGCTTGAACTGCTTACCACCCAAAAGCTCCAGCTTGTCGATGCCCTCTCGCCCCTCGACGCCGGCCTTTTCATCTCCGCCATGGCGGTTGCGGCCATCCCCACCGCCATTGTGGGCGGCACCATCTTGCACCGCGTGGGCTTTTTGCCCATCATCAGCGGCGGTTTCCTGAGCATGTCCATCGGCATGCTGGGCATCATCTGGGCCGACCGCGCCGATAACCTCGCGGTATTTATTACCGGCCTCATCCTTACCGGCTTAGGTGCTGGCTCCTCGATGTCTGTTTCTTCCACCGCCATCATCAATGCCGCCCCGTCCCACCGGGCGGGCATGGCCTCTGGCGTCGAAGCCGTCTCCTACGAATTCGGCACGCTGCTTTCCATCGCCATAACCGGCTCCCTCGTGCCGCTACTGATGACGCACAAGCTTCCCGATGCCCTCGCCCCGCAAGGCACCGACGCACTCCTATCACCCGCCACGCACGACACCGCCGCGGCGGCGTATGATTCCGCGTATTTCCTCACCGTCGGCGGGCTTGCCTGCACCACCTTCATCTTCGCGGCACTAACCGCCTGGTGCTTCCGCGATAACCCGAAGTCTGGGGCGCTGTCTGCGCAAAGTAGCGGGTAAATAGCCACCTGGCTGACTTGTAAACTTTTACCCCCTAACTGTTTGTGCAGCTAGGGGGTAGTTTTTTGAGCTGGAGACGAGACTTGAACTCGCAACCTACGCATTACAAGTGCGTTGCGCTACCAATTGCGCCACTCCAGCACCGCGGAATTTCTTCCGCTCGTTGCATGGTACCCGAGGACCTCGCCCAAGTGGAAAGCTGGTCCCCCTTGTATGCATTTGCGCCCCACAAGGGTTAGAGTTCAGGCTGAAATTATTACTAGTGTCCCACCGCTTTTTCGAGGGTTATTTTCGTGTCACTACTGTCCGCTATGCGGGAGCGCCTGCGCGCATCTGCAGGCCAAGTCGCCATCATTGACGCGGCCAAAGCCGCACCCCCACCATCACCACTCGCCCCGGTCGATCTGACCGATGCCGCCCAGGTCACGGGCGTGATGGAGATTGCCGCGCGCATCGGCGAGCTGCTCATTAGCGCAGGATCCGCCAACTCGGATGCCCGCGCGCAGGTCCACCTGGCGGCGTCGTCGTATGGCCTGCACTACTGCCACGTGGATATTTTGATGAATACCATCACCATCCACACCGCGATTGGCACGGGCGATAAGCGCCAGAACCTCCACGTCTTTCGCGTGGTGCCGGATGTGGGCGTGAACTTTTCCAAGCTTTCGGAAGTAGACCGCCTCATCCGCGATATCCACTCCGGTAGGGTGCCGCCCGCCATGGCGGAAAAGCGCCTGGATGACATCGACCGCATGCCAGCGCCCTATAAGCCGTCCACGGTGATGCTTGGCTGGGGCGGCATGGGTGGCCTGATTTCCATGATGCTCGGCGGCGATCTCCTCGTCGGCCTCGTTGCCTTCGTGGTTTCCGCGCTGATTATGGGGCTTAATGATTGGTTGGCCAATTACCGCCTGCCGCCCTTTTATCAAAACGTCGTCGGCGGCTTCTTGGCCGTCTTCCCAGCAGCGATTTTGTATAACGTAGCCGCCGCCTTTGGCATTAGCATGTCGCCGGCGCAGATTATTGCGTCCGGAATCATCGTGCTGGTGGCGGGGCTGACGTTGGTGCAATCGCTTGTCGATGGCATCACCCGCTCCCCCGTAACCTCTTCCGCGCGTTTTTTCTCCGCGCTGTTATCAACGGGCGCGATCATCGCCGGCGTGGGTGTGGGCATCCAGCTTGCCTCCGCCATGGGCTTTGACCTGCCCCCAATGGGTACCTTGGCGCCGCCGGTCTATCACAAGATTCCCCTCTTGGTGCTGCTCGGCGGCACGGGTTCGGCCGCCTTCGCGCTGGCCTGCGGTGCTAATTGGATAGAAATTACCCTCTCAGGCCTCACGGCGGCCGCCGGTATGGTCTTCTACTACTTCGTGGTCGTGCCCTTCGGCGTCGGCCCGGTGATTGCCTCGGGCCTATCCGCCATCGTGGTGGGCCTAGCCGGCGGTTTGATGTCGCGCCGGTGGGGCATCCCGCCGCTCATTACGATGATCGTGGGCTATACGCCCATGCTGCCAGGCCTCATGCTGTACCGCGGCATGTATGCCTCCATCAACGAGCAGATGATTACCGGCTTTACCAACCTGGCTACCGCGCTGGCCATCTCCGGCGCGCTAGCAGCCGGCGTCGTTTTTGGCGAGCGCGTCGCGCGCCGCCTGCGCCGCCCGAAGTACTTCCGCCCGTACTCCGCTTTCAAGCGCATCGGCCGGTTCTCCTTCCACAAGGCAACTCACCTGGCTCGCAAGGCCCCGCGCATCCCGCGCGTGCCGATGTCCCCCTTTGCCCCACGCGTCAACCGCCCCGAATTGCCGCCCACGCTGGGGCCAAAGCCACCGCAACACGCGCAGGCTCAGCAGCACGCGCCGGGGACCACTCCGGCGGAAGATTTGTGGCCGGCAGATTCCCAGTGGCCGGCCCAGCCGCAAGAAACTGAGCGCACCACCTATACGGTGCCCGGCCAGAAATCACCCGCGCCGGAGGAATCCGATCACACCAAGCCCGACGGGGAGGAACCCGAGGAGCCCTAAACGCCGCCGGTAGCGTACAATATTTAGCCTGATAGCTTTCCCAACATTCAGGAGGACTCGCCGTGCCACCCAAGGTCCAAGACACGCACCCACAGGCAGAACAAGATATTGCCCTGGCAGAGGAAACCGCCCGCGCCGCCCGCCGCGTGGTGGCCACCTACTCCCAAGATTTCTTGGATGGCGTGACCTTGATGTCCATGCTGGGTGTCGAGCCCAAGGGCTTGGTGCACAAGAAGGTGCTGGCGGAACAAGCCGATACCGCGCCGAAGAAATCCACGAAGAAGGCCACCAAGAAGTCGACGTCCAAGGCATCGAAGAAGTCCACTAAAAAGTCGACGAAGAAGACCACCAAGGCGGCCAAAAAGTCCACCAAGAAGTCGACAAAGAAAGCAACAAAGAAGTCGACCAAGAAGTCTTAAGCTAGTCTTGGGCTATGAGTGAGCGCGGCAATGACTTCGTAGTAGTGGCAAACCGCCTGCCGGTAGATTTAACTACCGCGGCCGATGGCAGTCAGGAGTGGACGCCCTCGCCTGGCGGTCTGGTCACCGCGCTCTCACCGGTGCTGGAAGCGCACCAGGGCTGCTGGGTGGGGTGGCCCGGCGTTGCCGATGCCGCGCCCGAGCCCTTCCGCACCGAGGCCGGGGTGTTATTGCACCCGGTCAGGCTTAGCGAGGCCGATTTTGAGGCCTTTTACGAAGGCTTTTCCAATGCCACGCTGTGGCCGCTCTACCACGATCTCATCGTCACCCCGACCTATGACCGCGACTGGTGGGATGCCTACCGCGAGGTCAACCTCCGCTTCGCGGACGAGGTAGCCCACGTGGCCGCAGAAGGCGCGACGGTCTGGGTGCAGGACTATCAGCTGCAATTATTACCGGGCATCCTGCGGCAAATGCGCCCCGATCTCACCATTGGGTTCTTCCTGCACATCCCGTTCCCCTCCCCCGATCTTTTCCGGCAGCTGCCTTGGCGGGAGGAAACGGTGCGCGGCATCTTGGGGGCAGACCTGATCGGCTTCCACTTGGAGGCCAATGCCCGCAATTTCTTGGAATTGGCCCGCCGCCAGGGCCTCGAGGTGCGTGGCGAGGCCACCACCCGCGATGTCACCGCCCATATCCGCCTCCCCGGTGGCCGCACCGTGGGCGTGGGCGCGTTCCCCATTTCCATCGCCGCGCAGGATTTCGGCCAGTTTAGCGACGAGGATAAACGCCGCGTGGCCCAATTGCGCAAGGATTTGGGCAGCCCCAAGCGCATCATTTTGGGCGTGGATCGCCTCGATTACACCAAGGGCATCCTACAGCGCCTGACCGCCTTCGAGGAGCTCCTAGAAACCGGCGCCTTGGATCCGGAAGAGGTCACCTTAGTGCAGCTGGCCACGCCCTCGCGTGAGCGCCTCGACCACTACAAGGCCACCCGCTCCCAGGTGGAAGAGGCCGTCGGCCGCATCAATGGCCGCTTTTCCCGCATGGGCCACCCCGTGGTGCACTACCAGCACCGCGGCGTGCCCAAGGACGTGCTGCGCTGCTACTACCGCATGGCCGATATCATGCTGGTCACGCCCTTTAAAGACGGCATGAACCTCGTGGCCAAGGAGTTCGTGGCCTGCCACGATGACGGTTCCGGTGCCCTGGTACTCTCGGAATTCGCCGGCGCCGCCGTGGAGCTGGATGAGGCCTACCTGTGCAACCCCTTCGATATCGAGTCCGTCAAACGCGCCTTGCTCAATGCCGTGCGCGCGCTTTCCGATGCCCCCTCCACCATGACCCAGCGCATGCTCACCATGCACAACCAGGTCATAAGCCACGATGTGCGGCTGTGGTCGCAGTCCTTTTTGGGCTGCCTGCGCGCCGTTCGGACCGAAACCGCCTCGCAAGCTCCCGACTCACTCGGAAAGGACTCCTAATGCCTCCTTCCCTCCCCCGCGTACGCACGGCCGGAGCGGCCGGTGCGGGTACACCCGCTGTGAACAAAGGCATCGGCAGGCATGCCGCAGCCGTGGCCACACTGGGTGCCGTCACGCTGCTTGCTGCCTGCGGTTCCGAGGACGATGCCCCACGGCCCGCGGGTGATGACCGGATTGTGGACAAACACTGGCAGGTCGTCTCCATCAATACTGCGCCGGACGCAGCATCCACCATCCCGGAATCGATTCCTCACGCGCCGGAATTTAGCTTCGGCGAATCCACCATGGTGGGCACCACCGGTTGCACCCGCCTTGCGGCCCGGCTGAGCTACACCGCCGATGATGAGCGCGAAAATATCCGCGATGGCAATAAGTTGCACTTCGATGAGGTTAAATACGACGACACCGATGAGGACTGCGAGGGCAGTTCCGTGTGGGCTGATAACCTGCTGCGCAACCTCATTACCTCGGATAATGATTTTATCTACACCGTAAATAGCAATAACCAGCTCATCTTGGAGCTCGATACCGATGAGGTAGATTCGCCCTCCATCAAGCTGGTCTCCGGCGCGTAGCATGGGATGCCATGACGCTTTCTACCACCATTAAGGCCTTGGCCGCGGCAGAAGAGCTCGCCGTGGTTTCTGATTTTGACGGTACGCTGGCCCCGATTGCCGCCGACATTTATGACGTGGAAATCAACGCCGATGCCGCCCGCGCCCTCAACCACTTGGCCCACCTGCCGCGCACCACGGCCGCGGTGCTGTCTGGGCGCCACCTCGAGGGTCTGCAGCGCGTGTGTCCCCTGCGCGAGCCCGTCCTCTTCGGTGGCTCCCACGGCGCCGAGTCCTCCTGGCAGCAGACCGAGCTCACCCCCGCCATGCGCGAGCACCTTGCGCGCAAGGAGGAAGAAATCCGCGGCATCATAGACCGCTTCCCCGGCGCGGAGCTCGAGGTCAAGCCCTTCCAACGCGTGCTGCACCTGCGCTCGCTCGAGCTGGACAGCCCGGAGCAGGGCGCGGCCGCCTATGAGGCGGGCCTGGCGCTCGATACCGCCGGTTTCCCGCGCACCGCCGGCAAGTCCGTCATCGAGTTTTCCGCCACCACCGCCACGAAGGGCACGTGGCTGGAGACCCTCCGCGAGCGCACCGTCGCCACCGCCATGGTCTTTCTAGGCGATGACGTCACCGATGAGCACGGCTTCCGTGCCCTCCACCAGCCGCCGGACGTGGGCGTCAAGGTGGGCGAGGGCGATTCCATCGCCGCCGTGCAGCTTGCCGATGTCGACGCCGTCGCCCACTTCCTCACCGAGCTCGCTACCGCCCGCGCGGCCGCGGTGCAATAACCGATTTCCCCGGCGCGAACCGCGTCTGCAGCACCCGCCGCGGCACCTCCTCCGCTCCTTCGGCGCCGACCTTCGCGCTGCCTGCACCGGCAGAATCACTTGTCGCGCTAGCGATGAGCTTTTCCAGCATGTGCCCGGCCGCGGCCCCCTTGGCCTTATTGGGCTGGATGACGGTAGCCAGGTCGAGGCGCTGCGCCGCATCGATGCCGTCAAAGCCGGTCACGGATAGGTCTTCTGGCACACTCAGCCCGCGCTCGCGGGCATAAGCCAGCACTCCGAGCGCCATGGAGTCGGTCGTGCACAGCACGGCCGTTAGCTCCGGATGGGCGTCGAGCAAGAGCTCGGCGGCGGCACGGGTGGTATGGGCATCGTTAATGTGCTGCGTGACCACAGGCACGGATTCGGGCGCGATGCCCGCCTCGGCGAAGACGTCGAGCGCGCCCATCACCCGCGAGCGCTGCACGTGCATCTCCGCGTCCTGGACTTCCTGCCAGGAAATCGGGCCGTCGTGGCGCTGCAGGCGCAGGCGGATGGCGAGGATGCCGATGCGGCGATGCCCGGCATCGATAAGCGCACGTGCCGCCGGGGCAATCGCCGCGCGATCATCAATGCCCACGAACGGCAGGCCTGCGTCCGTGGGCTGATCGCAGACCACCAGCGGCAGGCCCCGGCCCCGCGCGGCCGCGAGGTAGGCATCGCCCGCGGCGACCGAATAGACCACGAAGCCATCGACCGCAGCCGAACCCACCAGGCTGGTCGCCTCCGCCTCGCCTTCTGGGCCGGCGGGAATCAGCGTCAGCGTAGTCTGCGCGCCTGCCGATGCCTCCGCCATGCCCGCCAAGAAATCCACCGACGCCATGTCCTCGAAGGCGTAGGACAGGTGCTCGGTCAGCAGCACGCCTACCGACCCAGCGCGGCGGGTGCGCAGGCTGCGCGCCGTGGGATCAGGCCCCGGGTAACCGCGCGCCTTGGCGGCGGCCAAAATGCGCTCCCGCGTTGCCGGGGAGAGCTGGTCAGGGCGGCTATAGGCATTGGATACGGTTGTGCGCGAAACCCCCAACTCCGCGGCGAGGGAGGCCAGTGTCTTCCGGGTGGGGCTGCGTTTAACCATGCCTGTTACCTTACCCTGCGCCCTGGCGCCGGATTTTCAATGCATGTTCAATTGACAATGATTGCCAGCAAACGCACACTGGAGGGTATGCACACGTCACTACGCGCAACAACAGCCCTACTCGCAGCAAGTGGCCTCCTATTTACCGCCGCATGCTCTACAGATTCCGATTCTGGATCCGGAACCGACTCTGGTTCCGGCGACTCCGGTGATAAGAAGATTTCCATCGTCGCCTCTACCTCCATCTGGGCCGATGTTGCCCAGGCCGTGGCCGATACCGCCTCCGGCGTCGACATCGAGGTCGAGCCCATCGTGGAGGGCAATGACACCGACCCCCACCACTTCGAGCCCACCGCGGCCGATGTAGCCAAGGCCAACGACGCCGACATGCTCGTGGTCAACGGCGGCGGCTACGACGCCTGGATCTACCAGGCCGTCTCCGATCAGGACAACATCATTTCCGCCCTGCCGCTGACGGACCACGGCAAGCTGGACGAGGACCCCGATGTCATGACCATCGATGCCGCGAAGGCCACCGCCAAGGATGACCCGGACAAGGTCACTAATATCGAGGGCAACGAGCACATCTGGTACGACCCCGCCGCCCTGGAGGAGGTCGCCGGATCCATCGCGGACCAGATCAACGAGAAGTACTCCGACGCCGGCGCCACCACCGAGAAGATCGACTCCCACGTGGACCAGCTGCGCGATAAGCTCAAGGAGCTTCCCGATGGCCTGAATTACGCCCAAACCGAGCCCATCGCCGATTACCTCATGAAGTACACCGACGGCAAGGACGTCACCCCCGAGGGCTACCGCAAGGCCACCATCTCCGAGGGCGAGCCCGCTACTGCCGATGTCGCCGCCTTCATCAAGGCCATCGACGATGGCGAGGTCGATCTCCTCATCTTCAACCCCCAGACCGAAACCGATACCGCCGGCCGCATCAAGTCCGCCGCAGAGGACAACGACGTCGATATCGTAGAAATCGGCGAAACCCCACCGGATGGCAAGAAGTTCTGGGAATACTACGACGAAGTCACGAGCAAGCTGGGGAAGCACTAGTGCTCGTTGAATTCCATGAGGCCGCAGTAGACCCGCTGTGGTCGCAGCTTAATCTCGCCGTGGACCGCGGCGAGTTTATCGCCGTTTTAGGCCCCAATGGCGTGGGCAAGTCCACCCTGCTGGGCACCATCCTCGGCACCCGCACGCTGACCAGCGGCCGCGTCGACGTCAACTGCCGGGTCGGGTTCATCCCCCAGCAGCGCATGTTCCCCGCTGACCTTCCCCTGCGCGCCCGCGACCTCGTTTCGCTCTCCGTGGCGCACGGGGTATTCCGCCACCGGCACCCACCCCGTGGACGGGTGGACGAGCTTTTGGAAGAGGTGGGGGCCACGGGGCTGCGGGACCGGCGCGTCGGCCTGCTATCCGGCGGCCAGCAACAACTCATCCGCCAGGCCCAAGCCCTGGCCAATGACCCGGACCTTATTCTTGCCGATGAGCCCCTCCTCTCCCTCGACCCTGCCCGGCAAAATGCCACGGTTAACAAGCTGAACTCGCTGCGCCGCGAGCGCGGTACCTCCATCGTCTTTGTCACCCACGGGATCAACCCCGTGCTCGGGGTGACGGATAAGGTCCTCTACATCGCGCCCAATGGCCACACCTTCGGCCCGGTCGATGAGGTCATGCGCTCCGAGGTCCTCTCGGAGCTCTACGGTTCCAAGGTCAATGTCTTAAACGTCGACGGGAGGCTCATCGTTGTCTAATTACTGGGAAGATACCCAATACCTGCTCAGCGTGGACTTCGTGCAGTCCTCGCTCATCGCCTCCGCGCTGCTGGGCATCCTGTCTGGCGTGATGACCTCGCTCATCGTGCTGCGCCAGATGTCTTTTTCCGTCCACGCCACCTCTGAGCTGGCGCTTATGGGTGCCTCCGCGGCACTCCTCTTCGGCCTCAACCTGGGCTTCGGCGCGGTCGCTGGCGCCATCGTCGCCGCTATCATCCTGGCCATGCTGGGCTTTAAGGGCCAGCAAGACAGCGCCATCGGCGTGGTCATGAGCTTTGGCCTGGGCCTCTCGGTGCTGTTCTTGCACCTCTACCCCGGCAATTCCAATACCGCGATGACGCTTTTGACCGGCCAAATCGTCGGCGTTTCCTCCGCCTCGGTGTGGCTGCTGGCCGCCACCACGGTCATCATCGTGGCCACCGTCGGCTTCCTCTGGCGGCCCATGCTCTTTGCCTCCGCCGATCCTGATATGGCCCGCGCCGCCGGCGTTCCCACCCGCGCCATCTCCGTCGCCTTCGCCGTCCTCGTCGGCCTCGCCGCAGCGCAGTCGGTGCAAATCGTCGGCTCGCTGCTCGTCATGGCGCTGCTTATCACCCCCGGCGCGGCGGCGGTACAGATCACCTCCTCGCCCCTGCGCGCGGTGCTGTGGTCCACCATCTTCGCCGAGGTCTCCGCCGTGGGCGGTTTCATCCTCTCCCTCGCCCCCGGCCTGCCGGTTTCCGTCTTCGTGACCACCATTTCCTTTGTGATCTACCTGGTGTGCCGGTTCATCGGCTGGCGGCAAGGCAAGCACGCCATCCGCGATGAGGTCGCGGCCAAGCATTTCCACGCCGATAACCGCGCCGCCGCAGAGGCCCACCACGCCGACTAAACTCGGCGGGCATGCATATTCATCGCCGCACCGCGGATGTGGCTGGCCACACCCGCCGCTTCATCGTCATCGAGCCCGAGAACCTCGGGCCCCAGCCGGATCTGCTGCTGTTTTTCCACGGCTCCCACCAATCCGCCAACGTCATCCGCCGCTTTACCAACGGCACGGTGGACGCGCTTGCCGATGCCACCCATACCCTCATCGTCTACCCCGACGGCATCGACCACCACTTCAACGACACCCGCGCCAACCTGCCGGTCCGCGCCCGCGAGCTCGGGGTGGATGACGTTGCCTTTAGCACCTTCCTCATCGAGACTATGCAGCGCGAGTACTCCACCGCGCGCACCTTCGCCGCGGGCTATTCCAATGGCGGGCAGATGGTGCTGCGCCTGCTTTACGATGCCCCCTTTACCCTCACCCGCGCCTGCGTCTTCGCCTCCACGCTGGGCGAAGGTTCCAATCACGCACCCACCCACCCCGATGGCTACCGGCCTACCCCGCTGCTGTTTATCCACGGCACCGAAGATCCGATTGCGCCCTATGATGGCGGGCTTGCCGGCATCGATGGGCAGCAAACCCGCGGGTGCGTGATTTCTGCCCCCGCCACCGCGGAGCACTTCGCGCTGGCCAATGGCTGCCGCCCGCCCCGCGAAACCCAGCCCATCCCCGGGATAACCTCCACCTACTACGACGGCGACTACCCCGTGGAGCTCTGGACCATGGAGGGCCTCGGGCACGTGATTCCCTCTAGCAAAGAAACGCCAGCGAGCATAGGACCAAATACGGATTCCTTCAATGCTGTGGATAAAGTCCGCGAATTTTTCGGCTTAGGTGACGCTTAAGGGTAGTTGTCCACAGGGAGGTGGGGCATCGGCTAGCGCGGGCTTGCGGGGCTTCTTAGTCTCTGGGGCATGAACGCGCTGCAGACATTTCTCAAGGGCCTGGCACCCGGCATGGATATCATCGCCGACTGCCACGGCCTCTCGCTGCACGCGCTGATTGCGGCCGGGTGCCCCGATACCACCGCCACCCGACTGCTCACGCTTGCCGATACCTACTTCGGCACCACCGCCTTCCGCCGCCAGCAGCGCGAATCCATCGCCGCCAGCCGCGCCAACGGGCACAGCCTCACGGCCCTGCTCACCATCGAGCGCCACGCCGCCAAGCTGAAGAAGAAGCGCGATGCTTGGGCTCTGCGGCGCGAATTGTGCGGGATGAAGGGGAAGGTCTCGGATATTGATAAGCGGGGCCGCGCCCGCGTCAAGGAACTCAAGGGTCCCGTGAAACGCCAGCCCGGCGTGAAGATTTATCGCCGCGCCGACGGCCCCTGGACCATGTCCATTACCGGCCCGTCCGCCGATATCGCCGATATGCACGCCGCGATTAATAAAGATGCCCCGCTTGCTTCTGTGCAGAATATCTTCCACGGCGAGGCCGCCGCCCGCCCCAGCGTGACGACCAATGTCGTGCTTCGTCTCGACGAGCTCGACCGCCTCGTCGATTTCGGCTCCGGCTCCCCCGCCGGTTCAAGCTCCAAGCCTGGCTCTAGCACTAGGCCTCAGCCTGGCTCGAGCTCCAACGCCCGAGCCGGCTCATCATCCGGCACAAACTCGAACCCCAGCGCCGGTTCCGCCTCCAACGCTACAGCGGGCCCTGGACTTGGCTCTGGCGCAGACCAAGGTGCTGACTCTACCCATGGTTCTGACTCTGACGGCGATATCGTGGTCCAGCTGACCAATGGCGCCACGATGACCGGCGCTGAGCTGGTGCGACGGGTATTTACTGAGCACGGCTACGTCACGCTCATCCACCCAGTGGAAGGTCCAGTCAACCTCTACCGCACCTCGCGCTTTGCTTCTGCAAAGCAACGCCTGATGGCAGCGGCCGAAAACCCGGTCTGCCCATGGCCGGAGTGCCGCTACCCCGCCGATGAATGCCAGGTTCACCACCTCAATGCCTGGAAAAATGGCGGCGAAACTAACCCGGGAAACTTGACCATCGCCTGTCCGTACCACAATGGCGTGAACGACGATGATCCCAATGCCCCGCCCCTGCGCGGGCACTTAGCCCGGGTCGACGGAACCATCCGGTGGCTGCCACCCTGGGCAGATAATGGTTAACTGTTGTGTGCCACAACGATTCGCACTGAGAAGGTTGTGCCTCGCAAAGACCCAGCGCGCCTTTGACACTAGCTGCACCGACAACCGCACCGGCGGCTGGGGAGGCGATTCTGTGCGCTCGACTTTGCCAGCACCGAACGTGGATGGCGCTTATCCGTCGCGGCGAGCTGGCGCAGCGGAAATGGGTTATTTTTCGGCGGCGCGGCGTTGGCGCGCGAACTCGGATAGCACCGAACCCGCAGCGACGGAGGCGTTGAGGGACTCAACCCACCCGGTCATGGGGATGGACATGAGGACGTCGCAGGTTTCGCTGACCAAGCGCGAAATGCCTTTTCCCTCGGAACCGATGACGATGACGACGGGATCCGTGCCGCCTTCATAGGTATCCAGCGTGTGATCGCCGCCGGCATCAAGGCCGACGACCTGGTAGCCGTTTTTCTGGAATTCCTTCACGGTGCGGGTGATATTCGTTGCACGGGCGACCGGCAAGCGGGCAGCGGTGCCGGCCGAGGTGCGCCACGCCACCGCGGTGACAGAAGCCGAACGTCGCTCTGGAATGATCACGCCATCGCCGCCGAAAGCGGCCACGGAACGGATAACGGCGCCCAGGTTGCGCGGATCGGTGATGTTATCCAGGATGACGAACATGCCAGGGCGCGGGTTCTCGGCGGCGTTGGCAATCAAATCCTCCACCGCGGCGTACTTATACGGCGGGATCTGCAAGCCGATGCCCTGGTGCATGCCATTTCCCGTCATGCGGTCCATCTCGTGGCGCTGGACCTCGATGATGGGGATATTGCGGGTATTGCACATGGACACGGCCTCAGAAAGCCGCTTATCGTTGCGCGTTCCGGCAGCGATGTAGAGCGTGGTGGCCGGCACCTTGGCGTGCAAACACTCGATGACCGGGTTGCGGCCCACCACCATCTCTGCGGTTTCTTTCTGGTGGCGCCCAGAGTTGCGGCGCTCGCGCTCCAGCTTCGCCTTGTGCTTGGCGTGGTAGACGCGGTCCTCGGCCTTCGGGGTGGGTCCCTTGCCTTCTAGGCCCTTGCGGCGCTGCCCGCCGGAGCCTTTGGTAGCGCCCTTCTTATTCGTCTTGCGGATGCCCGCGCCACCGCGGCCATGGGTTCGTGCCATCGTTTCAGTCCTTTCGAGGAAACCGTTCAATAACCAGCGAAAATAACAGCGGAAAGCTGTCTAGCGCTGGGTCAACGACCACGTGGGGCCGTCTGGGGTATCGGTAATGGTGATGCCGGCGGCGGTGAGGCGGTCACGCACGGCATCGGCAGTAGCGAAGTCTTTTTCCGCGCGGGCCTGCGTGCGCCGTTCCAGTTCTGCCTGGACCAGCGCATCGAGCGCCGCGTCTGCTCCGCTAGCTTCGCCTCCATCTTCCCACTCCAGCGGGTCAAATCCAAGTACGTGCGCCATCCCGCGCACCTGAGCGGCCTTCGCGCGGGCGGCGTCCTCGTCCCCGGCGGCCAGGTCCTTATTGCCCGCGCGCACGGTGGTGTGGATAGCGGCCAAAGCCTTGGGCACGGCGATATCGTCGTTCATGGCGTCCTCGAAGTCCGGCGTCCAGTCGCCGCGCTCGACGCCTGCAAAGCGCTTGACGAAACCCTCAATACGCCGGTAGCCCGCCGCCGCCTCCGTCAGGGCGGATTCGGAGTATTCCAGCACGGAGCGGTAATGCGCAGAACCCAGGTAGTAGCGCAGCTCTACCGGGCGCACGAGCTCCAGCATGTTCGAGATGGAAAGCACGTTGCCGAGCGATTTCGACATCTTCTCGCCGGCCATGGTCACCCAGTGGTTGTGCATCCAGTAATTGGCGAACTTATCGCCTGCCGCGTGCGATTGCGCGATCTCGTTTTCGTGGTGCGGGAATTGCAGGTCCAAACCGCCGCAGTGGATATCGAAATTGGAGCCCAGGTAGTACGTCGACATGGCGGAGCACTCGAGGTGCCAGCCCGGGCGGCCGCGACCCCACGGGGTGGGCCAGCTCGGCTCGCCCGGCTTGGCGGCCTTCCACAGGGCGAAGTCGAGCGGGCTGCGCTTGCCCGCGTTGTCTGACTCGCCCTGTTCCATCTCCTCGACGCGGTTGCCAGACAGCGCACCGTAGTCGGATCCCTCCGCCTTGGTCCAGGCCTCGACGTCAAAGTACACGGATCCGGCCGCGCCATCGGTCTGCGGGGTGGCCTCGGCGTCTTGGGCGGGAACGGGGTAGGCAAAGCCGGCATCGATAAGCCGCTGCATGTACTCGACCATCTGGGTGACAAACCCCGTCGCGCGCGGCTCCACGGACGGCGGGAGCACGCCGAGCAGGTTATAGGCCTTGGTGAACTCGCGCTCGTAGGTGGACACCCACTCCCACCAGGGGCGATTATTCTCGGCGGCCTTGGTGAGGATCTTGTCATCGATATCGGTGACATTGCGAACGAGCGCGACGTCATAGCCTTGCGCGAGCAGCCAGCGGCGCAGGATATCGAAAGCCACGCCGGAGCGCAGGTGCCCGATATGCGGCTGCGCCTGCGGAGTGGCGCCACACAAGTAGATGGAGGCGTGGCCGGGGCGGATCGGCTCGAAGTCGCGTTGGCTGCGGGTGGCTGTGTCAAAAATGCGCAAAGTACTCACGCCCCCAGTCTAAATCACCCGTGCGCGGGGTTAGTGTTGGCGCCGCCAGACAACGGCCGTTGCCACCGCCGCGCGGCCCTCTTTGCGGCCAGTAAAGCCCAAATGGTCGGTCGTGGTGGCGGAAATGGACACATCAGCGCCGAGGATTTCCGAAAGCACGGCCTCGGCTTCCTCGCGGCGCGGGCCCATCTTCGGCGTCTGGCCAATGAGCTGGGCGGCGGCATTGCCGATGATAAAACCTTCCGCTTCCAGCAGCTCACGGCACTCGCGCAGGAGCTGGGCGCCGGACACACCGTCGTATTCGGGCCGGCCCACCCCCACGAAAGAGCCGAGATCGCCGAGGTGGGAGGCGGAGAGGAGGGCATCGACAAGCGCGTGGGCTACGACGTCGCCGTCGGAGTGGCCTTCGCAGCCGGGGGTGTCATCGAAAAGCAGCCCGGCAATCCAACAGGGCTTGCCGGCTTCGATCTGGTGGGCGTCGGTCGCGATGCCGACGCGGGGAATGATGGGCTCAGTCATGCTGCTCCTCTGCAAGGGCGTGGGCCAGGGTCAGGTCCGTGGGGGTGGTGATTTTGAAGGCGAGGATATCGCCCGGCACGGTCTCCACGCGCTGGCCGTGCCATTCCACCAGGCTGGCATCGTCCGTGGCGGTGAAATCCGGCTGCTCGCGCCAATAATCCAGGTTGGCCTGGCGCAGCGCGGCGAGGCGGAAACCCTGCGGGGTCTGCACGGCGCGCAGGCGGGCGCGATCGGGGGTGCCAACCACGGCGTTACCGGCGACTTCTTTGATGGTATCGGTCACGGGAACCACGGGAATGACGGCGGGCGCGCCGGCAAGAACGCGCCGCGCCACGCGCTCGACCATCGCGGTGGGCGTAAGCGCGCGGGCGGCATCGTGGATGATCACCACGGCATCCTCGTCCGGAATGGCCTGCAGCCCGGCCCAAATCGAATCGGCGCGCTCGCCTCGCCCATGCACCAGGCGCACCGGGATATCTGCGCCCACGCGCTTGACGATGCCCCCAGCTTCCCCCTCCATGGCCGGGCTCACCACCGCGATGACCTCGTCCACGAGGCCGGAGTTGGCCATGGTGCGCACGGATCGCTCCAGGAGGGTGCGGCCGCGAAGTTCGACGTAGGCCTTGGGCACCTCCGCGCCGAGGCGGGTGCCTTGCCCGGCCGCGGCGATTAAGGCGATAACGCGGGGTTTAGTCTTCGTCGTCGAAGGAGAGGTCATCGAGATCGATGTCGTTGTCGATATCGGTGGTGATGGACTGGTCATCGACTAGACCTGCGGCGCGGTGGCGCTCGATGGTGGCGTCGATTTCTTCCATCATGGTATCGGCCTTTTTGTCATCGACCGGCTGCGCCAGCGCCAGCTCGCCCACCAAGATGGTGCGGGCCTTGCCCAGCATGCGCTTCTCGCCGGCGGACAGGCCGCGGTCCTGATCGCGGCGCCACAGATCGCGCACCACCTCTGCGACCTTGTTGATATCGCCGGAGGCCAGGCGCTCCTGGTTGGCCTTGTAGCGGCGGGACCAGTTGCCGGCCTCTTCCACGTCCTCATCGCGCAGCACGGAGAAAACCTTTTCTAGGCCCTCCTTGCCCACGACATCGCGCACGCCGACGTTATCCGCATTCTTCTTGGGCACGCGGACGACGAGATCGGATTGGTTAATGTGCAGCACGAGGTATTCCAGCTCTTCGCCGCCCATTTCGCGAGTTTCGATATCCTCGATGACCGCCGCGCCGTGGTGCGGGTAGACGACGACCTCGCCGACCTTATATTCCATTGCCACTCCTTATAATCCCGTGAATATGCCGATGACTAAGGCCGCCATTTTATCACGCGCGACATGCCTACCACCGGATGCCCCCGATTACCCCCACGGACTACCCGCTAGGTTAGCGAGAAACTGTGTACTTTATATCGAAAGGGACTAGGCTAAAGATTTGATAAGTCCTGAGATCGCAATTGATGGAGGATGCTCAACGTGCAGTCCCTGAAGTCCGCCGCCCGCCGCGGTGCCATTATTTCCGTTACCGCCGTCTCCGCTTTGGCGCTGGCTTCTTGCTCGGCAGGCCACATCGCCCAGACCGCAGAGAAGGTAGCTGCGGTTGATGGTGCTTCTGCCAGCACCAATGACGATAAGATTGCCGTCCGCGATGTCACCATCCTGACAGAGCCTGACGGTGGCGCCGCATTGAAGTTCAACGCCGTCAACCAGGGCTATGAAACCGATGTCATCACTTTGAAGTCCGTGAAGGTCGATGGCCAGACCGTCGAGATGAAGCAGACCCAGCCGCTTAAGCGCGATCACTCCATCGTGGCGGACTCCCAGAAGAACCTGGACGCAACCCCGGATCACGATTCCGAGACCGTGCAGTACGTGGCCACCCACCTGGATAACGATGACTTTGGCTACGCCGGCCACCGCCCGGTGACCTTCGAGTTCTCCAACGGCACCATCGAGATCGACGCCACCGTCGCCGCCTCCCAGATGGAGTCCGGTAAGTACGACCGCGACGTGGAATCCCCAGAGGGCTACACCACCGACGCGAACACCGGTAACTCGCACCACTAATAGCCACCGCACGCGCGCCCTACTTTGCGGAGTACGGGCGCGTTCGTCGTTTTTGCCGCCACGTTCTAGGCTCTACACCATGGCCAAAAAATCTCGCCCCATCCACACCTGCTCCGAATGCGGTTATGTCTCCCCCAAGTGGCTCGGGCGCTGCCCGGATTGCGGTTCGTGGGGCACGATGGAGGAAAAGGCGCCGGTGGTGGCGGGGGCATCGGCAAGCGGGGGGCATGCGAGCGTGGCGCCTGCGAGCCCGGTGCAGCCCATCACGCAGGTGGGCGCGCAGGCGACGAAGACGGTGCGCACGGGCATCGGCGAGCTCGACCGCGTGCTGGGCTCCGGCATCGTGCCGGGCTCGGTGGTACTCATGGCCGGCGAGCCCGGCGTGGGCAAATCCACGCTGCTTCTCGAGGTCGCCTCCCGGTGGGCGCAGCTCGGCCGCACCGTCCTCTACGCCACCGCCGAGGAATCCGCCGGCCAGGTCCGCGCCCGCGCCGAGCGCACCGGGGCGCTGCAGGAATCGCTGTACCTCGCGGCCGAATCCAACCTGGACGCCGTCTTTGGGCACGTCGATGCCGTCAAGCCCGGCCTCATCATCGTGGACTCCGTGCAGACCATGCATGCAGTGGGGGTGGAAGGCGTGCCCGGCGGCGTCGCGCAATCGCGCGCCGTGACCGCGGCGCTGACGTCGCTGGCGAAATCCACCGGCATCCCCGTGCTGCTGGTGGGGCACGTGACCAAGGACGGAAACGTGGCGGGACCGCGGGTTTTGGAGCATCTTGTCGATGTCGTCTTAAACTTCGAGGGCAACCGCCAGTCCAGCTTGCGCATGCTGCGCGGGATGAAAAATCGCTTCGGCGCGACCGACGAGGTGGGCTGTTTCGAGCAAACCGCCGGGGGTATTAGGGAGGTCGCGGACCCGTCGGGGCTCTTCCTTTCCCACCGGGGCACGACGCCGGATGGCTCCGCGGTGACCGTCGCCATGGACGGTGTGCGGCCCATCCTCGCCGAGGTCCAAGCGCTGACCGTGGACCCCGTGGCGAAAAATCCGCGGCGCGTGGTCACCGGACTCGATGCCAACCGCGTGCCCATGGTGCTGGCCGTATTGCAGGCGCACGCCGGACAGCGCACAAACGATAAGGATGCGTATGTAGCCACGGTGGGCGGCATGCGGATTACCGAAACCGCAACCGACCTCGCGGTGGCGCTGGCCACGTGGTCCTCGCTGCACGAGCAGCCGCTGCCTGCGAAGACCGTGGTCATCGGCGAGGTGGGCCTGGCAGGCGAGCTGCGGCCGGTGCCCAATGTTGAGCGGCGCCTGCAGGAGGCGGCGCGGCTGGGATACAAGCGGGCGATTGTCCCGCGCGGGGAAATCAACCCCGTGGACGGCATGCAGGTGCGCCAAGTTGCAACGCTTGGCGAGGCCCTCGCCGCGGTCCAGCCGTAGACCAACCGTAACCGCTGGCCGGTTCTAACCCGGCCGGTTCTAGCCTGGCTGGCGACGAGGAGCCGGGTGCTCCAGCGGCGCGAACTTCCGTGCGGTCTGCTCCCGCGCGACCTGCTTCCGCCCGGGCTGGCTCTGCGCGGACTGCTTCCACGCGACCTGCTCCCGCGCGGGCTATTTCCGCCCGAGCTGGTTCTGCCCGAGCTGCTTCCGAGCGGCCGACTGCAAGGAGGCCGCGCGCTTAGCGGAGGGTGAAGTCCTGCGGCGGGGAGGAATTATCGCCAATGACCGTGTGGGCGAAGTAAGCACCCGGCTCGGCGGTCGGGCGGTCGGTGCACTTGCCCGGTTCGGACGCCTGGCGGGACCATTCGGCCTCGAATTTCAGCTCCTTGCCCGCAGGGAAGGTCTGCTCTCCGGTCTGTACGGAGGCGTAGCAATCGGTATCGGACCACACGCGCTGGTTATCGGCCATCTTGTAGACCTCGAAGCGCAGCGAGTTCTCATCTAGATCGATCGTGCAATCCGCGGCGGTGGGGTTGGTCACGGTCATAAAGAACTTCGGCAGCTCGCCGTCCGGCACGGAGTAGTTGAGCATGGAAGTGCGCACCTCCAAATCCTCAAGCGAGCAGGTATCCTTCGCGGCGTGCACGGACTCCTCGGGCTCCTTGCTTTCCGATGCCCCATCCCCTGCTTCCTCCGCCTCGGACTCAGATTCAGAGGCAGACTCGGATTCGGATTCGCCCGTCGAATCCGCGGACGTGGTTTCAGATTCGCTGGTGGATTCCGAAGACGTGGTCGCCGCCGAAGACTCTGAGGACGCGGCAACGGAATCATCGCTATCGCCGCCGAAGGCGGCCACCGCCGCCCAGATCAGCACCACGGCCAGGACGATCACGATGATAAGCGCGGCGACCCGGCGGCGCTTATAGATCTCTTCTGGAAGGGGCTTATTCTGGTTCACGCACTCAATTTTAAGTGGTAGACGCGCCTGGATCCGCTAAGAGGGCTCCGCGTGTCAACTCAACGCCGTAAGAGTGCAACGGCTCCACGCGCGAGTCCTCGAGGAGGTAGCGGGCGCCGACGATGCCGAAGGAGCCATCGTCAAGCTGCTTGCGCACGTTGGGGATGCTGGCCACTACCTGGGTGACGGTTTGGAGGGTGTGTTGGCGCTCGACATCGGCAAGCGTGGCATCAGGCCCCGCAGTCCAGGCGGACGTCGCGACCTTCTCGATGATGGGCCGCTGCAGGCCGATGGGCAGCTCGCCGCCGCTGACAAAATCCACCGCGGCCGCCACCGCACCGCAGGACTGGTGACCCAAGACCACCAGCAGGTTGGGGTGCAGGTGGTCGAGCGCATAATCCAAGGAAGCCAGCACGGAGGCGTCGAGGATGTGGCCGGCGGTGCGGATGACGAAGGCATCGCCAAAGCCGATATTGAAGATGTGCTCGATGGGCGCGCGGGAATCCGAGCAAGCCAGGACCACCACGCGGGGATCCTGGCCCTTGGTGAGCCCTTCGCGCTCATAAATCTTGTTGAGATCCATGATGGTGCCGTCGATGACGCGCTGGTTTCCGGCCTGGAGGGCCTCCCAGACGGCCTGCGGATTATGGGCAACGTTACTTAATGGCATGAAGTATATTTTAATGCCCTAGACTGTCCTGCGAGATGGATACGCACGCACTTCTTTCCTGGTTTGACGCCAATGAACGCGATTTACCCTGGCGGCGCCCCGGTACCTCCGCCTGGGGAGTGCTGCTTTCCGAGGTCATGAGCCAGCAAACCCCCGTCGCGCGCGTCGCCCCCGTGTGGGAGGAGTGGATGCGGCGCTGGCCCACCCCCGCGGACTTCGCCCAAGCCTCCCGCGCCGAGGTGTTGCGCGCGTGGGGCAAGCTCGGCTACCCGCGGCGCGCGCTGCGGCTCTGGGAGTGCGCGGGGGTAATGGACGAGGTTCCGGCGGACGTGGATGAGCTGCTGGCGCTGCCTGGAATTGGCGACTATACCGCCCGCGCCGTGGCGTGCTTTCACTTTGGCCAGAACGTGCCGGTGGTCGATACCAACGTGCGCCGTGTCTATGCCCGCGCCGAAGACGGGAATTTCCTCGCTCCGTCGCCCTCCAAGCGCGAGCTCGCCGCTGTGGCCGCGCTGTTGCCCGAGCGCAATGGGCCGCGTTTTTCCGCCGCGCTCATGGAGCTCGGCGCGCTGGTGTGTACTGCGAAAAATCCCGATTGTAAGCGCTGCCCCCTGCGCGCGACCTGCGCCTGGCAGCTCGCCGGATGCCCCGAACCTTCCGCCGCGGAACAAACGCGCGCCAAAAAGCGCGTGCAGAAATTTGCCGGGACCGATAGGCAGGTGCGCGGCAAAATCCTAGACGTGCTGCGCGCCGCCGATCACCCAGTGCCGCAGTCCGCGATCGACGTAGTCTGGCCCGATGCCGCGCAGCGTTCCCGCGCGCTGGCTTCGCTGCTTGACGATGGCCTCGCCGAGCAAAACCCCGCCGGCCTCTTCCATCTGCCGGACTAACTGGCCGCCGGGCCTGCCAGCGTTTAGGCGCAGCGACTCGCTAACGCCAGCGACCGCGGAAGTTGAGTCCGCCCGGTAGGTTGACCCACATGCCGCCGCGGGAATTAAAGGTCACCGGCCCAATCTTCGTGGACATGGAGGCACCGGATCCGGAGATGTTAATCCAGCTATTCTTGCCGGTCTTTTTGCGCGAACGATACTGAAGTCCCATAACCGGTCATTCTAGCAATACCCCCGTGCACGACGCTGCGCCACAGAACCAGCGGGCCGCTGTACCGCCATACCGCTGGACAGAGGCATTCGCCCGCCCCGGCTGGTGAGCAAGCTGACCATGGGTGGGCGCATACGAAAACCACCCAGGGTTCGCGGTGGAACCGTGGGTGGTTTATGCAGGCCCGCACGGGGGCGGGGCTTAGCCGATTAGTTACATCGGCTGGCCAGCGCCTGCCGGTGGCGGGTTCTTGCCATCGTCGTCGGAGTTGCCGAGGCCCGGCTTTTCCGAAGGCACATCCGGGGAAATGACATCTGGCTCGCCGTTGGTGTCGATGCCATCATTGCTGGAACCGGAACCGCCGTCCTTCGGGCCACCATCCTTCGGATCGTCGCCCTCTGGGCCGCCGTTACCATCGCCGTTGTCGCCATCGGAATCGGAATCGGAATTATCCGAAGCGGAACCGTCGGCGGCCTCGTCGGAGGGGTTGTTGTCGCGCACGGAGGCATCGGCAAGCGAGGGCTCATCGATGTCATCCGGCAGCGGCTTCGGGCGCGGGGTGAAGGTGAAGGTAGCGCCGGAGTCGTCCTTGGACTCGCCGTCCCAGCCTTCGACGTCGACCGAGATGATCTCGCCGGCGCCAATCTCGCCGAAGAGAATCTTCTCCGAGAGCTGGTCCTCGATATCGCGCTGAATGGTGCGACGCAACGGGCGGGCACCAAGAACCGGGTCGAAGCCGCGCTGGGCCAAGAGGTTCTGGGCTTTATCGGTGAGCTCGATGCCCATATCGCGCTCTTCCAGCTGGGTACCCACGCGGTCAATGAGCAGGTTAACCATCTGCACGATCTGCTCGCGGGTGAGCTGGTGGAAGACCACGACGTCATCGATACGGTTCAGGAACTCGGGGCGGAAGTGCTTCTTCAGCTCGTCGTTAACCTTCGCCTTCATGCGCTCGTACTGGGCGTCCGAATCGTTCTCGCTGGCGCCGGTAAAGCCCAAGCCCACCGGCTTCGAGATGTCCTGGGTACCCAGGTTCGAGGTGAAGATGAGGACGGTGTTCTTGAAGTCGACGACGCGACCCTGGCCATCGGTAAGCCGGCCATCTTCCAGCACCTGCAGCAAGGTGTTGTAGATCTCCTTGTGGGCCTTTTCGATCTCATCAAAAAGCACCACGGAGAACGGCTTGCGGCGAACCTTCTCGGTCAGCTGGCCGCCCTCTTCGTAGCCAACGTATCCCGGAGGGGCACCGAAGAGGCGGGAGGCGGTGAAGCGGTCGTGGAACTCACCCATATCGATCTGGATGAGGTCATCATCCGAACCGAAGAGGAAGTTAGCCAGCGACTTCGACAGCTCGGTCTTACCCACACCGGACGGGCCGGCGAAGATGAAGGAACCGGACGGACGGCGCGGATCCTTGAGGCCTGCACGGGTGCGGCGGATGGCGCGGGAGACGGACTTGACCGCCTCGTCCTGGCCAATGATGCGCTTGTGCAGCTCTTCTTCCATGTTGAGCAGGCGGGAAGATTCCTTCTCCGTCAGCTTCAGCACGGGGATGCCGGTCCAGTGCGCCAGAACCTCAGCGATTTGGTCCTCGCCCACCTCGGCGATTTCCTCCAGGTCACCGGAGCGCCACTGCTTTTCCTTCTCGGAGCGCTCCTCACCCAGCTTGCGCTCGTCATCGCGCAAGCCGGCGGCCTTTTCGAAGTCCTGGGCATCGATAGCCGCTTCCTTTTCCCGGCGAACCTCGGCAATGCGGTCATCGACCTCGCGCAGGCCCTTCGGGGCGGTCATGCGCTTGATGCGCATGCGGGCACCGGCCTCATCGAGGAGGTCGACGGCCTTGTCCGGCAAGAAGCGGTCATTGATGTAGCGGTCCGCCAGCTGCGCGGCGGCGTGCAGCGCCTCATCGGTGTAGGACACGCGGTGGTGCGCCTCGTACTTATCGCGCAGGCCCTTCAGGATGAGGAAGGTGTCATCCAGCGAAGGTTCATCGACCTGCACCGGCTGGAAACGACGCTCCAGCGCGGCATCCTTTTCGATGTGCTTGCGGTACTCATCCAGGGTGGTAGCACCGATTGTCTGCAGCTCGCCGCGGGCCAGCTTGGGTTTTAGCAGCGAAGCGGCGTCGATGGCACCTTCGGCAGCACCGGCACCGACGAGGGTGTGGATCTCATCGATGAACAAGATGATGTCGCCGCGCTGGTTAATTTCCTTAAGAACCTTCTTCAGGCGTTCCTCAAAGTCACCGCGGTAGCGGGAACCGGCAACCAAAGAACCCAGGTCAAGCGAGTACAGCTGCTTGTCCTTGAGAGTTTCTGGGACCTTGCCGTTAACAATGTCCAGCGCCAAGCCCTCAACCACTGCGGTCTTACCAACGCCAGGCTCACCGATGAGCACTGGGTTGTTCTTGGTGCGGCGCGAGAGCACCTGCATGATGCGCTCAACCTCGGACTCGCGGCCCACGACGGGGTCTAGCTTGCCGTCCTTGGCTGCCTGGGTGAGGTTGCGGCCAAACTGGTCTAGCACGAGCGAGTTGGAGCGCTCGCCCGAGCCGCCGGAACCACCGCGCCCGCCGGCACCGGCACCGGAGCCTGCGCCCGCACCGATGGGGCCTGGGCCCTGGTTCGAGTCGCCGCCGCCTTCTTGCTGGCCGCCTTCGTAGCCAGACAGCAATTGGATAACCTGCTGGCGCACGCGCGGCAGATCAGCACCCAGCTTCGTCAGCACCTGTGCGGCAACGCCGTCACCCTCACGGATAAGTCCGAGCAGGAGGAACTCCGTGCCGATGTACTTGTGCCCCATCTGCAGGCCTTCGCGCAAGGACAGCTCGAGGACCTTCTTGGCGCGCGGGGTAAAAGGAATGTGGCCGGTGTGCGGCTGGCTACCCTGGCCGATGATCTCCTCTACCTCACGGCGCACGTCCTCCAAGGAAATGCCCATGGACTCTAAAGCCTTGGCAGCTACACCTTCTCCTTCGTGGATAAGGCCGAGCAGGATGTGCTCGGTTCCGATGTAGTTGTGGTTAAGCATGCGTGCTTCTTCTTGCGCCAAGACGATGACGCGACGAGCACGGTCTGTAAACCTCTCGAACATGACTCCCCTAAAATTTCGCTTCTAATGTGGTACCCACTGTAACGCCGCACGCCCCAAAGGATTTCCTGTTTTTGGCCCCCAGCGCCCTCTACACGGCCCAAACTGCCCATACTCGCAGCTCACATGGGTGTACGCCGGTAGCGAACAGGCCCCATTTGGCCTAGAATCTTCTTCATTCTCCCTGTCGTTCCATAGATGCAAAGGACTAAACCAACCGTGCCACACCTTCCCGAATTCTTTGCTTCCCTGCACAACTTGCACGAAAAGGCAGTGCTGGATGAGGCGCCTAATTCCACCCTTTTTGCCGTGGAGGATGGCTCCACTAACGAGGAACTTACGGTGGAGATTTTCGCTCCGGGGACTACGGGCATAGTCAAGGCCTCCACCGCCTTGCACGGCCTGCACCACCCTGCGCTTGCCGGCTTGGTGGGCTCCGGAACGACTGCGGATGGCCAGGAGTTTTTGGTCCGCAAGGGCTGCTCAGGCACAGCCTTGCCCGCGCTTGCCGATGCCCCCACCACTCACCGCGCCCAAGAAATCCTCACCCCCGTGGCCGGCGCGGTGGATTTCCTGATTAGCCGCAACCACCCGGATTTCGCCGTCCATGGGCTTCACGCCGAGCGCGTTTTCGTGGATGAGGACAAGGAGGTCGCTGTCCTCGCCGCCGCGGGTCCAGGTGGTGCCAGCACGGCGGAGGAATCGGCGGAGGAAACCGCCGAGAAAACTCCAGAAAAGGCCGAGAGCGTGACCGGCGCCGATGCCGTCCGCGCCTTCCAAAAACTCGTTGCCGCCACGTGCCCTTCCTTTACGCCGGACAAAGATTACTCGAGCGCCAAAGAGGTGGTGGCAGCGCTGCGCCCCGAGCGCGATCTCGATACTTCGCAGTTCCCGCCGGTGCAGGCCGAAGAGCCCGAGTCCCAGCCGCAACAACAGTTCCCACCGCAACCGCAGCAGCAGTTCCCGCCGCAGAACCAGGCGGGCCCCCAGTATCAGCCGCAGTATCAACAGCAATACCAGCAACAGCCGGTACCACCGATGAATGCGGCCCCGCCAAAGAAGAAGGGCAAGGGCGGGCTCATCGCGCTCATTTCTGTTTTGGCCGTCATCGCAGTGGCTGCGGCGGGAGCGTTGTGGTATTTCCTGTCCTACCCCAGCTGGGATGACAAGGAAAAGAACCTAGCGAATGCTTATCCGAGCCTGATTGGCTCGCGCAGCGGCCAAGACGGCGCGCTCGGCGCGGAGTGTTCCTCCCGCGCCCCAGAGGATGGTCAAGAAGCGAAGATCACCTGCTCGGGAGACGGTTTCGACTACACCGCCGCCTACTACCCCAGCGTGGAAGAACGCGATGCCGTCCTCCCAGACGCTGACCCAGTAGAGCTGTCTAACGATAGGTGCACCATCCAAAGCTACGAGGCCTCAACGGATCCGCAGACCTACGTCATGGCCGTAGAGGGTACTCAGTCCATCTTCATGGTGTGGGGCGACGATGCCGAAGCCGCGCGGCTAAAGCTGCCGCTGTGTGCGCAGTAGGCGTCGCAAGATAACCGGCGGCGGGATGGCCCGGAACGCCCGCGCGGAGGCCACTCCGTCGGCGCGTCGGGCGACGTGCAGCTTCCCGGCACGGGGACTAGTCTTCGGCGGGCACGCGTTTGAGCAGGGGCGCTAGCACGAGCACGAAAAGCGAGAGCACGCCGGCGAAAAGGAAGGCCCAGTGCGCGCCTTGGGCGGTGGCGGCGGCCTCGCTCATCCCCTCGGCTTGGCCGGATTTGGTGCCGCTGGTCAAAAAGGCCACGAGGAAGGCGGTACCCGCCGCGCCGGCGAGTTGCTGCAGCGTATTTAGAATGGCAGAGCCGTGGGAGTAGAGGTCATCGGGAAGCGAGGACAGCGAGACCGTCATCAGCGGGGTCATCATGAGCGCGATGCCCACGGCGAACAGGATATGCATGCCGATGACCATCCACACCTCGCTGTTTTCTGTCAGCAGGGTCATCAGCCAGATGCCGGTAGAAAACATGACTGCGCCGGGAATCAACAGCGGCCGAGGTCCAAGGGCGTCATAAATCCGTCCCACAATCGGGGAAATCCCGCCCTGCAAAAGGCCGCCGGGCATCACCACGAGGCCGGTGACCAGCGAGGATACCGCTAGCGAG
This sequence comes from Corynebacterium sp. MSK073, assembly GCF_030232085.1. NCBI lineage: Bacteria > Bacillati > Actinomycetota > Actinomycetes > Mycobacteriales > Corynebacteriaceae > Corynebacterium > Corynebacterium sp. MSK073. The sequence goes on along the minus strand of NZ_JASPIY010000002.1, from coordinate 186,195 downwards.
GTCTGTAGATAAATGGGCAGGATATTCACCGTGCCCAGCAGCAGGGCGAACATGAGCAGCATGGCGATGACCGCGAGGGTGAAATTGCGGACTTTAAACGGGCGCAGGTCCAAAAGCGCGCGGTTTACCTTAGCCAGCCGGAGTTGGCGCACGGTAAAGGTAATGAGGGTGAGGACGCCGAGGAGGAGCACGAGGGCATCGGCAAGCGAGCCGCCCTCCACCATCTTCTCGATGGACGATAGGCCATAAATGAGCCCGCCGAAGGCCAGGGCGGATAAGAATACCGACGGGATATCGAGCGGGGTATCCCTGCGCTCGCCCACGTTGACCAGGCGGAAGTAGCCGGCGATGCAAATGGCGGCGATGAGCGGGACCATGGTCCAGAAGATGACGTGCCAGGTCGCCATGCTCAAAATGAACCCGCCGACGGTGGGGCCCAGGGCCGGCGCCACGGAGATGACCACGGTGATAATGCCCATGACGGTGCCGCGGCGTTGCGGTGGAACGAGCGTCATGGCCACGGTCATAAGGGTAGGAATCATCAGCGCGGTACCGGCGGCCTGCAGCACGCGGCCGGCAAGCAGCAACCCAAAGGCCGGGGCGAGGGCCGCCAGCACCGTGCCCGTGAGGAAAACGCCGGTGGAGGCGCCAAAAATCTGCCGGGTGGTGAATTTATCCATCAGGAACCCGGTGGTGGGAATGACCACACCCATGGTGAGCAAGAAGCCGGTCAGCAGCCACTGCGCGGAGGTCGCCGGGATGGAGAAATCCGCCATGATGGTGGGCAGCGCCACCGAAAGGGCGGTTTCATTCAAAATCATCACCATCGCGGAGAGCACCAAGATGGTGAGGTTGACTATGACCTCTGCGGAGATTTTCGGAGCGGGATTCTGAGACACCAAATCAGGATACTGACTTGGCTAAACCTGCAAAACTTGGGGCGTATGATTTAGATGTCTTTTCCTGCACCCTCGATTCACGTTAGGCAATCTCACAGTGCATTTCCTCAATGATTCCCGCCCGCCCTACGAGCTGACCTACTCGGATGTATTTATGGTGCCGAACCACTCAGATGTTGGCTCGCGGCAGGCGGTCGACCTCACCGCGGCCGATGGCACGGGCAATACCATCCCGCTCATCGTGGCGAATATGACCGCTGTGGCCGGCCGCCGCATGGCAGAAACCATCGCCCGGCGCGGCGGCATGGCCATCCTGCCGCAGGACCTCAGCCTGGAGGCCGCGGCGGAGACGATCGCCTCGGTAAAGGCCGCCGACCTGGTCTATGACACCCCTATCACCATCAAGCCGCACCATACGGTGGGCTATGCCAGCAACCTTTTGCACAAGCGCGCCCACGGCGCGGCCATCGTAGTCGACGGCGCGCTGCCTGTGGGCATCATTACGCCGAAGGACCTGCGCGGGCAGGATAATTTCACCGCCGTGGGCGAGCTCATGACCCCGGATTTGGTGACCCTGCCGGTGGGCATCGACCCGCAGGAGGCCTTTACCCGCCTGCGCGCAACCTCGCGCAAGCTCGCCCCAGTGGTCAATCCGGATGGCACGCTGGCGGGCATTTTGACGCGCAAGGGTGCGCTGCGGGCGACGATGTATAAGCCGGGCATCGACAAGCAGGGGCGCTTGCACATCGGTGCTGCGGTGGGCATTAATGGCGACGTTGAGGGCAGGGCGCGGGCGCTTGCCGATGCCGGCGCTGACGTCCTCGTCATCGATACCGCCCACGGCCATCAAGACAGCATGCTGGCGGCGCTGCGCAAGGTCAAGGCCCTGGATCTGGGCCTACCGATTGCCGCTGGCAACGTCGTCACGGCCGCCGGCGTGCGCGAGCTGGCCGAGGCGGGCGCGGATATTATCAAGGTCGGCGTGGGCCCCGGCGCGATGTGCACCACCCGCATGCAAACCGGCGTGGGCCGCCCGCAGTTTTCCGCCGTGCTGGAATGCGCGGCCGCGGCTCGCGAGGTTGGTGCGCACGTGTGGGCCGATGGCGGCGTGCGCGATCCCCGCGACGTGGCCCTGGCGCTGGCTGCGGGCGCGTCCAATGTGATGATTGGCTCCTGGTTCGCCGGCACCTTTGAATCGCCCGGTGACCTGCACAAGGACGCCGATGGATCGTTCTACAAGGAATCGTTCGGCATGGCCTCGCGCCGGGCGGTGCGCGGGCGCAATTCCGCCACCGAGGCCTTCGAGCGCGCCCGCCGGGAGATGTTTGAGGAAGGCATTTCCACCTCGCGCATCTACCTCGATCCGGAGCACGGCGGCGTGGAGTATTTGGTAGACCGCATCATCTCCGGCGTGCGCTCATCCTGCACCTACGCCGGGGCCGATTCACTGGCTAGCTTCCACGAGCGCGCCACCGTGGGCGTGCAATCGGCAGCCGGTTTTGCCGAGGGCCAGCCGCGGGCCACCAACCGCTAGGGTGCTTTGGGCGCGTGCTACTTTTGCAAGTATGTTGACTCGCTATGACCAGGCGGCCTCGCGCGCGGCCGCGCGGGTTATGGGGCAGTATTCCACCAGTTTTTCCCTGGCCACGCGCCTGTTGCGCGGGCGGGTGCGCGAAGACATCCGCCACCTTTATGCCGTGGTGCGCATCGCGGACGAGCTTGTCGATGGCACCGCACATCAAGCCCGCATCGATGCCGCCGCCGCGCTCGATGCCTACGAGGCCGCTATCTTGGCGGCGCCGGAGAAAAGGCTGCACACCGATCCCGTCGTGCACTCTTATGCCATTACCGCCAGGCGCTGCGGCTTCCAGCGCGATCATCTCGTGGCTTTTTTCGATTCCATGCGCGCAGATCTCACCCATCGGGAGTATTCCGCTTCCGAGCTCGCCGAGTATATCTACGGCTCCGCCGAGGTCATCGGCTTATTGTGTGTGCAGGTCTTCTTGGCGGAAGAGACCGTCTCCGCCGCCGATCGCGCCACGATGGACCGCGGTGCGCGCTACTTGGGTTCCGCGTTTCAAAAGATTAACTTCCTGCGGGATCTGGGCGAGGACTCCTCGGTCCTGGGCCGGGCCTATTTCCCGCAGGCCGCTGGTGGCGAGCTTTCCGAGGCCGCCAAGTCCGCCCTCATCGCCGAAATCCGCCGCGAGCTCGCCGCCGCCGAAAAAGCCATACACCTCTTGCCGCTATCCGCCCGCGTTGGCGTGCGCGCGGCCGCCGATATCTTTGCCGAGCTCACCAACCGGCTCGCCGCTACCCCCGCCGCGGAGTTAAAAACCACCCGCATATCCGTGCCGAATCGCACCAAGGCGTGGCTGGCCGCCCGCGCGGTGCGTGCGGTGCGATAGCGCACCGCACGTAGATGAACCCGCACGTAGATGAACCCGCACGTAGATGAAGAACCCCGCCGAAGACTGAATACTAAGGAGAACATTATGCACGCTGTCGTCATCGGGGCCGGCATCGCCGGCCTTGCCACCGCTGCCCTCCTGGGAAAAGAGGGCTACGAGGTTACCGTCGTAGATTCCCTAGACGAGGTAGGCGGACGCGCGGGCAGCTATACGGAGGCGGGGTTCCGCTGGGATACCGGACCGTCCTGGTACCTCATGCCGGATGCCTTCGACCACTTCTTTTCCCTCTGCGGTACCTCGACAGAAAAGGAACTGGATCTGGTGGGCCTCTCACCCGATTACCGCGTCTATACCGGCGGCCCCGCCGAATCCGCTCCTGGCACCGCCGCGCGCCCTACCCCCGTGGATGTACATTCCGGGACCGATAACGTTGCCCACCTCTTCGAATCGATTGAACCAGGTGCTGGCAGCCAGGTGCGCACTTATTTAGCAGATGCCAGCGACGCCTACCACGTAGCGCTCGATCACTTTTTGTACACCACATTTTCGGCGCCGTTGAACCTGGTGCATGCAGATATTCGGCATCGGCTAGCGCGGATTGCAGCGCTGCTGACTACCAGCTTGCAAAAACACGTCAACGGGCAATTTTCGGATACGCGCCTGCGCCAGATTCTGAGCTACCCAGCAGTTTTTCTCTCTTCCGAGCCCGCCGCGGCCCCAGCACTGTATTCCCTTTTAAGCCATACCGACCTGGTGGAAGGCGTGCGCTACCCCCTCGGCGGATTCCACGCAGTGGTGCAGGCCATTTACCGCCAAGCAGAAAAATTCGGCGCCACATTCCGCTTGGGCGAAGAGGTCACCGCCATCACCACCGCCAGCGGGTCTTCCACACGTGCCACCGGTGTCCGCACGACAACCGGGCATATCGATGCCGATATTGTGGTCTCCGCCGCGGATTTGCACCATACCGAAAATCAGCTGCTTCCCCGGAAACTGCGCACCTATCCGGAGCGCTACTGGGCCCGCCGCAATCCGGGGCTGGGCACCGTGGTGGTACTTGCCGGTGTGCAGGGCAAGCTCCCGCAGCTAGCTCACCATACCTTTTTGTTCAGCCAGGACTGGGACCCCGATTTCCGCGCGGTCTTTTCCGCACCGGACCCAGAACGTCCCCTCGGCGCCTCTGAGTCCATCTACATTTCGAAGGTTTCTGCCACCGACGCGAATGTCGCACCGGAAGACCACGAAAACCTGTTCTTCCTCGTCCCCGTACCCGCTGCAGAAGCCTACGGGCACGGCGATGCCTACCACTCCGAGGCTTCCCCGCGCGTTGCTGCTATTGCCGATGCCGCCCTCGACCAGCTTTCCCGCACCGCCGATATTCCTGACCTCCGCGAGCGACTCACCATCACACGCAGTCTCGGACCAGCCGATTTTGCCGAGCGCTATCACTCCTGGTCAGGTGGAGCTTTGGGGCCAGCGCATACGCTATTTCAATCTGCATTCTTCCGCGGGCGCAATGCCTCGCGCAAGGTGGCCGGCCTCTACTACGCTGGTGCGACCACCGTGCCGGGCGTCGGCGTGCCTATGTGCCTGATTTCTGCAGAAAACATCATCAAGCGCCTGCGCGGCGATACCTCCGCTGGGCCCCTGGCAGGCTAATCGAGGTTACGCGTCGAGCAGCACGACGCGGCTAATCCCGCTCCGGTCCTGACAATTGGGCAATCTGTTGCTTGGCTCAGTGTCATCGAGGAATTTCGGTGCAGCAAAGCTGCATTCCCACTCGCCGATATTCAGGATGCCACGCGTATTGACCTCTTTAGGCTTGAACTCATAGTGCACATAGTAATCCACCACTTCCATTGCCTTGGAGCAGTTGGTGCCATCTACCTGCACATAAACATTTTTAAGGCCCCATTTAGTCTCCATCTGTCCACAGATGGTGCCTTGCTCCGCATAGCCATTGGAATCCGGTTCTAATGGATAGGTATCGGCGGAGAACTGACCGTTATCTTTAAGAGTGAAGTGATGGCCGTTGACGGTGACCATAAATTCATCTTCATGTGGGGCCGAAAAGGTCACGCCACTGATTTCTACCTCTTCGCCGGCATTGAGTGGTTGTGCTGGAACAAGATCGCCCGGCTCGACTACAGCCGCAGGAAAGAACCCTGCGCCTTTCTTGTAGCTAACCATATTGGCCTCCCATTGCGGGATTTCCGGGTCCGGCAGAATTGGTGGGTCGGAGAATTGTACGGAGCACCACGGGCCTTCAGATTGCTCATTGAAGGAGCACTGAACCTTCCCATCGGGGCTTTTTACTCCCCAAGAGTTCATCTGCTCGTATGCGGGACCGGTCGCGAGAAAGTCTTTGGCATCGCGCTGTTTAAGACCGTGAGAATCTTTCTCCTCCTCCGTCTGCTTAGTCGTTGTGGTTGTCTCTTCCGTTGACTCAGGAGCGGAGGTTTCTTCCGAGGATGCCTGCGTTGTGGGCGAACTAAAGGCCTGGTTCTCCGCGTCATCGTCGGGCGAAGAGCACGACGCGAGGCCGACTGCTAATAAGGGGACGGATAGGAGAGATACGATTCTTTTCATATATTCAGTTTCGCACAGTATGTGCACCATCACATGAGTTTGCAAGCCCTACCGGCGCCGCTGCCTGCGATTGCGAAAACAAAATCCGCCGACCCCAGTGAAGTCGGCGGATTCGGTGATTGCAGCAGCGTTGCGGGCTACTTCTGTTCCTCCAGCAAAGTGCGACCTCCGATGCACAACGTCTGATGCAATAGGTCCTCGGTGATAACTGAGCAAACTCGGCCCTGAAATGTAGCATTTTCCGCTCAGATATCACCGAGGAGGTTGCACTTTTGTGAAGTCGATAGAAGTAGGCGTGCGACTCGGGCTGCGAGGCACACGCGGCGGGTGCAATGGGCAAACAAAAAGGCTGCAGCCAAAGGAAGGCTGCAGCCGGTGTCGTTGCGCTAACGGTGCCCGCGCGGGTGGGCACCGAGTGGGAGCGCCGGGTATGGACTACTTCTGTTCCGGCTTTACCAGTGGGAAGAGCACGGTCTCGCGGATACCGAGGCCGGTCAGGGCCATGAGCAGGCGGTCCATGCCCATACCGGTACCGGCCGTGGGCGGCATGCCCTGTTCCATCGCGGCGAGGAAGTCCTCGTCCAAGACCATGGCTTCCTCATCGCCGCCGGCGGCAAGGCGGGCCTGATCCTCGAAGCGCTCGCGCTGGACAACGGGATCGACAAGCTCCGAGTAGCCGGTGGCCAGCTCGAAGCCGCGCACGTAGAGGTCCCACTTTTCGGTCACGCCGGGTTCGGAACGGTGCTGGCGGGTTAGCGGGGAGGTCTCCACCGGGAAGTTCTTCACAAAAATGGGGCCTTCCAGTTGGTCCTCGCACAGGACCTCCCAGATTTCCTCCACCAGCTTGCCGTGGCCCCAGCCCTCGCCCTGCGGCACGTCGAGGCCGATGACCTTGGCAATGCCCTTCAAGGTCTCCACGTCGGTATCGATGGTGACCTCCGGCTGGCCGGGGAACTTGCGCTGCAAGGCCTCGTTCAGGGAAGGATACATCTCGATTTCGGGCCATTGCTCGCCGCCGAAGTCGAAATCGGTGCCGTCGGCAAGCGTGACGGTAGTGGAACCAAAGACCTCGCGGGCCACGGACTGGATGGATTCGCGGGTCATGCGGGCGCAATCGTTGTAATCGCCCCAGGCGGCGTAGGTCTCTAGCATGGCGAACTCCGGCGAGTGGGAGCGGTCCACGCCCTCGTTGCGGAAGTTGCGGTTGATTTCAAAGACGCGGTCGATGCCACCGACGACGGCGCGCTTCAAGTACAGCTCCGGGGCAATGCGCAGGTAGAGGTCAATATCGAGCGCATTGGAGTGGGTGATAAACGGGCGAGCGGCCGCACCACCGTGCAGGGTCTGCAGCATCGGGGTTTCGATCTCTACAAAGTCCTGGCCTTCCAGGTAATTGCGCAGCGCGCGCATGACCTTCACGCGCACCATGGCGTTCTTGCGGGCCTCTTCGCGGATAATGAGGTCGTTATAGCGCTGGCGCACGCGGGTATCTTCAGCCATTTCCGCGAAGGACACCGGCAGCGGGCGCAGGGACTTAGCCGCCATGGTCCATTCCTCAGCCATGATGGACAGCTCGCCACGGCGGGACGCAACCACGTGGCCGCTAACGGAGATGAAGTCGCCCAAGTCCACATCGGACTTCCAGGCATCGAGGCGCTCCTTGCCCACCTTGGCCTGCGAAAGCATGGCCTGCATTTGGGTGCCATCGCCGTCCTGCAAGGTGGCAAAGCACAGCTTGCCGGTATTGCGCATGAAGATAAGGCGGCCAGCAATGGCGTGGGAAACCTCGGTTTCCTCGCCGGGCTCCAAGTAGGTCACGTCCTCTTCATTGCCCGGCTCTTCGCCCTCGGCCACTACGCGGAAGTCATGGCGCAATTCCTTAAGCGCGATGGTGCGCTCGACGGATACCGGGTAGGCCTCTACGCCGGATTCGAGCAGGCGGTCGCGCTTTTCACGGCGGATGCGCAGCTGCTCAGGGACATCATTTACTTCAGTATTCTTCTGCTCGCTCACGTTAGCCTAGGGTAGTCGATCCCAGCTGCTACCCGCGATTTGGCCCAGCTATGTCTACCAAAGCAGCGAAAGGGCGCACAGACCGCAAGCACACACCATGACGTTGTATCGACTGAGAACACTAACGATTCCTACAAAATATCGTTTAAGCCTGCGCTTCCCCACCTATAAAAAGAATCCGGCCCTGAGATAGTTTCTCAGCGCCGGTATTCTGTAGCTGCGGGTACTGTCCCGCTTTATAGCTAAGATATTATACCTATTCTAAAAGAAAGACAAGTGTGTGATGCCTAAACTGACATATCGTGCGGCTAGGCAAATAGAACGGGCTATCCCTCCTGCGCGCTTCCAGACATATAAGCAAGCCACGGTAGGGCTTGTTGAGGCAGCTCAGCTTTATCTATGGAATATACAAGCCTCCAGCGCGGTTACCGAGCTGACGGGGATAGTTGAAGTCTTGCTTCGTGACACAATCGATATGCGTCTCCGTCAATGGAATGCTGCTCTCGGAGGTCATGAAGATTGGATTGTGAATCCGGCTCCAACGATTTTGCAACATCTAGTTCGTCCCAATGTCCCCGCTTCATGGCAGCCCCGAAATGATTCAGACCTATATCCAAGGTGGTGGGAGAAGAAGGCACTAGATAATTATGCTAAGCCCCATCCCGGTAGCCGTTCTGTGAGGTCCGTTCCACCAACTCACGATGATTTGGTGGCGAGTTTGAACTTCGGTTCATGGACTAGCATTCTTCCTTCCCCGAATGCTGGTCCTCGAAACAAACGAGTCGAAATATGGAACTCAGCACTGTCATCAGGATTTCACGGCGTTCGACATGAAGCGGTATATCGCTATGCCCATGAACTACGGTGGATGAGAAACCGAGCTGCTCATCTACGGCCAATGCTTGATATTAATCGTCTCTGGTCTACGCATCGCTACGCGATACGCTTACTTAGGTCTATGGATACTGATTTTGCACAGATCATTGCAGGCCAAGCTACTCTTCCGACCGTTATTAAGGCCAAGCCCCATACTCTATGAAGAAGCCAATAAATCCAAGGGCGAGTGACATGCCTGAATGCCCTGGGCTTGCCTAGCATTTTCTGCGACCCAGCCTTTGAGCATCGGTTTCGAGGTACTTATATCGGGCCACTTTAATTGCACTCTGCTCAGCCAAAGAAGAATAAACCAAGTGCCGCCTCGGAGCTAAGGTTTCCTGCGATCAAGCAAACCCAGGAAATCCAGATTTGATTGGCCCCTGTCTTTAAATAGATCGATGCTGCTAGTAGTTACTACCATTGAAGCGTGATTACTAACGAACTTCGGGGATTAACAGCCAAAGCAACCGCCCATGCGCAGCGTTTCCAAGACGGAGGCGACCACACCGTCGCCGCAGCCCTCCTGACCAAATCAGGAAAACAGGTTCTCGGTTTAAACGCACACCATTTCCTTGGTGGCCCCTGCGGTGAAGTCTCTGCTTTAGCAAACCATGCCGCTAGTTACCCAGAGGATCCCATCCAAGCAATGGTCGCCGTATATGGACCTACCGGACAAGTAATTTCACCCTGTGGTAAATGCCGCCAGGTACTTTTTGATGTCGATCCATCCATCCAGTGTATTGTGCGCGGAAGCAACGGCCTTGAAGCGCTCACCGTGGAAGAGCTTCTTCCATTCGCGTTTAACTGGCGAGATATGGAAAAAGAGCAGCGTATCTACATGTGGGAAGGCTACGAGGATTCCATTCGGAGCGGAGAAAAGCAACAAACAATCCGAGTAGATGATCCCTTCTATGAAGGAAAAGCCCAAATAGTCTTTGAGAAGGAAACCGGAGAAGTTGTCACGCTACCCGCACAGGTCACAGCCGTTGTATCTACCCAGCGCGGGCTACTGTCGGAAAAGCAAACTAAAAATGACGGGTTCAATTCTCTATCCGAGCTTCACGAAGCTTTAGATACCCACTACCCCGGATTAGCGGATACAGACGAAGTTGACGTTGTAGAATTCGAGCTCCAGTAGACTATCCAGACCGAAAATCGGATCATTCGCTACCTAACCAAAAAGCTGCTGTTCGGAAATTTTTGAGATATTTCGTCAAGATTTACAAGTGCCGCCACCAAAGGGCTCCCAACTGTAGGAAGCGAGCTAACGACTCCTCCATAAGTCCAGTCGATTGAGCCTTCGCCGTTAACCACGGTACTTCGGCACGACTGGCTCCATGCCGCGCCAGCAGAGTCCTTTAATCCCGGCCGCTACCCGCGATTTGACCCAGCCATGTCTCCCAAGCGGCGTCGAGCACGCATAAGCCCCTGCGATCCACTCCCGCGCGTCCACATAGTGGAACACCACCCCCTTAATTTACCCGCACTGCAAGAATTTGTGTGAACCGTGACATACTGTTCAGACCTGTGATACACAACACCTCACCTTCGACGCGCAAGGAGACACAGCCATGAACTCTCTCATCCTTGTCATCATCGGCGTGGCGATGATGCTGGCCGGCTACCTGCTCTATTCCAAATTCCTGGGCAAGAGCATCTTCCGGCTATCAGAGAACTACACCACCCCGGCGCACCGCCTCAAAGACGGCGTGGATTACGTTCCCACCAATAAATACGTGCTGTGAGGCCACCACTTCACCTCCGTGGCGGGTGCGGCACCGATTATCGGCCCGGCAGTAGCCGTCATTTGGGGCTGGCTCCCGGCATTCTTGTGGGTCACGTTCGGCACTGTTTTCATCGCCGGCATGCACGACCTCGGTGCGCTGTGGGCCTCGCAGCGGCACAAGGGTCAGTCGATTGGTACGTTGTCGGGGCGCTACATCGGCAAGCGCGGGCGCAACCTCTTCCTCATCGTGATCTTCTTGCTGCTGCTCATGGTCAATGCTGCGTTCGCAGTGGTGATTTCGAACCTGCTTATTTCCACGCCCTCGGCGGTCATTCCCACGTGGGGTGCAATCGCCGTCGCGCTGCTGATTGGCCAGGCCATCTACCGCCTGAACTGGAACCTGCCGCTGGTGTCCCTGGTGGGCGTGGTGGCGCTGTATTCGCTGATGGTTCTGGGTGACCGCTTCCCGGTCGTGCTGCCAGAGACGGTCCTGGGCATTCCCGCCAACGGCGTGTGGATCATCCTGCTATTTATCTACGCCTTCATTGCTTCGCTGCTGCCGGTGTGGGTGCTGCTCCAGCCGCGCGATTACATCAATGGCCTGCAGCTTTTCGTAGGTCTTATCATCTTGTACGGCTCCTTCCTCATCACCCGTCCGGAACTCGCCGCCCCTGCCGTGCGCGAGAATGTTCCTGAGGGCACCCCCGGGATTTTCCCGCTGCTTTTTGTCACCATCGCCTGCGGCGCCATCTCTGGTTTCCACGGCATCGTGGCCTCGGGTACCTCGTCCAAGCAGATTGATAAGGAAACCGACGTTCGCTTCGTGGGTTACTTCGGCGCTGTGGGCGAGGGCCTGCTGGCGCTCGGCACCATCATCGCCACGACCGCCGGCTTTAAGACTCTGGCGAATTGGGAGGAAATCTACGCCGAGTGGAACGCCGGCGGCGTCGACGCCTTCGTGCAGGGCGGCGGTGCGCTGATGAACGAGGGCCTGGGCATTCCCACCTCGCTGTCTGCCACCATCCTGGCAACCATGGCCGTGCTCTTCGCCGCCACCACGATGGACTCCGGCGTGCGCCTGCAGCGCATCGTGGTCCAGGAAATCGGCGAGATCTTGGGCATCCGCATCACGGCGCTGGTTTCCACCATCATCGCGGTGGGCCTGGCCTTCGGCCTGACCTTCTCGGCGGGCGCGGACGGGTCCGGCGGCATGACCATCTGGCCGCTCTTCGGTACCACCAACCAGCTCATGGCCAGCCTGTCCTTGGCCATCGTCATGGTCATCCTCACCCACCTGCGTCGGCCCACCCTGCCGGTTATCATCCCGCTCATCTTTGTCACCATCATGTAGCTGTGGGCAGCGCTGCTACAGCTGAAATCCCTGTTTACAGATCAGAACTGGCTGCTCTTCGGCATGGACGTCGTCATCGTCATCGCCTCCATCTGGGTCATCGTGGAGTCGATCGGCGCCATCTCCAACGCGCGCAAGGAACCGCCGCTGGAGTGGACCGATGACGATACCGACGCTCCCCTTCCCCAGCATGCTCGACAAGCTTAAGGCCTTCGGCGCGGGGCTCAATGAGTTCTACCAAGCCCCGTACCGCGCCGTATTTGCCAAGGCCCAGCAGCAAGAAGATGACCTATTTATGATGCTGGTGGCCTCGGAGGCGCTCGGCATCCCCAACCCCGCCAGCTACTACACGCTGGAGCTATTGCCGCTGGTCTACGAAGATTTCCACGCCTGGCACACGCGCATGGGCATGGATAAATCACCCCTGGAGAATATTCAATGCTGCTAGAAACCGCGCCCATCATGTTCTTTGGCGGCAAGGGCGGCGTAGGCAAGACCACCCTCGCCACCGCCACGGCCCTGTCTCTTTCTCAGGACCACAACGTGCTGTTGGTCTCCACGGATCCGGCGCACAACCTGGGGCATATCTTTGATGCCACGCTTTCCGATGCCCCCACTCACCTCACCCCCTCCCTCTCCGCCATCGAGCTCGATCCGGCCCAAGCCACCGAGGAACACCTTGCGACCGTAGGCGCCTCGATGCGCCGTTTCATGCCGGAGCACCTGCACGGCGAGGTAAAAAAGCACCTGGATTTGGCCCGCCAATCCCCCGGCACGCAGGAGGCGGCGCTCTTAGAACGCATGGCCGCCCTGGTCGCCGCCGCGGACGAGTACGACTACCTCATCTTCGATACCGCGCCGTCCGGCCACACCTCCCGGCTGATGGCCCTGCCGGAAATCATGGCGGCCTATACCGATGGGCTGCTTGCCCGGCGCGAAAAGTCCGATAAATTCGGCTCGCTGGTGCGCGGGATGTCCGCGGAGTCCGGCGCCGATAATGACCCGGTGGACCGGCGCAATCAGGAAATCCGCGCCACGCTCTTCCAGCGCCGCGAGCGCTTCGAGCACCTGCGCGCTGCGCTGACCTCTCAGCGCACTGTGTTTCATATCGTGCTTACCGCCGAGCGCCTGCCCGTCCTAGAGTCCTCCGAGTTCCACGCGGATCTCACCGGCAATGGCGTGCGGGTGGACTCCATGCTGGTCAATCGCCGCACCCCGGCGGACCAAGGCGAGTTCTTGGCCTCTCGGCGCGCCGCCGAGGACGAGGCTCTGGCGCTCTTGCACGATAAGCTTCCCGATACCCCGGTCCACGAAATCCCCTGGCTCCCAGAAGAAGTGGGAAGCCCCGAAGCCGTGGCGCGGCTCGCGCGGCATCTATAGCGATCTGTAGCGATCTCTAACGGCCCATCCAGCCCCAGCGGCCTCGCGTGAGATCGCCGTCTGCTAAAACGGTGAGTATGACTTTGCTCACCAATGACTTCCTGTCCCAATTGCGCGAGGAGGCCGCGGCGGACTCCCAGCTGCGCGTCGCGCGCAATGCCATTACCAGCGTAGGGGTGGCCAAGGCGGCCCTTGACCGCGACCGCATTACCGCGCTCTACCCCACCACCGAGGTAAAGCTCGACAGCCTCGGGGTCACCGACCAGATGCGCTCCGGGCGCTGCTGGATGTTTGCCGCGCTCAACGTGTTCCGCCACCGCGCGGCCAAGGAGCTCAACATCGATGACTTTGAGTTTTCCTTTACCTACCTGCAGTACTTCGACAAACTCGAGCGCGCCAACTTCGCACTCAACCAGCTGCTGGATCTCACCGAAGACGGCACCGACTGGGATGACCGCGACGTGGCTACTTCCCTCGAGCTCACAGGCGACGACGGCGGCTGGTGGTCATTTTTCACCAACCTCGTGGACAAGTATGGCGTTGTCCCGGCCGAGGTCATGCCGGAGGTGCACTCGTCCGGCCACACCGCGCAGATGAACCGCGATATCGCCACGATCATCCGCCGTGCTGCGCACCGTGCGGTGGAAGGCGAGGGGGATCGAGGGGACATCGTCAAGCAAGCCCGCACCGATATCCAACGCGTGCTCGCCATTCACCTGGGCACCCCGCCCGAGGAATTTACGTGGAGCTACCGCACCAAGGACGATCAATTCTTCCGTGTGCACTCCACCCCGCGCGAGTTTGCGGATAAGTACCTGCCGAAATTGGACGAATACGTCGTGCTTGCCGATGACCCCCGTACCACCAACGACAAGCACCGCCTCTACACCAGCGCCGGCGTGAACAACGTCGCTGGCGGCGCGCCCGCCGGCTACCTCAACGTGGATGTGGACGAGCTGCGCTCCGCCGCGCGCGCCAGCATCGAGGCCGGCGAACCGGTGTGGTTTAGCTGCGATGTCTCCCGCCAGTTCTCCTTCCAGAACGCCGTGTGGGACGAGGGCCTCGTCGATACCGATGGCCTCTACGGCATCGATTCCACCATGAGCAAGGAGGAGCGCTTTACCTCCGGCGAATCTGCGCCCACCCACGCGATGGCGCTGACCGGAGTTGATGGTGCGCCGCGGGCATGGCGCGTGGAGAACTCCTGGGGCACCAAGCCGCCGCGCAAGGACGACGCCGACGAGGTACCCGGCAAGGGCTTTGCCACGATGTCGGATAAATGGTTCGGCGAAAACGTCTTCCACATCGCCGTGCGCAAGGAATTCCTCACTCCCCAGCAGCAGCAAGCGCTAGAGACCGAGCCCATCGAGCTTCCCTTCTGGGACCGGATGAACTAAGGAGCATCGAAAAATGAATGAGATCAATCCACAGGAAGTTCACACCACCAACGCCACGCTTGCCAGCGAGCCGGCCATCAGGGCGGCGCGGAATGCGGTGGCGCAGGAGGGCATCGATAAGCTGAGCGTCGACCGCGACCTCGTGCGCGAGCTCACCACGGCGACCAGCCACAAGCTCGATAAGTGGGGCGCGGCCAACCAGAAGGCCTCTGGCCGCTGCTGGATTTTTGCGGGCCTGAATTCTCTGCGCGGTGGCATCATGGACCGCACCAACATCAAGGATTTCGAGCTTTCGCAGACCTACCTGTACTTCTACGACAAGCTGGAAAAGGCCAATTGGTTCCTCACCGCGGTAGATGAGCTCAAGGACCGCGATATTACGGACCGCACCTTGACCAAGCTCATGGATGACCCCATCGGCGATGGCGGCCAGTGGTCCATGTTCGTCTCCCTGGTGGAAAAGCACGGCGTGGTGCCCAAGTACGCCATGCCGGAGACCGCGTCCTCCGAGGCCAGCGCCATGCTCAACCGGAACCTGGAGACCGTCCTGCGCCGCGCCGCCCACCAGATCCGCGCGGGCAAGTCTGGGGCACAGGAGCAGGCGCTTGCCGATGTCTACCGCATCCTCACCGCCAACCTCGGCCTCCCGCCCACAGAGTTCCAGTGGCAGTACCGCGATAAGGACGATAACTTCCACCGCGAGGGCACTTTTACCCCGCAGGATTTCGCCCGCGAATACCTCCCGAAGGACCTGGGCGAGTATGTCTGCGTGGTCAATGACCCGCGCAATTCCTACGGCGAGCTCTACACCGTGGACTACCTGGGCAACGTCGCCGGTGAAAAAGTCACCTACCTCAACGCCCCGGTCGAGGTATTGCGCGATGCCACCCGCTCTGCCGTCGAGGATGGCCAGCCCGTCTGGTTCGGCTGCGATACCAGCCAGCAATCCGATGCCGATAGCGGTGTCTGGGCCAAGCAATTGCACGATTATGAGGGGCTGTATGGGGTGGATATGGGCATAGAGAAGCCAGATCGCCTCCGCCTGCACGAGTCCCTGATGACGCACGCGATGGTCTTTACCGGCGCAGATATTGCCGAGGGCGGCGACGTCACCCGCTGGCGCGTGGAAAATTCCTGGGGCACCGAGAAGGGCGACAAGGGCTGTTGGACCATGGCCGATGACTGGTTTGACGAGTACGTCTTCGAAATCGCCGTCCACCCGTCCCGCCTGCCTGAGCAGTACCAGGAGGCGCTCAAATCCTCCGATATCACCACCCTGCCAGCGTGGGATCCGATGGGCGCGCTGGCGAACTAACGCGGCGCGGGTGGCGCGGGCGGCGCGGGGAGGACCCGCGCCGCGAGAGTTCGTGCCGCGAAGTCTGTAGCGTTCGCCGATGTGGCTGCGTTGCGTGGCGTGACGCTCCGTTCGTTTGCGTGGCGTGACGCGGTAGCCTCACGCCACGTGGCGCACGTACAGCATGCAGGTAAGGTCGCGGTCCTTATCGATGGAGATTTGCTTCTCCCCCACCCGCTCAAAACCGCGGGAATCGTAGAACTGATAGGTGCAGCCATCGTCGGTGTAAAGGTAAATATCCTTGCCGGGGTGGCGCTCCTCAAAGGCCTCAATGAGCGCGGTGCCCACGCCTTTTACACCCGAGTTCGGGTCAGCGACGAGAAAGCCGATCTCTGCGTCCACGGTATTTTCGGCCAGGTAGCTGACCAACATGTCCTCGTTCGCGGCATCATAGTCACCGCGGTGCCCGCCAGGGCGCAGGCTATTGAAGAGATCCACGGCCTTGACATAAGCCTTGCGCCACCACGGATACGGCAGCGCTGGTTCGCCTTTAATCGATGCCAGAATCACGCCGAGGAAACGCCCATCATCGGCATAGGCGGCCAAAATATCGGTGGCCTGGGCCCGCTCTAAATCCCAAAAGTAACGGCCGTAGGCGCGCTCGAAGCGCGGGTTCTTCACAAACCAATGCAGGTGCATGCCTTCGATGGCAAACTCAATCGCCTTGGGCTCATCGCGCGGGTCGAGGTCGCGGATGTGGATTTCGGTCATTAGCCCTCCGGGGATTGGTCTTGTTCGCGCTGCTTTTCGCGCTCGAGCTCGGCCTTAGCCTCGTGCTCTTCAATATTAGTGAAACCAATCCCCAACGGCAGGCCAACGTTGTCAATTAATCTAACTCCGCCAATGGTGGCCGCAACGAGCAGGCGGGCATCGCCCTCGGCGGGTGGCTCGCCCAGATCGCGGCCGCGCACCTCTAAGTATTCCGGTTCAACGCCGGCGGCTTCTAGGACACCTGCGGCAACCTCGCGAACCTTGTCTGCCCCCGCCTCTGCGGCATGTGCCCCGGCGGTAAGCGCGGCGGACAGGGCGGCTACGTCCTCCCTCTTATCTTCGGGCACGCGGGTATTGCGCAGGCTCATCACCACGCCATCGGGCATGCGCACGGCGGGTACGCCCTGCACGCGAACCCCGAGGTGCAGGTCCTGCACCGCATGGTGAATGGCCAAGAGGAGCTCGTAGTCTTTTTCCCCGATGAGGACATCGGTGGGCGACAGTGCCATCATCAGCGTGAGGTAGAGGGTGAGCTCGCCTGATAGATCGGGCTCTAAGCCTTCAGGTGCAGATTCAGCATCAGGCGTCTGCTCGGCAGCGGCGGAG
Source organism: Corynebacterium sp. MSK073 (assembly GCF_030232085.1). Lineage (NCBI taxonomy): Bacteria > Bacillati > Actinomycetota > Actinomycetes > Mycobacteriales > Corynebacteriaceae > Corynebacterium > Corynebacterium sp. MSK073. The sequence continues at coordinate 168,882 of NZ_JASPIY010000002.1, read as the reverse complement.
TTCGCGGCGTCGCGTTCGACGGCGACGCCGCGAGCCGAGATAGTAATCCGGCGACCATGAGGCCAGAGCTTCTCGGGAGTGTAATCCCAGATGACGTCCACGCCCTCGGCGCGCAGGAGATCTACATCCTCGGCACGAGGTTCTTGGAGCGCCACGACAGTCACCGCGCCGCGGATGCGGCGGGCCGCACGCACCAGCGCGATATGCCCAGCATGCACGCCGGTGGTCAATGGCACGAAGGCCACAGGGCGGCCGGTCTTGCGCAGCGCGCTACCCACCATGCGGATGCGGTCGACCTCGCTGATGACGGTGGCTTGTCCCATCTTCAAGCTCATCGGGATTCCTCCTGCAAGGCCCACATTTCCAATTCGGTGCGATCTTCTACTTCACCCAAGCGCCGAGCGGTTTCTAAGTAGTGGCGGCGCATTCCGGGATCCGTGGCACCGCGATAGGCTGCGATGATGTCTTCTGAATCGATGTCGAATTCAGACGGTGGGATCTCATCAAACTCGGCAAAGAAATTGGCTTCTACGGCAGCTGCTAGGTGCAGGCGGCTAAGCATTTCTATGTAGTAGGAGCGGGCGGCGAAGGCGGGACGTTCGGCATCGGAAAGCGGCACTGCCTGCCCCCGGAATTCGCTCACTACGAAGTCAGCGATGTTTTCTCCCAGCTCATCTAGCGTGGATACTGCCCAGCGCCCGCCCGCCATGGGTGCGACGGCCGCCACGATGCAGCCGTGGGTCTCCAGCGGGTCAAGGCCTTGCACGCCTCGGGACAGGCACGTGTGGAAAGCGATGAGACCCTTGTGTACGTGGTCCTCAACAAGCTCTACAGCAGCATCCAGCCGTGCCTCACCCACGGCAAGAATCAGTGCCTGGAAGGAGCCAAGCTCGGCCGGATCATCAAGCATCTCCACGGTATGGCCGGCGCGCTCCATGGCAGTGGCCAGGGAGATCCCGGCGAGGCTGCGCCCGAAAAGGGCAACGCGCATGCGCGGTGGACGCATTTATTTATCCTTCTTCATCTGTGCCAATAGCTCCGACACGGACACGGAACCATCGCGCTGTTCATCGCTGCGGCGGCGGCCGCGGGTCTGCTGCTGGCGGCGCGAGGCCGATTGCTTCTGCTCGGCGGCCACGTGGTGTCCCGAGCCCTTATATTCCTCGCGCGCATCCTTGCCTGTGGTTTGCTGCGGGATGTTCTGGGTCACCGCATCGGAAGCGGGCTCGGCTGCGGTATCAGCCTCTGGCTTGCGGTGGCTACCTCGTGCGCCAGAGTGAGCTGCGTTGCCAGAGCCCGACTGCCGAGAGCCTTGGCGCTTGATATTGGAGTCCCCACCCGAATCCCAGCGCACGGCCTGGAAGCTGCCGGTATCGAAGGAAACGTCCTTCGGCTCCTTCGCCCCCGCGGCCTCGCTGGACGTGGCGGGCTTGGGGGCATCGGCAAGCTGCTCGGAGTGGGCGGGCTTAGCGGCATTATCGGTCCGGGAAGAGCTGCGCTGCGCGCGGGTGTTTTCGCTGATGATGTCATTGAGCGGGTTAGAGTCCGCGTGCTCGCCGGAGGGTTGATTGCCCAGGCGGCCAGCGATGGCATCGGCAGACGGCGCGCCGGTAGACGTTTGCTCAAAGTCGACGTTTTCTTCCCTGTGGTGGGACGCCGCGGCGGTCTGCGCCTCCAGCTCCATGATGCGGCGCGCCTCCGCGTGCAAGGCGGCTGGCTCGTAGGTGAAATCGTGGCCGGACAAATCCTCGATCTGCTTCCGGATAGAGGCCAGCTCGGTGCGGATCTCATCGAGGATTTGCTGATCCGGCAGCTCCTTGCCTTCGGCTGCGCGGGCCTGCTTGAGCTCCGCGCGGTGGGCGCGCTCCTGCAGCTCCAGCTTGGTCACGGATTCCTCGGCCTGGCGGCGGTAGCGCATCACCAAGAAAAAGCCCACCACTGCGGCCCACAGGGCGGCAATCAGCGCAATCTTGAGCGCCGCTGCGGAGCCGGAAATGAGCATGACGATGCTGGCGATAACGGCCAAGATGACGAGGGCGATAATCCCAATTTGTCCCCAATCTGGCGAGGACGACGAGTTTTTGGAAGAAGAGCGCGGCTGAGTCATGTTCCCTAATGTACCGCTTGAAGCCCGTCCGGTGGCGGCGGGGTCTCACAGTGTCGCTCCAATCGCAGGCCAGCCGCAGACATGGCGATGCCGCCAATCGCGGATGCGAGCACTCCCACCAGATCATCGGAAGCCGCGACAAGGGTGCCCGCATTCGGGATGACATACACCGCCACCCCTGCATAGAGCCCGCCGACGATCGCACCCGTCCACGCCGAAGCCTTGCCCACCAGCATGAACTGCGCGATGGTCATCGGATTAAGCTGCGAATTATCTAGCCCGATGCCGTGATCCTCATCGGTGGCCTTATCCACTTTCCAGGTAAGCCCCAAGCACACCACCACCATGAGCCATAGCGTGGCAGATACCGTAACCGGGATGGACATCATGGAGCCATAAAAGCGCGTGGTGAGGATGGCCGCCGCGGCTGCCATGAATATCCCAACACCGATAAGCGCACCGAGCGAGGTCCGTTTCATAACTCCTCCATCAGGCCCAAGCGGTGGATATTGACGGTTTCCTGCGGGTCCAACGCGGCAACCAGCGCGGAGACATCCTGTCCCTTCAACTTAGCAGCCGGCTCGGCGGCCAACCAGGGTATAAGCACGAATGCGCGCTCGTGGGCATAGGGATGCGGGACGATAAGTTCCGCATCGGAGGAGCTATAGCCCTCGATATCGACGATGTCCACGTCCAGGGTGCGCGGGCCCCAGTGGCGCACGCGCACGCGCTCAGCCGCCTCTTCCAGCTTCTGGCCGCGCCGTAAGAGCTCCAGCGGGCTCTCCTCGACGTCCACGATGAGCACCGCATTCAAGAATTCATCCTGGTCCGTTACTCCCCACGGCGGGGTGGCATAGACGGGCGAGGCCGCCACGATGTCCTCGCGGAACTCGGTAAATACCGTGCGCAAAAGCTCCACGCGGTCATCCATATTGGAGCCGATGGATAGTACCGCGCGCATTACTGACTCCCGGGGTTCGTGCCGGGGCGCTGCGCGTCGGCTCCCTGCGGAGTTCCCACCTGCGGAGCGGGCCGTGGGGCTCCGGTGCGCGCGTGCTTGCGGGAGCGGCGGGCGACGACGGCGACATCGGCAAAAGTGCGCGGGATCGGCGCCTTGGGCTTGTGCACGGTCACTTCCACCGCGTGCAGGTCGGCGAAGGATTCCATGATGGTATCGGCCACCTCGCTGGCGACGGTCTCAATGAGGTCGCGGGAGGGGCCTTCGACGATGCTGGCGGTGACATCGGCAAGCTCTGCGTAATTGATGGTCTTGGTCAGATCATCGTGAGCTGCGGCCTCGGCAAACTCGGACCAGCAGGTGATATCGACGATGAAGGGCTGGCCGGTGCGCTTTTCCTCATCAAAGACGCCGTGGTAGCCAAAGCACTCCAGGCCGGTTAATTCGATGCGATCTGCCATGGTTAATTCCTTTCCGTACCCATCGCGGTAGAGGTCACTGTGCCCGTGCCGGTGGCGGCATTGCGGTAGCTGCCGGTGGCATTGGCGCCGCCTACATAGGACTCGCCGGCGTTCCACGCGGCGGCCACGTCGACGGCATCGCGGGATACGCCCACCTCGTGCACGCGCACGCCCCACGCGCCCATCTGGGCGGAAATGGCGGTCACGGCGGCGGTGGCGGGATCGGCAAGCAAAGGGCTCGCCTCTACCCCGCGGTCTTCCCGGATAGCGGCGAGGAAGCGCTTGCGCGAGGCGCCCACCAGGATGGGGAACTCGCCGTCCAGGAACTCGGGCAGGGCCTTAAGCAGCGCCCAGTTATCCTGTGGGCTCTTGGCAAAGCCGAGGCCCGGATCCAGCACGATATTGTCCTTTTTCACGCCTGCATCCAGGGCGTTTTGGCTCAGCTGGGCGAGGGTCTCGTGCACGTCGCGGACCACATCGCCGCCGTGATCGGCCGTGCCCGCCGCGGATCCGAACGCGCCTTCCTGGAGAGTGCGCCAGTGCATGAGGCAAACGGGCACGCCGGCATCAGCCATGGCGGCATACATTTCAGGATCGGCAAGGCCGCCGGAGACATCGTTAATCATGTCCACCCCGGCCGCAGCCGCCGCGGCGGCAACCGAGGCGCGCATCGTATCCACCGAGGTGCGAATGCCCTGCTCGTGCAGCGCCTGGATGACCGGGACCACGCGGTCGGCCTCTTCCTGCGCCTCCACGCGCACCGCACCCGGGCGGGTGGATTCGCCGCCCACATCGATCATGTCCGCACCCTGTTCCACCAGCTCACGGGCATGAGTGGTGGCGGCGTCGAAGTCGAGCCACCGCCCGCCATCGGAAAAGGAATCCTTCGTAACATTCACGATGCCCATGACGAGCGTGCGCTTCGGGATGGTCAATTCTCCAACTGAGGAAGCCGGGTGCACTGCGTTCTCCTTTTCGCTCGACAAACTCGACTGCGTACGCGCTACGTACGAATGAAGCTGAGCACTTCCGCGCGGGAGGCGGCGTTATTTTTAAACCCGCCGCGCACCGCGGAAGTCGTTGTGGTCGCGCCCGGCTTGCGGATGCCCCGCATGGCCATGCACAGGTGCTCACACTCGATGACCACGATGACGGATTGGGCCTCGAGGACATCCACGAGTGCATCGGCAATCTGCTGGGTCAGGCGTTCCTGGACCTGCGGGCGCTTGGCGTACATATCCGCCAGGCGCGCCAGCTTGCTCAGCCCGGTGACGTGACCGTCCTTGCCGGGGATATAGCCAATATGCGCCACCCCATAAAACGGCACGAGGTGGTGCTCGCAGGTGGAATAGATGGGAATATCGCGCACCAAGACCAGTTCCTGGTGGTCCTCCGCAAAGGTCTTGTGCAGCACCTCCGTCGGGTCCTCGTGCAGGCCGGCGAAGACCTCGCGGTAAGCGCGGGCCACACGGGCCGGGGTTTCGCGCAGTCCTTCGCGATCAGGGTCCTCGCCCACGGCAAAGAGTAGCTCGCGGACGGCCGCCTCCGCCCGCTCCTGGTCATACGGTGCGCGGGCGGGCACCTGCTGGTTATCAGTGTGATTTTCAGACATGCACGTACTTCTTACTCTTTATCATCGCGCGGTTTTTCCGCATCGCGCGCGTAGGGGTTATCGCGGCGGGAAGACTCATTCCAGCCTGGGGTGAACCATTGGCTGGTTTCTCCCTCTGGCTTGTGGTGCTTGCCCCTGCTTTCCGATGCCGAATCCGATCGCGCTTCCCCACCGTCGCTGCTGCCGTGGTCGCTCTGGTCGGCGCGGTCGCCGCGGTCGCTCTGGTCCGCGCGGTCGTTCTGGTCGTTTCGGCCGCTGCGTCCATCGCTGCGGCCGCTCTGGTCAGTTCGGTCTTCGCGGTGGCTGCTGCCACCGCCGTGCAGCTCGCGCACCGTTTCGGGGTTCACGTAGTCGCCGGCGTGCTGGCCGAAGTTAAAGCCAACCTCGCCCTTGATCTCTTCGCCGGCGAGGCGGCGCTCGCGGGCTGCCCGGGAGGCATCGAGAAGCGTCATGCGTTTAGGAAGTTCCTCGCCGCGCTCCTTGGCCAGCTCAACCGGGGTCTTGACCGGCGCGTAACCAATCTGGCGCGGGAAGCGATCGTCTTCGCCGGGGAAGACATCATAGGCATCGCGCGGCTCAATGCCGTCGAAGATGCTCTCCAGGTCCGGTCGGCGCAGGGTCTCCTTCTCCAGGAGGGCCTCGGCCAGCTTGTCCAGGAACTCGCGGTTGGTGCGCAGGATGTCGTAGGCCTGCTCGTGCGCGCGCTCGAGGAGGTAGCGCATCTGCTCATCGATCTTGGAGGCAACGTCATCCGAGTAATCGATGGAGCTGCCACCCCCGCCCATCTGGCTGAACGGATCGCCCTGCTCCTGGCCGTACTTGACGGTGCCCAAGTCAGGAGAAAAGCCGTATTCCGTCAGCATCGCGCGGGCGATCTTGGTGGCGTTCTCGATATCGGAGGACGCGCCCGTGGTGGGAGCGCCGAAGACCAATTCCTCGGCGGCGCGGCCACCCATGGCAAAGACCAAGCGGGAAAACAGCTCGTCGCGGGTGTACATGCCCTTGTCGTCTTCCTGCGAGGTCATGGCGTGGCCACCGGTGCGGCCGCGGGCCAGGATGGTGACCTTGTACACGCGCTCGATGTCCTTCAGTGCCCACGCGGACAGGGTGTGGCCGCCCTCGTGGTAGGCGGTGACCTTCTTCTCGTGCTCGGAGATGATCTTGCCCTGGCGCCGTGGACCGCCCACCACGCGGTCGGTGGCTTCTTCCAGCGCGTCATAAGTAATGACGTTGCCGCCGATGCGGGCGGTGAGAAGCGCGGCCTCATTAAGCACATTGGCAAGGTCCGCACCGGACATGCCGGCGGTGCGCTTGGCCAGCTGCGCCACATCGACCTCTTCCGCCAAAGGCTTGTCCTTGGCGTGGACGCGCAGGATCTGCTCACGGCCGGCCAGATCCGGGTTGGTGACCGGAATCTGGCGGTCGAAACGGCCCGGGCGCAGCAATGCGGGGTCCAAAATATCTGGGCGGTTGGTGGCCGCGATGAGGATAACGCCCTCGCGATCGCCAAAGCCGTCCATCTCCACCAGCAGCTGGTTCAGGGTCTGCTCGCGCTCATCGTGCCCGCCGCCGGTTCCGGATCCGCGCTGGCGCCCCACGGCGTCGATCTCGTCCACGAAGATGATGCACGGGCTGTGCTCTTTGGCCTGTTTGAACAGGTCACGCACGCGGGAGGCACCCACACCGACGAACATCTCCACGAAGTCCGAACCGGAGATGGAATAAAAAGGCACGCCGGCCTCGCCCGCAACGGCGCGGGCCAACAGGGTCTTACCGGTACCCGGAGGGCCATAAAGCAGCACGCCACGCGGAATCTTCGCGCCGAGCTCGTAATAACGGGAAGGATCATCAAGGAAGTCCTTGATTTCCTGCAGCTCATCCACGGCCTCATCGGCGCCGGCAACATCCTCGAAGGTATTGGTCGGCATATCCTTGGTCAGCTCCTTGGCCTTGGAGCTGCCGATGCCGAACATGCCGCCTGCACCCTGCTGCATGCGGGACATGAGCCAGAACAGCAGGGCGAAGAGGATGACCATCGGCAGCAGGAAGCTGAGCATGGAGCCCAAGAACGAATCCTGGGTGACGTTGGTCTGATACTTCTCCGCACCCGAATCCTTGACCGCATCAAAGACCTGCTCGGAGGCGCGCGCGGGGTACTGAGACACGATCTCTTGTACGCCCTCGCGCTCTTCTACCGTGATTTCGTCCTTGAGCTTGATGCGCAGGCGCTGCTCGCGGTCATCAATTTCTACCTCGTCAACGTTTTTATCCTGCAGCTGTTTCAGGGCCACGGAGGTATCCGTGTCCACATATCCGCGGGTCTCGTTGCTAAAAAACGTAAAGGCGTACAGCGCTACGAGGATCAGTGCCGCAATGCCGCCGTAGCGAAGGAGTTTATTGTTTTTCATTACTGCGCGATTTTAGTTGGTGGTATAGACATCAGGGTGAAGGGTGCCCACAAAGGGCAGGTCGCGGTAGCGTTCCGCGTAGTCAAGGCCATAGCCAATGACGAATTCATTGGGGATATCAAAGCCGACATCGAGCAGATCGATCTGCGCTTTTACCACTTCCGGCTTGCGCAACAAGGTCACCACGTTGAGCGACTTCGGGTTGCGCCCCCGCAGGTTGCGAATGAGCCAGGATAGCGTCAGGCCCGAGTCGATGATGTCTTCCACGATGACCACATCGCGCCCGGCGATATCACGGTCCAAGTCCTTCAAGATGCGCACCACCCCAGAAGAAGACGTGGAGGCGCCGTACGAGGAGACGGCCATAAACTCCAGCTCCGAGGGGATGGATAGCTTGCGCGCGAAGTCCGTCAGGAAAAAGGCCGCACCCTTTAATACGCAGACCAAAAGCAGGTCCTGCTCGGCGTCGGCATATTTCTCAGATACCGCATCCGCCAGCTGCTGGACGCGGTCTTTAATTTCCTCTTCCGTGATGAGGATTGCTTCTACATCGTCTCCGTAGCGGTTTGCGGGGACGGCGAAGTCTTTCTTGTCGTGCACGTGTGCGCTCCTTTAATGACCAGACAATAGTGCCAGTTTGCCACCTATACGTGCTACTTCCAACCTCTGCCCCGCCTGCCGCACCGAACTCACAGCCACCGGCCCTTGTCCGTGCCAGTTGGTACACAGCTTGCCGATGCCCCCAATCCCCTCCCTCGTCACCTTCACTCCCCGCTCGATGAGCCAGGCCGCAATAGCGCGCCGGCGTCGCGGCTCCGGCAGCGCGGCCAAATCCGCACAGTCCGCGGTGGCCGCCGTGGCGAGGTATTCTTCATCGCGCGCGGTATCCATCGCCGCCTGCGCCAGCGCCGGTACCGCATCACCGCCGATGACCCGCGATAGCTCCGGGATGATTTCGCGGCGCAGCGCTACCCGCCGAAAATCCGTATCCGCGTTCTGCGGGTCCTGCCACACCTCAAGCCCCAGCTCCGCACACGCGCCCTCCGTATCGGCACGGCGCACCTGCAGGAAAGGCCGCACCACCCGCGCGCCTTCCACCACTGCTCGCTCCGGCATGCCGGCCACGCGGCCGCGCAGGGCACCAAGGAGGAGCGTTTCCGCCTGGTCATCGGCCGTATGCGCCACGGCAATCTCCAGCGCCCTTTCTCCTCTGCGCGAAGCTCCGTCTTCGCGCGGGGCTTTCCCGCGCGCAGCTTCCTCCCCAGGCCCCGCGTCTCGTTCGCGCGGCTCAGCCCGGCGCGAGGCTGCGTTCTCGCGGCTCTCGCACCCCTCGCACACGGCCGCGGACATCGCTTGGTAGCGCGCTTGCCGAGCCGCCGCTTCCAGCGAATTCCCCGCTTCCTCCGATACCCGAACTGCGAGCACCCGCGCCCGCGCACCCAAGCTTTCTGCTTGCCGAGCGGCCCTTTCGGCCTGCTCACGCGAACCGTCTTGTAAGCCGTGGTCGACGCACAGCGCGATCACGTCATGACCCTCAGCTATCATCGCCGCGCACAGCGCCAGAGAATCGGCGCCGCCGGATAGCCCTACCGCCACGGTGTGATCCATCTTCGCCGCGCGGACCGCGCGCCGGCAGGCCAAAAAATGCGGCGAGACCCGCGGCCAAAATAGCGTTACTCCAGGCTGTGGGCTCATTTAAAACTCGTGCAGCGCCGCGGCGAGGTCATCTTGGGCAGCGCGCGCCGCCATAATCTCGCCATCATTGACCAAGAAGGCAAAGGAATATACGCGCCCGGATTGGCCTTGCGCGGTGCCCGCCAGCGCGGAAACACCCGTCAAGGTGCCGGTCTTCGCGCGGACAAACCCCCGCGCCGCAGACTCCCCGTAGCGCTCGTGCAGCGTGCCGTCGCCACCTGCGACCGGCAAATACGCCGCCAAGGGGCGCAACTGCGGTTCCTCGACCGCGCCGTTGACAATCTCCGCCAACACCCTCGCTCTCAACCGGTTATCTACCGAAAGGCCCGAGTTGTCCTTGATATCCACGCCGCTGACGTCGAACCCGTGCTCGCGCAGCACATCCAGCGTGGCTTGGGTGTCGACCTGGAAGCTGGGCTGTTTGCCGCGGGCATCGGCAAGCTCGCGGGCAATGGCCTCCGCCATGACGTTATCGGAATGCCGCACCATCTCCAGCGCGCGCTCGCTCAGGGGCGCCGACTCGACGCTGGCCAGCTCCTCCGCACCGTCAGCCATCGTGCCCGCGGCGAATTTATCCGTGCCCAAGCGCTTGGCCAGCTCTCCCGCGACGTCGAGGGCCGGGGTGTGGCTGCGCGGGACATCGCCCTCCGTAGCGCCGATGCGACCACCGTACAGCATGGCCGGCTCCATGGGCGCGACGAAGCCCTCATCCACGTTCTCCGGATCCCAGCCCGGCGCCTGCGGCTCGCCCGCCCACGCGGAGGTATCGATGTACACGCCCGCCACCTGGGTGCCGGTCTTTTCAATCTGGTCCGCGAGGTCATCGAGCTGCTCGTTGGTCATCCAGACATCGCCAGCTGCCTTGATAACCACGTTGTTCGGATCCTTGCCGCGGTAGACCTTGGTAGTAATCCGCTTGGACTCATCCAGTGCCAGCGTTGCCGCGGCGGTGGTCAACACCTTCGTCGAGGAAGCCGGGGTCAGCGCCTTATCCGCATCGCGCTCCCAGACCACCGAGCCGGTCTCACTATCGATGACCTGCCCGCCAAAGTTGGCCAAATCCTCGCTCTTGCCCAGCTCATCGAGCTTCGCGCTGAGCGCCGCAAAATCCACGTCCTGCGCCTTAGCCGGCTGCAGGGGATTTTCCGGAGCCTGGACCGTTTCGGCCTCGCCATGCGAAAGATCGCCGTACTCGCGCTGGATGGTAACCCCCAGCGCAGCCGTGCCCCCGACCGCCGCCGTGACCACCAGCGCGGTTACTGACCACCAAACCTTCTTTGCTTTCATCGCCACTAACCCTAGCGCGGATGGGCGACGCGCTAGACTATTGACAGTAATTAATACCCAATCCCACATGGAGGACACCACTGTGAGCGTTGAAGTAACCATTGAAATCCCAAAGGGCTCCCGCAATAAGTACGAGGTGGACCACGAGTCCGGCAAGGTCTACCTGGACCGCTACCTGTTCACCCCAATGGCCTACCCCGCCGACTACGGCTTCATCGACCACACGCTTGGCGAAGACGGCGATCCCCTCGATGCCCTCGTCATCCTCCCTGAGCCCGTTTTCCCCGGCGTGATCGTTGAAGCCCGCATCGTCGGCGTGTTCAAGATGACCGATGAGGCCGGCGGCGACGACAAGCTGCTCGCCGTCATCGATGACCCGCGTTGGGAGCGCTACCAGGACATCGACGATGTGGAACAGCACATCAAGGACGAAATCGAGCACTTCTTCGTCCACTACAAGGACCTCGAGCCCAACAAGGAAGTTTCCGGTTCCGGCTGGGGCGATAAGGCCGAGGCCGAGAAGATTCTGGAAGAGGCCAAGGCTCGCCTGAAGTAGGCTTCGGGACTTGCGGGGGCTGCCGCTTTAGGGCTGGGCCCGTGCGTTTGCAGGGGCCGAGCTCGGCATTTTAGGGCCATGAAGTCTGTTTTGAGGCCCAGCTGATGCGTTTTGACAAATAGGCCGCGGAAACCGCGGGGTTTTAGGCCACTATTTGTTAAAACGCATCAAGAACGCTTCAAGAACGCATCAAACAAGCACCCAACCGCGCCACACAACCTTCGCTTCGGGGGATCGAGGGATACGAATGGAAATTTTTCGGGGGAAAAGTGCCGCTCAGCAAGCGGTACGCCACGGTGCCGTCCGGATCGCCAACGGCTTCTGCTTGTCAGAGGAGCCGACGCCGAACCAACTGGCGCGCATCATGAGCGAGGAATGGCCGGATTGCGCGCTGGATGGCTACTCGGCCGCGCTCAAGCACGTGGAGAAGCCGCTGCGCTTTCCGCTGGAGTTCCTGCGCAGCTCATCGCTGCCGTCGAGTAAGTACTTCACTTCGCGGCGCGCCCGGCCGAAGGGCGCGTTGACCTGGGACGGCGTCACCGTGTGCAATCCACTACAGGCGGTCGAGGCGATGCCGGAGGATGATGCGGTCGCCTTCCTCGAGGACTTTTATTCCGGCAAGGACGGGGTCAGCCGCCTGGAGCTGAATAAGCTGGATTACCAGCGGTTTCCGCGGCCGGTAAAGCGCGCCTTGGACAGGGCGATCATCGGCACGGATAGCGTGCCGGAACGCCAGTTAACGCGCGCCCTCGCGCCGCATTTCGCGGTCCAGAACAATATAAAAATAGGCCCTTACCACTGGGATCTGGTGATTAAGGAGCACAAGATTGCCATCGAGGTCGATGGCTACGCCTACCACCGGGGAGAAAACCGCCGCCAGTTTGAGTTGGACCGGCACAAGCTTAACGATGCCGTGCATCGCGGCTGGAAGCCCCTCCACTTCACCGCGACGACGATTGACCACTACCCGGATTTCGTGGTGCAGCAGGTAAAGGCCACCGCCAAGAATAAGCGGCCCTTTGCGCGTCCTCCCTGGCAGTGGCACCGCTTGTGGCGGCATGAAGGCGCGCGGGGCTAGAGCAAGGCCCAGCGCAACAGTCGCGCAGCGGCGAAACAAAGGCTGGCGAGACAGCTGACCAGCGCAAAGCTCAGAACAGGCGCAGCCGGGCCAGGAGGCGGGTCAGCCGGGCCAGAGTCTGGGCCAGGGCCAAGGCCCAAACCCCAGAACCACAGCCCGGCGCGCCCGAGGAAACGCCTATTCCTTGCGGCGGCTGCTGTGGAGAACGTGGCCGCGCAGGGGCTCGACGAGCGCGATGGCGAGGAAGGTTACCGCCCAACCCAGGGCGAGGAAACCGAAGGACATCAGGAACCGCCCGGCGAGGTCAATATCTTCGCCCTCGAGAGCGCTAAAGAACATCAGCGCCGCGATGCTGCCACCGAAGAGGAAGCCGAAGACGCTGAGCGCGACGATAGGCCCCATCACAGCGAGGGTGTTCGTGCGGAATTGGAAGCGGCGCGGCACGCCCATCAGGTCGAGGGAGCGGATGAGATCCTTGTCTTCGAAGGCGGACGATACTTGGCCTAAGAAGATGGACATGCTGGTCAGCGCGAAGCCGAAGAGCAAGGTCAGGATGACGCCGGTGGAGACGTCCCGGAACATGATGCCCGTTTCTTGTTCTTCCTTGATCGCCGTAGTCAATGCATCGGTGCCCATGGGCGCGCCCATGAGGAAGCCGGCGAGGAAACCGAAGAAGCCGATTGTCGCGCTTTGCCGCCAGGCGCGGCGGGCGTTGGCGCCCACGCGCTGACAGGCTACGAGGTGTGCGGTGCCGGGGAGCAAAGCCAAAAGGCGCGCGCCAATTTGCAAAAGGTAGGGCGCGACGAGGTTGATGCTCATGACCACCGCGAAGAGTACGACGGCCACGGAGATTTCGGGCGGGCCGGATTGGCCTTTGAGCAGGGCACCGCCGATGGCGACGATGAGGAGGAAGGCGATGAGGCGCCACCATCGGAAAGCGGCGGGCATCTGGCGTTTAGCCACGCCGAGGGGGCTAACGCGCACACGCCGCATGCCAGCAAGGGCCGCGGCGAGGGCGAGGAGGAAGAGGACTGCGGCCACCGCGAGGTATCCCCACCAGGGCAGGATGATTTCTTCGAAGGCAACGGGGCGGTCCTGGAATTTCACGTGCGTGAAGACGGGGGCGATAAGCGCACTGATGAGCCAGCCCAGCACGATGCCGATAAGCGCTTGGATGCCGGTCTCCACCGCGGCCATGCGCTCGACCTGGTGGGAGCTTAGGCCCAGCAGGCGGAGGGTGGACAGGCGCTGTTCCCGGCCGGAGGCGCCGAGGACAGCGGCCTGCGCGGTCAGGTTAAACAGGGCTGGAACTATGAATGCGCAGGCCATGAGCGCGAGGACGAACCAGGGCAGGAAGTAATCTTCCGGGGTGTCGCCGGCAGCGGCGCGCAGGGCGGGCACGGCGTCTTCTGGGTGGTGGGCGCGCTGCCAGAACATCCAGGTGCCGCCGGCGACGAGGAAGGCGAAGGCGGAGCCCAGCGTCAGGCTCACGATGGCCAGCACGCTGACGATGCCCGCGCCGGAGCGGGCGCGGACGGATTCGCGCTGGAGGCCGAAGACTAGGGTCGCGGTATTCATGGCTGCACCCCCAGGCGGCGGTCATCGTGAATGATGCCGTCGCGGATTTCCACGCGGCGCTGCATCCAGTCCGCCACCTTGGGGTCATGGGTGACCATGACCAGGCTGGCGCCGGATTGGCGCACGGTAGTGGTCAGCATCTGCATGACCTCGTGTCCGGTGGCTTGGTCGAGGGCGCCGGTGGGTTCATCGGCAAAGATGACGCCGGGGTTGGCCACGAGGGCGCGGGCGATGGTCACGCGCTGGGCTTGGCCGCCGGAGACTTGGGCGGGGCGGCGGTCTGCGAGGTCGCCGAGGCCCAGCTGGTCGAGCAGCGACATGGCCTTCGAACGGGCCGCGCGCCGGCCCATGCCGTTGAGCATCGCGGGCAGCGCCACATTGTCCAGGTTGGTCAGCTCCGGCAGCAGCTGGCCGTCTTGGAAGACGAAGCCGAAGTGGCGGAGGCGGGTGCGGGAGCGGGCGGCATCGGAAAGCGTGGAGATGACTTCGTCGCCAAAGCGGACGCTGCCGTCGGTGGGCGTGAGTACGCCGGACATGCAGTGCAGCAGCGTGGATTTGCCGGAGCCGGAGGGTCCCATGATGGCGACGAGCTCGCCTGGGGTGACGTCCAGGGTGATGCCGGCCAGCACGGGGCCGCCGCCGAAATCCTTCGTGATGTCGTGGAGGGAAAGTGTCTGTGTCATGCTGTTCATTTCACCGTGCCGGGCGCGCTATTCCTACAGCGCTAAGGATACTTTCCGGGTAGTGCTAGCTTTACCCCTGCCTGGGGCGCGCGCGATTAGGCTTGAGGGCGTGTTTTTCAGCAAGAAGCAGGCCACCAGCAATGAGGAGCGGCAGGCGCGGGTCATCGCGGAGCTGACGGCCTCGCGCCGCGCGATTGCGGATGCCTACGAAGTAGAGCGCGCCCGCATCGAGCGGGACCTGCACGATGGCGCGCAGCAATATTTGGTGGCGGCAAGCATGAAGCTCGGTGAGGCCCTTCTCGATGCCACCGGCACCGAGGCCGAGCTGCTCACCGCCGCGAAGCAGGACGTGGATCGCGGCCTGCGTTCGCTGCGCGCGACGGTGCACGGCATTCACCCGCAGGTCCTCCAGGATCACGGTTTGGTGGCCGCGCTTGCCGATACCGCCTCCGCCCACGGCCCCCACGTCAGCGTCTACGCCCCACACCCGTTGCCGCGACTTTCCGCCAGCGTGCTGGCCTGCGGTTATTTCTTCGGCACAGAGGCGTTGACCAATGCCGCGAAGCACGCGCCCGGCACGCCGGTTTCGGTTCTCATCACCTCGGATGCGGCGCTGCATATCTCGGTGGTGGATGAGGGCCCGGGCGGGGCGCGGATTGAGCCGGGGCGCGGGCTGGCCGGCATGGCCGAGCGGCTGGCGGCCTTTGGCGGGGAGATGTCGCTGTCCTCGCCGGAGGGAGGCCCGACACGGGTAAGGTGCACGATTCCGCTCCTTTTGGAGCGCGGGCAGACGGGAGTATCAGCATGAGTGGATTAAGGATTGTGATTGCGGATGACTCCGCGATCCTGCGCGAGGGGCTTGCCGGGCTCTTGGAGCGCCGCGGCCACGAGGTTGTGGGCAGGGCGGGGACGGCGGTGGAGCTGGAGGGGGTCATCGGCAAGCTGAGTGCCCAGTTGCCAGATGTGGTGATAACGGATGTGCGCATGCCGCCGGAGATGGGCGATGATGGACTGAAGGCGGCGGTGGCGCTGCGCCGCGCTTATCCGGGCCTGCCGGTGATGGTGCTATCGCAGTACGTCGCGCCGGCGTATGCGGTGGCACTGTTTGATTCTCCGGATGCGGGCACTGGGTACTTGCTTAAGGATCGCGTCTCTGAGGTGCGCGATTTCCTGGCCAGCCTGGAGGTGGTGGCCCAGGGCGGGACGGTCATCGATCCAACGGTGGCGCAGGCACTCATGCGCTCTGGGCGCAGCGGGTTGGGCGAGCTCAGCCCGCGCGAGCGCGAGGTCCTGGAGCTGATGTCGCGCGGGAAGTCCAATAAGGACATCGCCGCCGAGCTGGTGCTCTCGAACGCCGCGGTGGCCAAGCACGTGTCCAATATCTTTACCAAGCTGCGCCTGGATCCCAGCGAGGATAACCGCCGCGTGAAGGCGATCTTGCAGTACCTGTCCGCAGCCACCTACGGCGGCTAGCGCGCGGCACGTAGACTGCGGGGTATGCAAAACGTACAGCCAACCGAAGTTCCAGCAGGCGCGCAGCTTATCGATGTGCGCGAAAACGACGAATGGGCCACCGTGCATGCGGAGGACGCCACCCATATTCCCATGAGCGAGATAACGGGTCGCATCCAGGAAATCGATCCGGACCGCGATATTTATGTGATTTGCCACCTAGGCGGGCGCAGCGCGCAGGTCTGCAAGTATTTGGAGAACTCCCTGGGCTGGGACGTTATTAATGTTGAGGGCGGCACCGATAAGTGGGAAGCGGATGGCCTGCCCGTCGTTCGCAATTAATTGGCCTTTACCCATCTTTTGAGATTATGATGATGGTATGGCTTCCACTAATAATTCTGGCATACCAACCTCCCTGCTCGAATCCCCGTCCTTTCAGCTAGAGCGCCTGCGCCGTCGCACCCGCGATGGCGTCGAGGTGGCTCTGCAGACGAAGCAGACGACCATCCGCGAGTTCTGGGTGCTTACCTGCCTCGTCGAGGCGGATGCCGCCTCCCAGTCCTACCTGTCTGACACATTGGCCATCGACGCCTCCGATATGGTGCGGCTTATTGATGCCCTCGAGGAGCGCGGCTGGGCCAAGCGCGAGCGCGATCCCAAGGACCGCCGCCGCCAGATCGTGGCGTGCACCAAGAAGGGCACCAAGACCCACAAGGACTTGGCGGAGCTCGTCACCAACGCCGAGGATGACGCGCTCGACGTATCCACCAATAAGCAGCTCAAGCACCTGCGCAAGCTGGCCAAGGCCATCATCGCTGCGGACGAGGACGAGGCATAAGCATGGACGAGCCCGAAGAATGTAGTAGGTCTAATACAGAACTTCCCAGCGTCCCGCAGCAGTACCTCCTGCGCGATCTGGCCCCGCGCCCGCGCACGCTGTGGGACATCATCACGACCACCGCTGAGATTCATCCAGAAGCCGCCGCGCTTGATGATGGCGAGATCATCACCTACGCCGAACTCGTCCACGAGGTCCAGCTGTGGGCCACAGAGCTGCACGTCAATGGCGTGCGCCGCGGCGATCGCATCGGCATCCGGATGACGTCTGGCAAGCGTGATCTCTACCTCGCCATCCTGTCCACTCTGGCCGCCGGCGCGGCCTACGTGCCGGTGGATGCGGACGATCCGGATGAACGCGCGGAGATGGTCTTTGGTGAGGCCGATATCGATGGCTTGTTTAGCGATGACGGCTTCCGCTTCCTGCGCGAAAAACCGCGCCACGCGGCCAAAGGCGTCGAAGCCCCGCGGCCCGAAGACACCGCCTGGATCATCTTTACCTCCGGTTCCACGGGCAAGCCGAAGGGCGTGGCCGTCAGCCACCGCTCGGCGGCCGCCTTTGTGGACGCGGAGGCCAGCCTCTTCCTCGTCGATCACCCCCACGGCCCGCTCGGCCCGGAAGACCGCGTGCTGGCCGGGCTTTCGGTTGCCTTCGACGCATCCTGTGAGGAGATGTGGCTGGCCTGGGGCCACGGCGGCTGCCTGGTCCCGGCACCGCGTTCCTTGGTGCGGTCCGGCATGGACCTTGGTCCGTGGCTGATTCGCCGCGATATCACCGTCGTCTCCACGGTTCCCACCCTGGCGGGCCTGTGGCCAGCGGAAGCACTGGATAATATCCGCCTGCTCATCGTCGGCGGCGAGGCCTGCTCCCAGGAATTGGTGGACCGGCTAGCCACCGAGGACCGCGAGATGTGGAATACCTACGGCCCCACTGAGGCCACCGTCGTCGCCTGCGCGCAACGGATGATTCCGGGGCGCGCGGTTTCGATCGGTTTGCCGCTGAATGGGTGGGACCTGGTGGTCATCGATAAGCAGGGGCAACCCGTTGGCCTGGGTGAAACCGGCGAATTGGTCATCGGTGGCGTGGGCCTGGCCAGCTACCTGGACCCGCAGAAGGATGCGGAGAAGTACGCGCCGCTGGAATCCATGGGCTGGCAGCGCGCCTACCGCACCGGTGACCACGTGCGCCTGGAAGAAGACGGCCTGTACTTTGTGGGCCGCGTGGATGACCAGGTAAAGATTGGCGGGCGCCGCATCGAGCTGGGTGAGGTCGATGCGAACGTCGCCGCGCTGGATAACGTCTACAACTCCGCCGTGGCCGTGCAAAAGACCCCGGGCGGTGAATCCGTGCTGGTGGGATACGTCTCACTGGAAGATGAGGCGCGCAGTTTTAACCACGGCGTGGCCCATGAACGCCTGGCGGAAACCATGCCTGCGGCGCTGGTCCCGCGTATCTGTGTGATGGATGAGCTGCCGGTGCGCACCTCCGGCAAGGTGGATAAGAAGGCGCTGCCGTGGCCACTGCCCGGCGTCGGCGTGGAATCGACCACACTGACGGAGACCGAGAAGTGGCTGGCCGAGCTCTGGGTCGAGACCCTCGGCGTATCCGTGGAGGATGAGAACGCCGATTTCTTCGACCTTGGCGGTACCTCCCTGGCCGCGGCGACGCTGGTGGGCCGCATCCGCGATCGCTACCCCACCGTGGCCGTGCGCGATCTCTACGATCACCCGCGGCTAGGTTCACTGGCAGAACTCATCGCCGGCGCCGAACCGCGCCCCGTGGCGGAGCAACAGAAACCGCTGCGCGAGGTCACCCCGGTCGGCGCGAAGACCCGCGTGGCGCAAACGCTGCTACAGATCCCCGCCATGACGCTGGCGGCGACCACCTGGCTGGCCTGGCTCATGCTGGGCTCGACCGTGGCCTCCGCCTTGGGCGTCGAGTGGGCGCAGCCCTTCCCGTGGTGGCTGGTCATTGCGCTGGTGCTCATCTTTGCCACGCCGCTGGGCCGCATCCCCATCGGCGGCTTTGGCGCGCGCCTGATTACCGCCGGGATTAAGCCCGGCGATTACCCGCGCGGCGGTTCGACCCACCTGCGTATTTGGGCCGCGGAGCGGTGGGCGGATGCCTCCGGATCGCGCTCTATCGCGGGCGCTACCTGGGTCAATAACTACGCCCGCGCCTTGGGCGTGAAGATGAAGCGCGGCGTGGACCTGCACTCGCTGCCACCGGTGACGGGCCTGCTTACCCTGGGCAAGCACGCCGCGGTGGAACCAGAGGTCGATCTCACCGGCTACTGGCTCGACGGCGACGTGCTCCACGTCGGCGCCATCGATATCAAGGAAGGCGCCCGCGTGGGCGCGCGGTCCACCCTGCTGCCCGGCACCGTGGTGGGCAAGTACGCCCACGTGGAGGCGGGTTCCACCGTCACCGGCCGCAAGAAGATCAAGGACGGCCAGCGTTGGTCCGGCTCTCCTGCGAAGAAGGTGGGCCGCTCCAAGCACCGCTTCCCCTCCAAGCCGCCGAAGCGCCGCCCCTGGTGGGTGGCTATTTACGGTGCGACCTCGCTGTTCCTGGCCGCGCAGCCGCTCATCGCGGTGCTTGTCGGCGCCATCGTGGATTTGGCGCTGGTGCATTCCACGGACGGGAACCGCTTCGTCGGCGCGGTGCTCTTCGCTCCACTCGCGGCGCTTGCGGCCTTTGCCACCTACATGCTGCAGACCTGGCTGGGCGTGCGCATCTTGTCCATCGGCATCTCGCCCGGCGTGAACCCGGTGCGCTCTGCCGCCGGCTGGCGCCTGTGGGCCATCGAGCGCCTCATGGATGAGGCCCGCACGCAGCTCTTCCCGCTCTATGCCTCGCAGCTGACCCCGCGGTGGCTGCGCGCTCTGGGCGCGCGCATTGGCAAGGACGTGGAGATTTCCACCGCCGTGATGATCCCCGCATTCACGGACGTCAAAGACGGCGCCTTCCTTGCCGATGACACCATGATCGGCGGCTACGAGCTCGGCGGCGGCTGGATTCACTCCGGCGAGGCCAAGGTGGGCAAGCGCTCCTTCGTGGGCAACTCCGGCATTACCGCACCTGGGCGCAAACTTTCCAAGAACTCCCTGGTCGCGGTGCTGTCCTCCACCCCGAAGAAGACGAAGTCCGGGGCCAACTGGTGGGGTTCCCCGCCAGAGCGCATGCGGCGCGTTACCGCGCAGATCGATGCCCCCGCCGAGTCTGCCGAGGCCCTGACCTACAACCCGGGCTTCAAGCTCAAGGCCGCCCGCGGCGTCGTGGAGACCATGCGCCTCCTCGCGCCGATGTTCTCGGCCATGCTGCTCGCCGCCACCCTGGGGACGCTGTATTACCTGCTTGCCGATGTCGGCTTCCCCACCACCTGGGCCCTTTCCGGCCTCGTGCTCATGGCCATGGGCGCTATCGCCATGGCGGTGACCATCGCCGTGAAGTGGATCTGCGTGGGCACGCACAGCGCGGCCGACCACCCGCTGTGGAGTGTGTTCGTCTGGCTCAACGAGCTACAGGACACCTTCGTGGAGGTCGTCGCCGCCCCGTGGTTCTTCCAGCACACCTACGGCACAGGAGAGATCAACCTGGGCCTACGGGGGCTGGGAGTGGACATCGGCAAGGGCGCCTGGATCGATTCCTACTGGTTCCCGGAAACCGATCTCTGCCACGTCGGCGCTGGCGCCTCCGTGGGGCCCGGTACCGTGGTGCAGACCCACCTATTCCAAGACCGCGTGATGAGCCTGGATACCGTCACCATCGAGGCCGGCTCCACGCTTGCCTCTCATTCGGTGGCGCTGCCCGCCTCGCTCATTGGCGAATCCAGCACCGTCGGCCCCGGTTCGCTGGTCATGCGCGGTGACCGCGTTCCCGCCAACGCCACCTGGCAGGGCAACCCCATCGAGCCGTGGGGTTAGCCCACGCAAACACCGAACCCCGGCTTTAGAGGGACCACCACAAGGTCAACCTCAAGCCGGGGTTCTGTAAGCAAAAGACCCCTCCTCAGCCAAGCCGCTGAACGGTTGACCACCACAAGGAGGGGAATACTATACCGAGTATAATCGGACGTGCCGCCTCAATCAAAAATATTTTTAAAGAGCCCTTAAGTTGGTAGCCATGAGTAGTAAACGGATTAAAAAAGAGTGGTTATCAGAAAACAGGTTGGAGCCCTACCTTACAAAACCCGGTGGATCCACAGATAAGGCTTTTGAGCTTTACGAACTCGATCGCCACCTTAGTGCTTCCCTTTTTCACGAGATAGCCTTCATCGAAGTAGCATTACGTAACTCAGTTTCTGGATATCTCAGCACCGAATACGGAGATGATTGGTATTGCAAGCTCGAGATGGGGTTCGATAAACGGGTTCGAGACAATATCACAGAAGCATGGAATAGCCTGCCAAGAGACTTCACCAAGAATACCGAACGAAGCAGAAGGCTAGGAGGAAGGGTCATTGCTGCTTCGATGTTTAGAACTTGGACAAATATCCTCGATACAGGAGGCTCCACGGGCTTACCAGCCCCTTTCAACAATGCTGATCATGACAGAATTTGGTCCCGCCAAGCCTTAATTTCTGTCTTCCCAGGTGCGAATTCAGTAGCTCGGAAGAAAGATCCAGAATATTCCACTCACGGTCTGACCCGTAAGTGGGTTCATTCCAAAATCCTCGAGATAAAGAAAATTAGAAATAGGGTTGCGCATCACGAGTCTGTAGTCCTTCGCGGCATCCCTGTCACGGGCACAGATACTCGTTTACGGCCTAGAGAATGCCACGAGGCCTGCCAAGATGTAGCAGCGATGTTGGACCGTGATTTAGCCTCTTACCTCACGGAAAACCTGCCAACAACAGCAATTCTCACCGAGTTGGACACCTTCTACGCAGGTCTAAATAATTCAAACAAATCATAAATGACCCACCTTCCCCAGGCCGCTAAAGCCTAAGTACCAACCCAACGGCAGGGAAAGCAGGTCATTATGTGCCAGGCCTATTGAACCCGAGACACGCTATCTTCTACACGTGGCGGTCCAGCCAGTCCACCACGGTGTCGAGGGCCTGGTCAGCGGCTGGCTCGTTGAAGACCTCGTGCTTCTGGCCCTCCCAGTTGATGTATTCCACGTCATCAGAGGAAATGGAGTTGTACCAGTCCTGGGAGAAGTACGGCGGAACGATGCCATCCTTGGTGCCGTGCATGATAAGCGTCGGCGCGGTGAATAGGTCAGCGTTCACAGCATCGTAGGTGGCGATAGCACCCAGCTGCAGCGCGGTACCGGCGCTGGTCTTTTGCGCGATGAGCGGGCTAGACGCGTACTCGTCCTTTACGGCCTGGCTGGTGGAAATGCCTTCCGTAAAGGGGTTGGACAGCATGATCTTCTTCGTGAACTCCGGCGACTGCGCACCAATGTAGGTGCGGTGCGGGATCAGGTTCTGCGCGTAGTTGGCGTTGAAGCTGGTGATATCCGCCAACGGCAGGCGCTCGAACAGGGTGGGGTCGAGCTGCTTTTGCACCTCAGAGATCTCGTCCGGCGTGATGGTCTCGCCCGTCGCCTTCTTACCGGACAGGTTCAACGGTGCACCACCGCCATTGGTGATGATGCCATCAACCTTGCCAGGTTCACGAATACCGTATGCCTGAACGGTCAACGAGCCCATGGAGTGGCCCAGCAGGAAGGTCTTTACATCGGGGTGCTCACCCTTAGCCATATCGACGACGCGGTCGAAGTCATTGAGAATGTACTGGAAGTTATCGATGTGCCCCAGCGGCGTGCTGCCGGAGGCAGACTTACCGTGTCCACGGTGGTCCAGGCGGTAGACGTTGTAGCCAGCGTCCAGCAGGCGCTTGGCCACGTAGTCATAGCGGCCAGAGTGCTCAGACACACCGTGTGCCAACACGACGTTGCCGCGTGGGTTTTCTACCAGCTGCTTGCGGTAGTAAATCTTCACGCCCTCGCCGTCGTGGCTATCGAAGTAGCCGTCTTCATCGGCGATCTGCTTATCAGAAACGGTGGAGCGACCGAGCACGTCGGTCTTATCTGCCGCCACCTCTGCTACTGGCTGGCCGCCTTCTGCAAAGGCGGTAGCGGTGAGCGTTCCTGATACTGCGATGGGCGCCATGGATACAGCGGTTGCGGTAGCCAGAACGCACAGTTTCTTCCTCATCATGTACGTACTCCTTTTAGTGGTTTGTGTCACGAATATTGACAGGATGACTTTTAGGTCACCTTGATAGTAGTTTCCCCGGGAACGTATTTCAAGTATTTTTTATTTATGGCTGCCAGCTTTTTAAGAAATAGCTGTGAGAATTATCAGGCACCCTCAGGCTGCCGCCATGAAGATGGTTAAGCGACATCAGAGGCCTTAGACATAGCAAAGCGGGAAGACCGATCTCCTCGATCTTCCCGCTCAACGGCGCTAGGGATTAACGCTACTAATCACCAATCTGGTCGCGACCGCGCTTGACGATGTTCCCGTCCGGCTCACCCACCACGTCGTAATCTTTATTGGTGTATTCAAACTTGGACAAGACATACCGCATCGCGTTGACGCGAGCGCGCTTCTTGTCATTGGACTTGATGGTAATCCACGGCGATTCCTCAGTATCCGTATAACGGAACTGCTCTTCCTTCGCACGCGTGTAGTCATCCCACTTATCCAGAGAAGCCAGGTCCATCGGCGAAAGCTTCCACTGGCGCACCGGGTCAATCTGGCGGATAGCAAAGCGCGTGCGCTGTTCCTTCCGGGTAACAGAGAACCACAGCTTGGTTAGCGAAATGCCCGATCCCAGGATCATGTTTTCTAGCATGGGCACCTCGCGCAGGAACTCCGCGTGCTGCGACTCGGTACAAAAGCCCATCACCCGCTCAACGCCGGAGCGGTTGTACCACGAGCGGTCAAAGAAGACGATTTCGCCGGCAGCCGGGAAATGCTCGATATAGCGCTGGAAATACCAGGAGGTGGACTCACGTGGGGATGGCTTTTCCAACGCGACGGTGCGCGCACCACGCGGGTTCAAGTGCTCATTGAAACGCTTGATGGTTCCGCCCTTACCGGCAGCATCGCGGCCCTCAAATAAAATGATGTGGCGCTGGCCAGTTTCCTTGGTCCAGTTCTGCCACTTCAATAGCTCGATTTGAAGTGCGCGCTTAATGGACTCGTATTCATTGCGAGTCATACGCTCTTCATAAGGGTAATTCTCCCGCCACGTCTGCACCGGAGAGCCATCCGGCATGATCAGCGACGGATCATCCTCATCCGTTCCGTCAACGACGAAGCCGTCGGTTTTTGCAAGGTCAATCTCAGGAAGGTCGTCGTCTTTAATATCAGCCATGCACCAAGTGTAACCCGAATTTAGACATCTAGCGCGCTAACTTTTCGCAGGTGCACCCCAAAAATAAAGGAAAGAAAAACGAAAAAAGACCTACCGAAACCGGTAGGTCTTCCTTGTTTAGTAAGCCTTAAGGCTCACCCGAGGATGCTCTTAGACGAACATGCCGATCAGCTGGGATGCACCGTTAGCAATGTCGATGAACGGGCTAACAATGTCGTGGCCAGCTTCTACGATGGTGTTAGCTACGCCGTTTGCCTTGGAGGAAAAAGTGATGATTTCCATTATGGTCTCCTTAAAATGGGATGGAAAGTAATCCGGTTTAGATTACTAGGAAGACAGTTCGGTGATTGCGTCCGGCAAAGCTGCCTCAGTAGCAGTCTCAGCTGCGTTCTTCAAGTTACCAAAGGAAAGAATCTCGGTAACGCCGGACAGTACCTTGTACCAGCCTTCCTGGGTGTTTACGAAGTTGTCTAGGTGCATCTGGATGGTGGCGAGATCCACGTTCATGTTTTTCTCCTCGAATAGGTCCGAAGCTTGTACCCCGAAAGGGCTGTGCAATGTGCAGGCACCCTCGGTGGGCGCTACGAGAAGTATTTTGCCATAGGGCTTCAGGGAAGCAACCCCAGATTTCCAGAAACCTTCTCAGCTCCTTAAGTTTTCATAAAAAATTTTCACTGGATTTTTACTTCAACTGTTTACCTTAATTACAGCTGTATGCCACTGAACTGGGGCTACCGCACAGCCCCTTCGTCGCAAGGTTAAGGAAAAATTAACATCATAAGGATTGATGATGAATTTTCCTATCAATGCGGTGCTGGAGATTTATATGGAATTAGTTTTCATTACTGCGGTTTTTGCCCGCTTTTTACCCTAATACGGGGTTAGTTCCGGTAACTAAAGGCGATTGAAGCGGCTGACGATGTAACGAAAAGTAGATCCCAAGCTATACAAACGGATCCGTTCGTATCCTCTGGTTCCTCAAAGGGGGATCCGCCCCAGCGCTTCACAAAAGGGGCATAAAACGCCGCTGCGCCCCTCGCCGCGTGCGTTCAGCACACAGTGAGGGGCGCAGCTTTCGCCAGACTCAAGCGCATATAAGAGCGGGAGCTCAGTATGCGCCAGGCGTGGTGGAGGGCTCTTAGAAGCCCATGCCGCCCATAGCGTCAGCGTCAGGCATAGCGTTGTTGGAGCCGGCAGGCTCTGGCTTATCGGCCACAACAGCCTCGGTGGTCAGGAACAGTGCTGCAATGGACGCAGCGTTCTGCAGTGCAGAGCGGGTGACCTTCACCGGGTCATTGATGCCGGATTCCATGAGGTTGACGTACTCACCGGTAGCGGCGTTGAGGCCCTCGCCTGCGGGCAGGCCAGAGACCTTATCTGCGACGACGCCAGGCTCCAGGCCAGCGTTGTGAGCGATCTGCTTCAGCGGTGCAGACAGTGCCTCGCGGACGATCTTTACACCGGTGGCTTCATCGCCTTCGGCCTCGATGGAGTCGAGAACGGTAGCGGCCTGCAGCAGGGCAACGCCACCGCCGGCAACGATGCCTTCTTCCACGGCTGCCTTGGCGTTGCGGACAGCGTCCTCGATGCGGTGCTTGCGCTCCTTGAGCTCAACCTCGGTGGCTGCACCGACCTTGAGCACGGCCACGCCACCGGAGAGCTTAGCCAGGCGCTCCTGCAGCTTCTCGCGGTCATAATCGGAATCGGAGTTCTCGATCTCAGCGCGGATCTGCTTGATGCGGCCATCGATCTGCTCCTGGGTGCCAGCACCCTGGACGATGGTGGTCTCATCCTTGGTGACAACGACCTTGCGTGCCTGGCCCAAGTACTCCAGCTCGGCGGTCTCTAGGGAAAGGCCAACCTCTTCGGAGATGACCTGGCCGCCGGTCAGGATGGCCATGTCCTGCAGGGTGGCCTTGCGGCGGTCACCGAAGCCCGGGGCCTTCACGGCAACGGACTTGAAGGTGCCGCGGATCTTGTTGACCACGAGGGTGGACAGGGCTTCGCCTTCAACGTCCTCAGCAATGATCAGCAGCGGCTTGCCGGACTGCATGACCTTTTCCAGCAGCGGAACGAGGTCCTTGATATTGGAGATCTTGGAGGAGACCAGCAGGATGTACGGATCCTCCAGCACCGCCTCCTGGCGCTCCATATCGGTAGCGAAGTAGCCGGAGATGTAGCCCTTATCAAAGCGCATACCCTCAGTAACCTCGAGGTCCACGCCGAAGGTATTGGACTCTTCCACGGTGATAACGGAGTCCTTGTTTACGGAACCGTTACCCACGGTGTACATAGCTTCGGCAATCTTTTCACCAATTGCCGGGTCTGCGGCGGAAATGCCAGCGGTGGTAGCGATCTGCTCCTGGGTTTCTACTTCCTTGGCGGAAGACAGCAGGGAGTCCACAACCTTCTTGGTTGCGGTCTCGATGCCACGCTTGATGCCCATTGGGTTGGAACCAGCGGCTACGTTGCGCAGGCCTTCGCGGACGAGTGCCTGTGCCAGAACGGTTGCGGTGGTGGTGCCGTCGCCGGCGACGTCATCGGTCTTCTTGGCAACTTCCTTGACCAGCTCGGCGCCGATCTTTTCGTAAGCATCCTCGAGCTCGATTTCGCGAGCGATGGAAACGCCGTCATTAGTAATGGTCGGTGCGCCCCAGGACTTTTCTAGGACGACGTTGCGGCCCTTGGGTCCGAGGGTGACCTTGACTGCGTCAGCCAGAGTATTCAGGCCGCGCTCAAGGCCGCGGCGGGCCTCTTCATCAAAAGCGATAATCTTTGCCATAGTGTTTGTGCTCCTTGGATTTATTGAGGACGACACTCACGTCTTTCTCGCTGCGGACGCCCGCGACGGCATGGCTGGTGAGTGTGGACCAACCTCAACCACAACGATGGAGATTTATCTAGCACTCATCCTGTCCGAGTGCTAACGCCCATTCTGGCACTCTCCTACCCCTACTGCAAGAAACAACGCGCTTGCCTGTAGCGATCTTTTGCCCGCCGCATACCGCGCTGTGGCACTTCCCCTCGGAAGGACGGCTGAGGCGGAAGGTGGCGCGGTGGGGAAGGTGGGGGCATCGGCAAGCGCGGGGCAGGAATGCATAGGAATTGTCGTGCGGATCTGTCTTGCGGTGTAAGCGCTCAAGGTACCGTGGATTGCATGACAGATATGATTGACAGCATACGCAGCGACCGTGACACCATCTTCCGCCAGCTCAGCGAGCTCGTTGGATTCAACTCCGTGCACAATGAGCCGGGCTTGGAGGACCAGGCCCAGGGCGCAAGCCAGTGGGTGAAGGCCGCGCTGGAAGAAGCCGGGGCAACGGTAGAAACCATCACCACCGCGGATGGTTCCACCGCCATTCTGGGCGAGCGCAAGGGTGAAGAAGGCGCCAAAACCGTCCTGTTGTACTCGCACTACGATGTCGTGCCCGCAGGAGACCGCGCGGCGTGGGAATCCGATCCGTTCACCCTGACCGAGCGCGCCGATGCCGAGGGCACCACCCGCTGGTACGGCCGCGGCGCGGCAGACTGCAAAGGCAATGTGGCCATGCACCTAGCGGCCCTGCGTGCCCTCGAGGCCAATGGCGGCACCAAGGTAAACCTGAAGTACCTCATCGAGGGCTCCGAGGAGCGCGGCGGCGAAGGCCTGTCCCAGCTCATCAAGGACCGCCCGGAGCTTTTCGCTGCCGATGCCATCCTGATTGCAGATGCCGGCAATGCCGCGGTGGGCCAGCCCACCTTGACCACCTCCCTGCGCGGCGGCGCGCAGATTGAGGTCGAGGTCAATACCCTGGCCGCGCCCGTGCACTCCGGCCAATTCGGCGGCGCGGCCCCAGACGCAGTGAAGACGCTAATGCGCACGCTGGATTCGCTCACGGATGAATACGGCCGCACCACCATCGATGGCGTGGATACCAGCGCCCATTGGCAAGGCCAGGAATACCCGGCCGAGGCCTTCCGCGGCGATGCGCAGCTGCTCGAAGGCACCGAGATCATGGGCTCCAAGGACCCGGAGGGGGCTACCCCGGTGGCAGACATGGTGTGGTCCCGCCCGGCCATTTCCGTGACCGGGTTTACCTCTACCCCGGTGGCTGAGGCCGTCAACGCCGTTCCCGCTACCGCGGCGGCCAAGCTGAACCTGCGCGTTCCGGCCGGAACCGATGCCCGCGCCATTGGCGAGGCCGTCTGCGAGCACGTGAAAAACCACGTTCTTTGGGGCGCGCACGTCAAGGCGGAGGTCGTGGAGGCTAATGCCGGTTTCTCTACCGACCCGGAAAAACCCGCCGTCGAGCTTTTGGGCCAGTGCCTATCCGAGGCCTATGGCAAAGAGACCGCAGCCCAGGGCATGGGCGGTTCCATCCCGCTGACCACCGAGCTGCAGGAGGCGCACCCCAACGCGGAAATCGCGCTCTACGGCGTAGAGGAACCCAAGTGCACCATCCACTCCGCCAATGAGTCCGTCGATCCCACCGAGATCGAGTACATCGCCGCAGCGGAGGCGCTTTTCTTGCAGCGCTACGCGTAGGAACATGCGCGCAACGGCGACATATAATACTGTGCGCTAAAAATAATCTTTCGAAGTTGTGGAAAAACCGGTAAACTTTCGACGAGTTGACCCCGTTTCCGGCCACGCTGCTTGCACAAGTGGGACAGTTCGTACTCGGCCGAGTACGAACTGTCTTGGTGTGTATATGACTATGGCGCATATCGCCACGCCCCGCGGCAATGAGGGTCTGAGAACTTGACACAACCTAAGGAGCGCAGATTCCAACGTGCTAATACTTCTGGGTGCCCTCATCGTTGCCACCGTGGTTGCACCGCTGCTCATTATGAATGTGGGCCGCCCAGCCTTTGGTTTATTGGCAATCGTTCCCGGTGTCGGTTTCGTGTGGACCCTCGCGCACTTTGCCCGGGGTACCTTCCACGACGGCGGCGCGCTGAATTACACCATCGAGTGGATGCCGGCCGCGCACCTCGCCGTGGATCTGCGCATGGATGCCCTGGGCGGGCTCTTTAGCCTCATCATCTTAGGGATGGGCGCGTTGGTCCTGCTGTATTGCTGGGGCTATTTCGATTCCACGCGCCGCCGCCTTGCCATGTTCGCCGGCCAGATGGTGGGTTTTGCCACCGCCATGTTTGGGCTTGTCACCTCCGATAGCCTGCTGCTCATGTACGTCTTCTGGGAGATCACCTCCCTCTTGTCGTACCTGTTGGTCAGCTACTATGCCGAGCGCGCCTCTTCGCGCCGCGCCGCGCAGCAAGCCCTGATGGTCACCGTCTTGGGTGGGTTGTCCATGCTGATGGGCATCTGCCTGCTCGGCCGGCAAACAGGGGCGTGGACGTTTAGCGAAATCCACGCCTACGATCACTTCCCCCAAACCCCATACGTCACCGTCGCCATCGTGCTCATCCTGGTCGGCGCGCTCACCAAGTCCGCCATCGTGCCGGCGCACTTCTGGCTGCCGGGTGCTATGGCAGCGCCAACGCCTGTCTCGGCGTACCTGCACTCCGCGGCCATGGTCAAGGCCGGAATCTACCTGATCGCTCGCCTGGCACCGGATATGTACGAGGTAGCCACCTGGCACCTCGTGGTCATTTCCTTAGGCGTATTTACCATGCTGCTCGGCGGCTGGATGGCGCTGAAGCAAAAAGACCTCAAGCTCATTTTGGCCTATGGCACGGTCTCCCAGCTGGGCTTTATCACCTCCATCGTGGCGGTTGGCTCCCGGGAGGCCATGCAGGCGGGCCTAGCGCTGACCTTTGCCCACTCGCTCTTTAAAGCCGCACTCTTCATGGTGGTCGGCGCCATCGACCACTGCTCTGGCACGCGCGATATTACGAAGCTATCCGGCCTCGGCCGCAAGCAGCCCTTCCTCTACGGCATCGCCATTATCTCCGCCCTATCCATGGCGGGCGTTCCCCCGCTCTTTGGCTTCGTTTCCAAGGAGGCCGTGCTGGAATCCACCATGCACGAAGAGCTGCTTATTGGCATGCCGCGCAATATGATCCTGGTAGCCTATGTGGCAGGTTCCATCCTCACCATGGCCTATGCCCTGCGCTTTTTGTGGGGTGCCTTTGCCACCAAGAACCTCCCCGAGGATAAAGACGGCGTCTCTAAGGCCGTGGCCACGATGCACAAGGTCAACGTGGGCCTGTGGCTCGCCCCCGCCGTGCTCACCGCGCTGACCATCACGCTCGGCCTCGCGCCGCAGGCGCTCTCGGCGACCATCAATCAGCACCTCGATTCCACCTTTGGGGCAGGCGAGCACCACGGCCTAGCCCTCTGGCACGGGTGGTCAGTGACCTTGGGCGTATCCGCCATCATCATCGTGGCCGGAATCATCGTGCACTGGCGCCGCCAGGTCCTGGAGCAATGGCAGTTTGCGTACCCCGCACTTGGCGATGCCGACGCCGTCTACGACAAGGTCATCTCCACCCTGCGCAAGCTCTCCCTGCGCACCACGGCCGTCACCCAGCGCGGTTCGCTGCAGCTCAACCTGACCGTCATCTTCGCCACCCTCATGGTGCTGCCGCTGACCATGCTGATTACCGGTGATCTCACGGATATCCGCATGGTGGTTGCAGAAAACCCCTGGCAGGTCGTCGCCGCCATCATCATGATGGTGGCCGCCATCGCAGCCACGGTCACCGATAACCGTCTCTCCGCCGTCATCATCGTCGGCATCACCGGCTACTCGTTGTCCTTTGTCTTTGCCATCCACGGTGCCCCGGATTTGGCGCTGACCCAGTTGCTCACGGAAACCATCATCATGGTGCTATTCATGCTGGTGCTGCGCCGCATTCCGGCGTCTACCGAGTGGAAGCAGGACCCGAAGATGGGACGCCTGCGCGCCTGGCTCTCCGTTGGCACCGGCCTGACCGTCACCATCGTGGCGATGTTTGCCATCAACGCGCGCTCGGCAGAACCTATCTCGCAGTACATGCCGGAGCTGGCTAAGGAGATAGGCCACGGCGCCAATGCCGTCAACGTCTTGCTGGTGGACCTGCGCGCCTGGGATACCTTTGGCGAGATCACGGTGATTATCATCGCCGCGCTCGGCGTGGCCTCCCTGATTTATCGCACCCAATCCTTCTCTAGGGATAGCCGCCGGCCTACCCTGCAGGTCACGGGCCGGCGCTGGCTGGCCGCGGGCTCGGAATCAGAGCAGGCGCTCAACCGCTCGCTGATGATCGATGTCTCCACCCGCGTGCTCTTCCCCTCCATGATGGCGCTGTCCTTCTACTTCTTCTTTGCCGGGCACAACGCGCCAGGCGGCGGCTTCGCCGGTGGCCTTGTGGCCGCACTCGCGCTCATCCTGCGCTACCTGGCCGGTGGCCGCGCGGAGCTCGATGAGGCCCTGCCCATCGATGCCGGGCGCACCATGGGCGCTGGCCTCTCCCTCTCTGCCTTGGCGGTGGTGGTGCCTATGTTCTTTGGCCATCCGCCGCTTACCAGCGGATATACCTCGCCCGAGATCCCTCTTATCGGCGCGGTCTCGCTGCCTTCGGCGCTGGTCTTTGACTTGGGCGTCTACCTCATCGTCGTGGGGCTCACGCTCTACGTGCTCAGCTCGCTCGGCGCCAAGCTGGATGAAGAAGAAGAGATGCGTAAGCAGCGCGCCCGCGACCGCGCCCGCTCGCTGGCGCGGAAGAACCGGGAGCGCAGCACCAAGCAAAAGGCCCAACGGGCGCAAAAACAAGAGAAGAAAAAAGAAAAGATACCAGCCGCAACGAGCTCCTCCGGCACAGGTTCCGGGGATAACGCAGGAAAGGAGAAATAAATGCAAGCCAACCTCTTCCTCCTGCTCGCCGCCGGAGTAATGGTTTCTGCGGGCATCTACCTCTTGCTCGACCGCGCCATGACCAAGATGATGCTCGGGCTGCTCTTGCTGGGCAATGGCGCCAACCTCTTTATGCTGCAGGCCGGTGGCCCGGCGGGCTCGCCGCCCATCGATGGCCGCGAGGCCCAGCCTTATGGCAGCGATATTGCGGATCCTCTTACCCAAGCGATGATCCTTACCGCCATCGTCATTTCCATGGCGCTGACGGCCTTTATTCTCACCTTGGCCTACCGCCAGTACCGCTACCGCACCGCCGACGTCATTGAAGATGACGCCGAAGATACCGCGATTGCCGCTAAGGCCTCCAAGCCCGGCAACGCCGCGGCGAGCGCGGATCATGATGCCTCCAATGACCCCGCCACCGGACGGGCCACCAAGGAAGGCGATAATTTCGGCCCCGAATCCTTCGAGGAGCCGGTGAAGGGAGCCGAAGATGACTGAGCCATTCCACCAGGCGGCCGAAACAATGTACCCGTACGTCGGCGCCCTCATCCCGCTGCCCGTCATCATCCCGGCTGTGGCCGCGGCGCTCTCGCTGCTGTTTGCCCGCATGCCTAATGTGCAGCGCCAGATCGCCTTTTTCTCCCTGCTGATTACGGCTGCGGTGAACGCGAGCCTGATCATAATAGTGGATTTCCATGGCATACAGACCCTGCAGATAGGCGGCTGGGACGCCCCCGTGGGCATCACATTGGTGGCGGACCGGCTCTCCACGATGATCCTCTTTACCTCGTCTGTGGTGCTGTTCTCCGTCATCTGGTACGCCATTTCCCAGGGTGTGCGCGATGGCACCAAGGACGAACCGGTCGCGGTCTTTTTGCCCACCTACATGTTGCTGACCATGGGCGTGAATATCTCGTTCTTGGCCGGCGACCTCTTTAACCTCTACGTCGGCTTCGAGGTCTTCCTCGTCGCCTCGTACGTGCTGTTGACCTTGGGAGCATCGGCAGGCCGCGTGCGCGCCGGCGTGGGTTATGTGATGGTCTCGATGGCCTCATCCATGATCTTCTTGCTGGCGCTAGCGTATGTCTATGCCTCCGTCGGCACCATGAACATGGCCCAGATTGGCCAGCGCATGCAGGACATCCCGGAGGGCACCCGCACCGCCATCTTCGCCACCTTGCTCGTGGCCTTTGGCATCAAGGCCGCGGTGGTGCCGCTGGCCGCCTGGCTGCCGGACTCCTACCCCACCGCGCCTTCGCTGGTCACGGCCGTGTTCGCCGGCCTGCTCACCAAGGTTGGTGTGTACGCGATCATCCGCGCGCGCACGTCCATCTTTACCAATGGTGGCCTCGATACCGTGCTGATGTGGGTGGCGCTGGCCACCATGCTGGTGGGTATCTTGGGCGCCATCGCGCAGACCGATATTAAGCGTCTACTGTCCTTTACCCTGGTCAGCCACATCGGCTATATGATCTTCGGCGTCTCCTTGGGCACCGCCCAGGGGCTATCCGGCGCCATTTTCTACGCCATCCACCACATTTTGGTGCAAACCGCGCTCTTCCTCGTCGTCGGCCTCATCGAGCGCCAGGCCGGTACGTCCTCGCTGCGGCGCCTGGGCTCGCTGATGTATTCCGCCCCGCTTATCGCCGTGCTGTATTTTATCCCAGCCATCAACCTGGGCGGCGTGCCGCCGTTCTCTGGCTTCCTGGGCAAGATCATCCTCATTCAGGCGGGCACCAATGAAGGCTCCTGGCTGGCGTGGGTGCTCATCGGCGGCGCGCTGGTGACCTCGCTGCTGACCCTGTACGTCATGATGCTGGTCTGGGCCAAGGGCTTCCAGCGTGACCGCGCCGATGCCCCCGAGGGCAACGTCGCCCTAGCACGCCCCGCCCCGCTTTCTGATATCACCGATGAGGTCGAGTTCTCCTCCCGCCAGGATGTCGGCCGCGTGCCGTTCGGCATGGTGGGTGCCACCGCACTGTTGGTCATTGCCTCGACCTCGATCACCTTCCTAGCCGGCCCGATTTCCGGTGTCACCTCCCGCGCGGCCGAATCCGCGCAGGATACCTCCATTTATCAGTACGCCGTATTGGGCGAAAATGCCGATAACCCCACCCGGCACCTTGACCAGAAGGACCGCTACGAAGGCGGCGCGGACTCCTACAAAGAGCGCAGCCACCTGCTGCCGGACCCCGGCCCGGCCCACGATCCGGAATCTGCTGCCAAGGAGACGGCGAGCTCGGAGACACCAAGCTCGGACGCGTCGACGAAATTGAGGGCACCAGAAAGCCCTACGCCAGTAAAGAAGGAGGCCCGCGATGACTAAGAGCCGCTTTGCCGGTCTGCGCTACCGCTTCCGGCCGTGGTTTACCGTCTGGATCACGGTCATGTGGTGCATGCTCATGGGCGAAATCACGGTGGGCAATGTGGTCGGCGGCCTCCTCGTCGCCCTGGTCATCGTCTTCGCCCTGCCACTGCCGGCGATGCCCATTGCCGGCGTCGAGGTCGCGTGGGGCAAATTCTTCCGCTACATGCTGCGCTGGTTCTGGGAGCTGTTTTATGCCTCCCTCAAGGTGGGCTGGCTGGCCTCCCGGCCGCAGCCGCTGCCTCAAACCGCCATCCTGGAATTGCCGATGCGCCTGGAAAATGAGTTCATCCTCTCCCTTGCGGTGACGCTGTACAACCTGCAGCCGGGTGGAACGGTGACAGACATTGACATCGCCAATCGCATGATCACCATCCACATCCTGGATGCCCGGGATGAGGCGCAGATCCAGCGCGAAATTGATGCCGTGTCCCGTCTAGAATCTTCCATGATCGAGATCTTTGAAAGGAGCCACCCATAATGGATCCGCAGATCTATCACGCCATCCTGCTGGTTCCCGCATTCCTGCTGTGGGTCTCCGTATTAATTACCGTCTGGCGCATTATCGTAGGGCCCAACTCCCTCGACCGGCTGGTGGGAATGGACGGTTTTACCGCCATGTTCCAATGCGCGCTGGCGACCTACATGTGCTGGTCACTAGATACCTCCGTAGTCTCGGCCATGCTGGTCATCGCGCTGCTCGGCTTCATCTCCACCGTGTCTGTTACCAGGTTTAGGAAGAGGGATAACCAATGAGTTGGTCACTAATCGCCGATATCCTCTCGCTCATCCTCGTCATCAGCGGCAGCCTCCTCATCCTCGCCGCCGCCATTGGCCTGGCGCGCTTTAAAGACACGATGTCCCGCGTTCACGCCGTGAGCAAGCCGCAGACCACCGGTCTCATCCTCACCATCATGGGTGCGTTCATCCGCATTACCGGCGCCGAATCTTTCAGTATGGCCGAGCGTGGTGATTTGGGTATGCTTATTTTGCTGGTACTGTTTGCGATGTTTACCAGCCCGGTAACCGCGCAGCGCACCTCACGCATTGCACGCCGTGAAGGCCTGTATGGTTCCGAGGAATCGATGTCGCGCAATGACCGCCCCGCCGGCCGTTCGCTGCGCCGCAAATAGGAGGCACCTTTAACCGTGAAAAAGCTATACGGACTGCCTACTCTGGCTACCCTTCTGATTGCCTTCTTTATCTTCAGCATATCCCGCTATAGCAAATACGACGGTCCCAATGCCTTCATCTGGCGCGTGCCGCTGGATTTGAAGATTTACTGGCTCGCCGGCGGCGAGGTGGCTAACGGCGCCAACCTTTATGACAACGCTTATATTGGCAACCTTCCTTTTACCTACCCGCCCTTTGCCGGCACGCTGTTCAAGTGGATTTCTGCGCTTGCCGATGACCCCCTTATTATCCTCTGGCAAGGCGGCACCATCCTTGCTTTATTGGCCGTCATCCTCATGGTCTTCCACGAGCGCGGCCTTAAACTTTCTCCGCTGACCTGGTTTGTTGCCATCCTACTGGTGCTGTGCGCCCCGGCTGTAGAGCCGATGTACGGCACCTTGTTCTATGGCCAGATCAACGTCTTTTTGATGTTCTTGGTCGCCCTCGACGTCGTTCCTAAGAAGAGGGCCCTACCCGGCATTGGCATCGGCCTCGCCGCAGGCTTGAAACTCACCCCGGCCTTTATGGGCTTGGTACTCCTATTCCAGAAGCGCTGGTGGCAGGCGGTTATCTCCGTCCTTACCTTCGCGGTGACCGTTGCGATTGGTTTCGTCACCATTCCGGATGCCGGGGTGTTCTGGACCGATGCCATCTTCAATTCCTCCCGCGTGGGTGAACACACCAACCCGGGTGCGCAATCCATCCGCTCGGTCATGGTGCGCGCGTGGGGCATCGACGGCGGTTGGATGTGGCTCGCCGCCGTAGCGGTGGTCTTCGTCTTGACTTGCTTGGCCCTGCGCACAGCGATGAAGCACAAGAATAACTCCGCCGCCATGTCCCTTGCCGGCATTAGCGCCTGCCTGGTCTCGCCCTTCTCTTGGTACCACCACTGGGTCTGGGTCTTCCCGTTGGCCATCGTGGTTCTCATCTCCGTCAACCAGGCACTGGGCAAGCGTCTGCGCGGGGTCATCGGCGCGCAAGTAGCAGCACTCATTTCCTTCGCGGCCATGTGCGTGGTGCTGCTGCCGTACGTCTCCGCAGCCTTCTGGCTCGAGGGCTCCAACCGCTCTTTGAACCAGTTGGACTTCCAGCCCTGGGCCATGCTCCTTTTCACCGCCTCCGGCATCCTTTACATCGCCTTTTATGCCCTGTGGGGATTTATCCCCGGCACCCAGCCCAGCGAGGAAGATGCCCCCAGGGGCCGGCACGCGGCACAGCGTGCTGCTCAGCCGCAGTACGCCCAACAGCACCGCGCCCAGCAGCCCCAGCACGCCCAGCCGCAGCACGCCCAGCCGCAACGCACTCAGACAGCCGGAGCTCACGCGTCTGGCGCTACCGCACGGGGTTCTGCCACTACCGACGAAACCGCAGAGTTCCCAGTATTTAACCCTGAGACCCGCGAGTTTCCCTCCACCGAGGGCTATACCGATATTCCGGCTCCCCCGTCCCCCGGCGGCCGCCACGCCCTAGATAACGACTAAGCCGCACGCAGCCGCCGCATGCCGGCAGCCATCTGCGCACCACCGCGCCGGCCTCGTACAGCTTCCTCCAGTGCGACCCTAGGCTTGCGCTCACTAAACGCACGCCTAGCCGATCATCGCTTAGCTGATTAGCGCACCGGCCGGAAGGTGTGGAGCTCGCGGCAGGTTTCTTCGACGACATCGCGCCAGCTGCCGGTTTCTTGGAAGAGGCGGCGTTGGCGTTCGTATCCGGCGCCGCCGTCGATGATTTCGTGCACCAAGGCCAGCTCTTCCGCGCAGCCCAACTCGCGGGCTAAGGGCGTGAGTTCTTCTACCATCTGGGCCAATTCATCTTTGACCCAAGCCTCGTCCGTATCGCGCGATGTAATAACGAGGGCATCCATGCCGTAGCGCGCGCCGCGCCACTTATTTTCCGCCACATGCCACGGCTGCAAGACGGGTAGCTCCTCGCCCGCATCAATCATGCGGTCATAGTGCACGACCAAGCAGTGCGTGAGAGCGACGACGGCGGATAGCTCCCGCAGGTTCGAGGTGGCGTCGGATACGCGGACCTCTACGGTGCCCCACTTCGAGGCTGGGCGGATATCAAAGTGCATCGAGCCGGTGTGATTGATAACCCCGGAGATGGCCTGATCCCGCATATAGGACTGCCACTCGTCCCACGTGAAGAATTGATACGGCATGCCAGCGGTAGGCAGCTGTTGATAGAGCATCGTGCGGTTGGAGGCGTAGCCCGTATCGAGGCCTTCCCACCCGGGCGAGCACGCAGAAATGGCCAAGAGGTGGGGGTACTTCGTCATCAACGCATTGATGATGGGCCAGACGCGATCCTCGTGGCTGATGCCAACGTGGACGTGTGTGCCCCACAGTAGCATCTGCTTTCCCCAATACTGGGTGCGGGCGATGATCTCTTGATAGCTGGGTTTATCCGATAGCGGGTTTTCCCGGAAATCCGTAAACGGGTGCCCGCCAGAGGCCCACACATCGATACCGAGCTTGGCAGCTGCTTCTTCCACGGCCGCCAGCGAGGTTTCTAGCTCCGCAATGGCTTCTGGCACCGTGGTGCAAATGCCCGTGACTAGTTCCACCGTATTCTGGAGGAATTCCTTTTCCACGTGAATATCTGGGTGGGCGGCAGTGGCGAGATCAATAAGCTCAGCCCCACGCGGGACGAGATCGCGCGAGTCGCGGTCCACGAGCGCGACTTCCCATTCCACCCCGAGCGTGGGCTCGGGGGAACGGGCGAATACTTCTGCCGGAATCTTCACTGGTCCAGCTTAACGGGTGGCAGGTAATATTCCATGAATTTTATTTAGGCCTGTGGGACGGCGAGGGCGACCACAACGGCGCCGTCCTCGGTAGCTTCCTTGGGCAGGTCCTTATTCATGGGCTTGATTTCCGCCTGGTAGCGCGCGGCGACTTCCTTAGCCAAGGACTCCGCGGAGGTATCGCCTTCTGGGTAGAAGACGGTGGTCTTGGGCACGGTCAGGACGTCGCCTGGCAGGTTGCCCACATAGCCCACCTTGAAGCCGCCGTCCTTCAACACGTCGGCTTCGTTCTTGGCCTTATCGGATTCACCGGAGTTATTAAGAACGCTGACCTTAATGTCATTGCGGTCGCGCGCAGCGGACGGCGTATCGTTGCCGCCGGCCCGGGCTTCATCCCCGCCGCGATCGTTACCTCCGCCGCGTGCACCGGCATCGCGGCCGGCATCGCGGTTAGCCTCGCCCTCGGCGCCGGCGTTCGGGTGCGCGTTATCGCCCTCGCCTTCGCGAGGCGGCTGGTTATTGGCCCCGTCGCGGGAGCCATCGCCGCGCGCGCCATCCGCGGCAGGACCGCCCGCGCCATTGCCCTCTTGGCCGCCATGTGCGGAGCCGTCTGACTTCGACTGCTCGGAATCGGAAGCGACGGTCGAATCGTCATCCTCCGAGGTCATGGCATAAAGGCCCCACAGGCCGAGCATCACGGCCACGGCGATAAGCACCATGGCGAGCCCGCGCAGCGGTAAACCGCCCTTCTTGGCGTGGGCGCCTCCCCCACCGCCAGTTCCAGCCGCAGCGGCTCCCGCTCCGGCACCTGCAGCGCCAGCGGTAGCGGCAGCGTCCTCGCCGCCTACCTCATCGTCATAAGCGCCGTCGTAGGCGTCGTCATAATAAGCATCGCCATAATCGGCCGCGGCGGCATCCTCCGCAGCGGCACCATCTGGGGCGTCGTCGAATTGCTGGTCGTATAGATTATCCGGATTCTCTTTAGTCACTTCAGTAACATTAGTAGCCAGTTCTAACGCGGTGGGGTATTTCCCCGCGCGGCGCGCCGCGTGTTTTCACGCTCCTCCCGCAGGCGCTTCAACCGGGCCACCAAGAGAGGATGGGATTCGGCGGCAGCGGGGGCATCAAGAAGCAGGTTGAGGCGTTGGTGATAGCGCACCGGCGAGATATCCAGCTGCGCGCGGATGGCCTCTTCCTTGCGGCCAATGCTGCGCGGAGCGGTTTCCTCAAAATCTAAGATGGCGGCGTCTAGGTCAGACAAGGGGTTCATGCCTAAACTGTAAAGCATGACTATTCGCCCCATCGTTATCCACGGCGACCCCGTGCTTCATCAGCCCACCACGCCGGTGGAAGAATCCGAGATTTCCAGCCCTGAGATGCAACAGCTCATCGCGGACATGTACGAGACCATGGAGGTCGCCCACGGCGTGGGCTTGGCTGCGAACCAGGTGGGCATCGGCAAGCGGCTCTTCGTGTACCACTGCCCCGATACCGAAGGCCCGGACGGCACCGAGCTGCCCGCCGATAAGGCCGGCATGCGCAAGGGCTGCGTCATCAATCCGGTGCTGGAGACCTCCGAGATTCCAGAGACCATGCCTGCCGATGACGGCTCCGACGACGAAGGCTGCCTCTCCGTGCCGGGTGAGGGCTTTCCCACCGGCCGCGCCGACTGGGCGCGCGTAACCGGCAAGGACGAGCACGGCAACGACATTTCCGTGGAGGGCTACGGCTTTTTTGCCCGCTGCCTGCAACACGAGACCGGCCACCTCGATGGCTACGTCTATACCGATACCCTCATCGGCCGCTACAAGCGCCAGGCTAAGAAGGCCATTAAGCGCAATGGTTGGACCGAGCCGGGCTACTCCTGGATGCCGGGCGAGGACGAAGACCCCTTCGGCCACGACGATTAATCATGTCCGGCATCTTTCGCTCCGATAACGTGCAGGTAGGCGATCGCGTCGTGGCGCGGCGCGATTTCGGCGGGGTACATAGCGATGTCATTGGCCACGTCCTCAGCCTCGAGCCGCTGGTCATCCGCCCGCAGCAGGTTGGCGGCTACCCTTCCGATCTCGAGGCCGTGGAAATCGCGCCCGAGCAGCTGAAGATTATCAAGCGCCTTTCGCCGCGCATGGTGCGCAATTCCGATATCCGCGCCGTCGAATATGCCACCGCCCAGGCCTTTCCCGGCAAGGAGCACACGTGGACCGCGGACGGTTCCTGGCTCATGCGCGCCGGCGATGGTGTGACGGGCCGGTCCAATTCCGCCGTCCCACTCGGGCCCTCCGCGGGCTTTAACCCGGTCCCGCTGGCGGAAATCACGGAGTTCTATCGCCGCCACGATCTCCCGGTGCGCCTGCTCATCCCGGAGCGCATTGGCAAGCCTGCAGAGCGCCTGCTTGCCGATGCCGCCTGGGAGACCGAACCCGAAATCCTCGTCATGGTCCTGCGCGATCTCGAGGCTCTATCCACCGAGGCCCCGGGGTCCCACCCCAGCGGCGCGGAGTTTCGCATCGATGACCAACCCGATGACGCGTGGCTGCAGATGTACCACTTCCGCGGCCAGGCGCTGCCCGCCGAGGCCCTGGAGTACCTGCGCGCCCGCATCGAGGGCACGATGGGCTTTGGGCGGCTGATTATTGGCGGCGAGACCGTTGCCATCACCCGCGGCACCATCACCGAATCCGGCGACGGCACCGCCTGGCTGGGATACTCCGCCGTGGAAGTAGCACCCTCGCACCGCCGCCAGGGCCTCGGTGCGCTTTTGGGCGAGCACATGCTGCGCTGGGGACGCGACCAGGGCGCACAACACGCCTATCTCGATG
The DNA here is from genome assembly GCF_030232085.1 of Corynebacterium sp. MSK073. Taxonomy (NCBI): domain Bacteria; kingdom Bacillati; phylum Actinomycetota; class Actinomycetes; order Mycobacteriales; family Corynebacteriaceae; genus Corynebacterium; species Corynebacterium sp. MSK073. The sequence continues at coordinate 127,942 of NZ_JASPIY010000002.1, read as the reverse complement.
TCTTGGCATCTAATACCGCCGGCATTCGCCTGTATGAAAAGCTGGGGTTCATCGAGCAGCACCGCCAGATCTACGCCCGTTTGCGCGACTAGCCCCAGCTGGGTTAGTCCGCCTAGCCCGCCGGCCGCGGCCTGGACTAGTCCGGGCCATTGCCCGCGCGGTACTGTATTATCCATGCGCATCACCACGTGGAATATCAACTCCGTTCGCACCCGCATCCAGCGGGCGCTGGATCTTCTCCACACGCACGATATTGACGTGCTGTGCTTACAAGAAACCAAGGTCAAGGACGATAAATTCCCCCGCGAGGCCTTCGAGGATGCCGGCTACCATGTCACCTGCCATGGCCTGAACCAATGGAATGGCGTGGCCATCATTTCCAAAGAAGAACCGGAAGAAGTCTTTACCGGATTCCCCCACCAGCCTGGCTTTGCCAAGGACCCTGAAAAGCCCCAGGACCGCGAGGCCCGGGCGCTTGGTGCGCGCATCCGCGGGGTAGAAATCTGGTCGCTGTATATTCCCAACGGCCGCGAGATTACGGACCGCCACTACGACTACAAGCTGGATTTCCTCTACCAGCTCTCCCACTACGCCGCCGGCCGCGCCCAATCCAAGCTGCTTTTAACCGGCGATTTCAATATCGCCCCGCGCGATGAGGACGTGTGGGATATCGAGGCCTTCCGCGGCAAGACGCATGTCACCGAGCCCGAGCGCGCCGCCTTCCAGATGCTCGAGGAGGCAGGCCTCGAAGAGGTCACGCGCTGTTTTACCGAGGATCAGCGCTATACCTACTTTGATTACAAGGGGATGCGCTTTCACAAGAACGAGGGCATGCGCATCGATTTCCAGCTCACCTCGGCGCCGCTGGCCAAGCACGTCACCGGCGCGCGCGTAGACATGGAGGAGCGCGCTGGCGAAAAGACCTCCGATCACTGCCCGCTTCATGCAGATTTTGATCTGCCCGATTTCGATTCCGTGCGTTAAATGACCTGGTCGCTCGATCTCAGCTTCTGGCAGCTGTTCTTCCTCATCATTGATTATTCCATCAAGATCATCGCCGTCGGCTTCGTGCCAGAAGGCCGTCGGCCCTCCAATTCCACCGCATGGTTGCTGGCCATTCTGGTGCTGCCCGTCATCGGCCTGCCGCTGTTTTTGCTCATGGGCTCGCCGTATATCAACCGGCGCCGCCACCGGATCCAGCAAGAGGCCAATGAGCGCCTCGAGGATATTTCCGCCCGCACCCCGGATCATCCCAAGGGCATCCTGTCGGCGGAGGTGGAATCCGTCATCAAGCTCAACCGCGAGCTGACCGGTTTTCCGGCGCTCATTGGCCATAACCTGGGCCTGCATGCGGATTATGATGAATGCATTCGCGCCATCGCCGCCGCTGTGGACCGCGCCGAAAAATACGTTTCCATCGAGGTCTATATCCAATCCTGGGATGAGACCACGGATGTATTTTTCCAGGCCCTTGCCCGCGCCACCGCCCGCGGCGTCAAGGTTCGCCTTTTGCTGGATCAGATTGGCAGTTTTAAGTACAAGGGTTATTCCTCGCTGGGGGATAGGCTCACGGAAATCGGCGTGGATTGGCGCCTCATGCTGCCCATCCAGCTGCATAAGGGCCGCTTCCGCCGCCCGGATCTGCGCAACCACCGAAAGCTCGTCATTATCGATGGCGAGGTAGGTTTTATCGGTTCCATCAACCTGATCAAGCGCCAATATAAAACCACTGACCGCTTTTGGATCGATTACATGGTGGAGTTATCCGGGCCCATTGTCACCGCCATGAACGCGGTCTTCGCGGTGGATTGGTACACCGAATCCGGCGAGAATCTCCCGCTAGATGAGCTGCCCTATGACGATGCCCAAACCGTCGATGCCAACTACCTGCAGATGATTCCCTCCGGCCCCGGCTATACCACCGAGCCGAACCTGCGCATGTTTAACTCCCTGGTGCACCACGCCAAGCAGCGCCTGGTGCTGTGCTCGCCGTATTTCGTGCCGGATGAATCCCTCTTAGAGGCCGTGACCACCGCCTGCTACCGCGGGGTGGATGTGGAGCTTTATGTCTCCGATACCGCGGACCAATTCATGGTCAACCACGCCCAGTCTTCCTATTACCAGGCGCTGCTTGAGGCCGGGGTGCATATCTACCAATTCCCCTACCCGTATGTTTTGCACTCCAAGTTCATCATCACGGATCCGGATGACCAGGAGTTCAATCCGCTGTGCATGTTCGGCTCGTCCAATATGGACCCGCGGTCCTTCGGCCTCAACTATGAGACCACCATGCTCGTGGCCAAGGGCGATCTCCTCGCCCAGTTCAACCAGCTCGCCGCCAATTACCGCGCGGTGTGCCACGAGCTCACCCTCGAGGAGTGGAACCAGCGCGGTTTTGTCCGCCGCTACATCGATAACGTCATGCGGCTGACCTCGGCACTGCAATAAGCTCTGCTTGCCGATGCCCCAATAGTCCACTCATAGGCTATCTAAACACAAGCTTTCTTTTGCAGAACCAGAGTAGAACTTCCCGCGTTGAACCGCGCACGGTATCACCGCAGAGATGAGTGTGTAGTCCACTTAATTGACTCCGGATCGGCGTTAATTATTGGAACTAATTGCGAAAGATACGCCGAATCCTCCGCAGATTTCTCTCTTGTCTATTGCTTTTACTATAAACCCTGATTCTGACTTTGATATTGCTTATGCGCGAGAGCGTATCAAAAGCTTAGGGAATACAAGAGTGATCATATCGCGGCTATTCCGAAGAGGATTATTAAAAGGCGCTTCTTTAACGCCCAAAATTCTGTACGGCAAAAAGCTCACCGTTCGCGCCAACGGCAATGCCCGTGCCAACCGTTTTCGCTTCTGGGTCCAGCAAAATCTTCCTGTGGCTGGGTGAATTCAGCCACATATTTACCAGCTTCGCATCTGCGAAATCGTCCCATGCTTGAAGGACGTTTTCGCCACCGGCAGGAATACTATCCGGATAGGTTTCCCAGTGATTTGGCCGATGCTGCAAATCCCCTGTTCCCACCAAATGGTCGGCCCAGTCTTGAGCGATATTGTTTAACGCAGGGTTTTCTGTCACGGGATTTAAACCATGATCCGCCCTTGCTGCATTGACTTCGTTAACAATAGAGTGCGCACGGGCCCCATCGGGCTTCATGTGGCTAACTACTTCAGCAGCGTTACCGATAGGTCCTTGTGCCTTAGCTGGAGGGGTAGTTGCGGCTACCCCACCTCCCACTAATGCGGCACCCGCGATAGTCGGGGCTACAAACTTTTCAACAGAATCTGGAAGCATTTCATTGGACACACTTACCACTCCCTCGGATAAACTTGACTACATTACTCTACACAATTTCTTTTTCTTCACCCCCAACCCTAACGCAAAAGAAAAATATTGTCAGTACATAAATAATATTTAAACTGCATTTCCGATAAAATATAATTATATTTAAAGGCGTTTAGAGTTTAACTTACGATATGCGCGCATCCATAGGGCTCTCAAATATTCTCCCATCTGGAAAGGCTGTTTGCTGAGGCAGCCATTAACCACCAATAAAAATAACCGGCTGATCACAATCAGCCGGTTACCAGTCATGTCTCAAACAATAGACCTACCCTCGCCTAAGCATCGCGCTTGTGCAGCACCAGCACGCCAAGGGCCCACAGCACTGCGGCCCAGATGAAGAATACGATGCCGCTGCCTGCGGATTCCGTCCACAGTGCGTTATCCACTGGGACATTGAATAGCCAGTTCTGGAAAGCGGTAAAGGGCATAAAGCTACCGATCTTATCGCCTACCACGGGCATCATGCTGACGATTTGATCCACGCCCAAGTACAAAATAAGGCCTAGCGCCACAGAGCCCGCAGTCTGGCGAATGAGCATGCCGATGCCTTGGGCAAAGGCCACCACGAGGACCGCGGCCAGTGGGTACTTCCACAGCTGCTCGCGGCCGACTTCATCGTTCCAGGGGTCAAAGGTGGCGGAAATGGAGCTATCGGCAAGCAGTTCCGTAAGCAGGTACGCGCCCACCACACCGATGAAGGTCAGTACGGCCGCGATGACCGCATATAAGACCAGCTTGGCCACGGCCACGCTCCAACGCCGCGGGGAGGCCATGAAGGTAATGGCTTGGGTGCCGAAGCGGTATTCCGTGGTCACCAGCATGATGGCCTGAATCATCAGCACCGGCAGGCCCAGGGATACCAGGAATACGACGGTGAACTCGGCTCCAATAGGCTGAAAGCCCATATCAACGGCTTCCGGATCGAGCGGCTCAGTAAACGCAGCGGTGACACCGGCCCACCCCCACGAAAATAGAAGGAATAGCGCGGTGGTCCACCAGAAGGAGCGGGTGGTGCGCAGCTTAATCCACTCGGATTTCAAGATATTCAACATGGCGGATTAAACCTCCTGCTCGTTGGGGCGGGCGAACCCACCGGATTGGCCTGGCTGGCCGGATTGGCCTGACTGACCTACCTGCGCACCCGACACGCCAGGCGTGCCTGCGTGATACTGCACGGCATCGCCAGTGAGATCCATGAAGGCATCCTCCAGCGAAGCGCTTTTCAGGGTGAGCTCGTGCAGCGGCACCCCGGTAGAATAGGCCAGCTCGCCTACGAACTCGGTGGTCTGGTTGATGACCTCTAGCCGCGGGCGGCCCTCCTCATCCTTGGATTCGGTAAAGGAAACGCCCTCCTTCTTTAGGGCCTCACCGAATTCCGGGAGGTGGTTCGAGCGCACATACACCAAGGACTGCGAGTGGCCGCGGACGAACTCGTGGGTGGGCTTATCCGCAACCATCTTCCCCTTGCCAATGACCACGAGGTGGTCTGCGGTCTGGGCCATCTCGGACAAGAGGTGGGAAGAAATCAAAATGGTGCGGCCTTCTGCAGCCAGCGCGCGCACGAGCTGACGCACCCAGCGGATGCCCTCTGGATCCAGGCCATTGACCGGCTCATCCAGGATGAGGATTCCGGGATCACCCAATAGAGCACCAGCAAGGCCCAAGCGCTGGCCCATACCGAGGGAAAAGCCGCCGGCTTTCTTACCGGCGACATCGGAAAGCCCCACCAGCCCTAGCACCTCATCCACGCGGGAGGCGGGAATACCATTGGACGCCGCCATCCACTTCAAGTGATTCGCGGCCGTGCGGTTGGGGTGTACCGCCTTCGCATCCAAAAGCGCGCCCACCTCACGCAGCGGGTGCTCCAAGTCGCGGTAGTGCTTGCCGTTAACGCGAATCTCACCCGCCGTGGGCTCGTCCAAGCCCACGATCATCCGCATGGTAGTGGATTTGCCGGCACCATTGGGCCCCAAGAAGCCGGTGACCACACCGGGCTTTACCTGAAAGGTGAGATCCTCAACGGCGCGGACAGACCCGTAATCCTTAGTCAGTCCCTGTACTTCAATCATGAGCACTACAGTGCCATAATTTTGAATACTTTACCGGTACAGTTTTTCCACCCGCTGCCGCAGGGCGGGAAAGGCGTGGCGAAATGGCGCGATAAGCGGCAGGTTTTCCACTTCATCCAGCCCCACCCAGCGCAGCTCGTGAGATTCCTCGTTAGCGGTGGTGGGCAGGCGCAGGCCGCTGCGGGTGCGCGCTAACACGGTGGTATAGGTCCACTCCCCCGGCAAATCCCCCGCCGGAGGATAGGGCCCGGCCGTTACTTGGGTGTCGAGCACCTCGACATCGGCAGGCGCGATGGCGCATTCCTCGTGCGTTTCCCTCAGCGCGGCCTGAGTGGGGCTTTCTTGTAGGTCCCGCGCGCCGCCGGGAATCCCCCAGGTATTGCCATTATTGGTCCACGCAGCGCGGTGTTGCAGCAGCACCTCGCGCCCGGCAACGAGGAAGAGGCCGGCGGCACCGAATTTTCCCCATACGCGAATGCCACTGGGGCCCGCCGCCCAGCCGTCTCCACTGTGAGGGTTATGCATATTTCCTATCCTAGCCACACACGCGGGTAAATGGTGGCGCCCAGCACACTGGGGGCGTTATTCTAAGTAAATGACTGAGCAGGCAGTGCGGGTAGAGTCAGAGCGCGAAGAGGACGCTCACCCCAGCGATCACTGGCTGGATGAGGTTACCGCGCCCTCTCGCCCGGCCCTCAGCGGGCTCACCCACCGCGCCATGGAATGGTTTGCGGGCCCGGCGCGCCTGCTGCGGCGATTTTATTATTTCGCCTCCACCACCCCGGGCAAGCTTTTTACCGTCACCCTGATCCTCACGGTGGCATTGGGCGCCGCCGGCTTGTCGATGTCCCAATCTTCCGCCGCCCGCCACTCCGACCTCGACGAGCTGCTCAATACCACCGAGCCGATGTCGAATGCGGCCCACCACCTCTATAGCTCCTTATCGGTGGCCGATACCATCGCCACCACCGGGTTCGTGCAGGCCGGCGTGGAATCAGAGGGCAATCGCGAGCGCTATAACGATGCCATCGATGCCGCCTCCATCGCCGCGACCGAATCCGTGCTGGGCACCACGCCTGACGATGCCCGCGTGCGCGACCTTGTCACCTTCATCCAGCGCGAGCTGCCCATTTATACCGCGATGATTGAAAAGGCGCGCTCGAACCACCGCGCCGGCAATGCCGTGGCTAACTCCTATATGTCCAATGCCTCCTCGCTCATGCGCGAGCACATCCTGCCAGCGGCCTCTGAGCTCTTCCAGCTGACCACCGCAAAGGTCAACCAGCAACAGCAAAAGCTCACCTCGCCGCAGTGGGTTCCACTATCTGGCCTTTTGGCCGCGGTCTTCTTCCTCATCGTGGCGCAGTGGTGGCTGTGGCGCCAGACCCGCCGCCGGTTTAACCGCGGCTTTTTAACCGCAACGGTGCTGCTCTTCTTGGCCATTTTCTGGGTCGCGCTGTCTAATTTGGCCACGTGGTCCACCGGCCACCAAGGCTTTGAAACCGCATCGCGCCCGTGGGATTCGCTAACGGCCTCGCGCATTGAGGCGCAGCAGGCGCGCACCTCAGAAACACTCGCGCTGGTGCTGCGCTCGTCTGAGGAAGATACGCTCGAGCGCTTTTCCGGATCGGTAGATTCCATTGAAAAGGCGCTGGGGGACTATGAAAGCGCGCTGCACGATGATGACGTCGAGGTCAACGATCCCGAACTCATCCACAGCGCCCGCGCCGCCACCGAAAAGTGGCAAGACTCGCACGAAAAGCTTATGGAGGCGCTGAGCGAAGGCGACTACGATGAGGCGGTCTACCAGGCCACCATCACCGATCCCGAGGATGGCGAGACCACCGCCGCGCAGTCCTTCAACGAGCTCGATAGCGAGCTTTCGGAGCTCATTGGCCAGGCGCGCATCGCCATGCGCACCTACCTAGAGCGCGGGCTGACCGCCATGACTGCGGTCTCCTCCGCCGTCTTCCTGCTCACCCTGTGCGCCATCTTCGCGGTGTGGCTGGGCATTCGTCCCCGACTGCAGGAGTACCTCTAATGCACTACCGAGCACGGCTTACCGCACCGCTGACCGCCATCGTTGCCACCTGCAGTGTCCTTACGCTGGCCGGCTGCGATATTCGCTCCGCCCCGCCACTGGAATCACCCGAACAGCAGGCACTCGATGCCAGCCCCGGACCGCCGCTGCCGGAGGGCTCCACAATAGAAGAAGCCGGTAGCACCGCGCCCAACAAGGAAGACGATACCGAACTCAGAGGCACCTACCGGCCGGATGGCAAAACGGCGAAGGAGCGGGTGCCGGACATCGTCAAGCGCGGGCGCCTTATCGTGGGCGTGGACCGCTCCAATAACCTGCTGAGCTACCGCGATGCCGCCTCCGGCGATGTCCGCGGCTTTGAGGTCGATATCGCCCACGAGATTGCCCGCGATATCTTCGACGATCCCAGTAAGGTGGATTTCCGCTTCGTCGAATCCTCTGACCGCACCGCCGCGCTGGATAATGGCACCGTCGATATCATCGTGCGCACCATGACCATTAGCCCCGAACGCGAGAAGGAAGTGGCCTTTTCCATTCCCTATATGACCACGCAGACCCGCATGCTAGTCCTTACCAGCTCCGGGATGAATTCCATCGAGGATGCGGAAGACAAAAGGCTGTGCGGGGTGCGCGGTTCCACCGCGCTGGATACCATCCGCGAGCGCGCCCCCAAGTCTGATATCCTCATCACCCGCTCCTGGGGCGATTGCCTCATGGCGCTGCAGCTCAACCAGGCCGATGGCGTGGTGGTTGATGATGCCCTGCTTTCCGGCATGGCTGCGCAGGATTCCTATACTTCCATCGTGGGCGAGCCCCTAAAGACCGAGAATTACGGCGTTGCTGCGCGCCGCCCTAGCAAGGATCATGACTCCCGCCCGCTGCTGCGCCAGGTCAATTCCACCTTGGAGCGCATCCGCCGCGACGGGACATGGTCCGACATCTTTGATAAATGGCTAGGCGCTTACCTAGACGAGCCCACCCTGCCGTCGGGGACATACATCGAGGAAGATAAGTCATGAAGCATAACCCGAATTTCAGCGAAGACGAGCTCGAATACCTCGAGCCCGAAAACCTCGATACCCAGCGCCAATTCCGAAATCCTACCAAGGCTTCCTACCGCGACGCTGACCACGGCCAAGACCCTGACCAAGACCGCGACCTCGGCGCTGCCGACTCTCCTGACGCGGCCAATACAGCCGACGCCGCCGACCCCGTCGACCCCGCTGGTCCGGATACCGCCGCTGCTCGCCCCAACTCTGCAAACCGCAACGTCGACGTCGATACGGCAGCCACCACTCATAACGCTGGCAAAAGCGATAAAAGCACTAGCGAGGCTGAGGTGGATACCGCCGCGGCGCAGGTTCCCGGCACGGCTCCCGCGGCTGCCTTCCCGGATACGGAGGCCACGGGTAGGCGCACAGCGGGTGGCAGCACCGCTGGCCAAAACGCTGCGGGCCAGCGCACGACTGGCCCGGGCGCAGAGGGCCAAGACTCCGCGGCCCAGGGCACCGCGGCTCAGGGCGTACGAAATGGCAACGACGCCGATGAAAGCGACGATGACGGCGATACCGGCGGAGTGGGCACAGCGGCCGTGGCGTATGACCCGTTCGCCAGCGAGCCCATCGAGCACCGGGAGGATCCGGGGACTTCGGCGGTAGCCTTCGATCCCTTCGCCGATGATGATGAAGACGACGATGGATCTATCGACCCGGATCACCTCTCCAGCCTGCTCGCGGACCTAGAGAATATCCGCGCCCAGCGCGAGAGCGAACGCGATGAAAAAACGGCCCAGGAAAAATCCTCGGAGCGTTCGCGTCGGCAGGCGATCGATACCTTCCGCGAGCGCCGCGGCACGCAGCGCACCGAGCGGCCGGTTGCTGATGGCATGGTGCGCCTGCCGTTTATCACCCCGGCCAATCCCACCGCTGCCCTCATCGATCCCTCAGAGAAGATCAAGGGCAAGAAGGTCCCGCCGCCGCAGCTGGAACCGGGCGATATGGTCGCGGAGCAATACGAAATCCTCGGCGTCATCGCCCACGGCGGCATGGGCTGGATTTACCTGGCCAATGACCATTACGTCTCCGGGCGCGTGGTCGTGCTCAAGGGCATGCAGGCGCAAAAGTCAGCCGATGAGACGGCCGCTGCCGAAGCCGAGCGCGAGTTTCTGGCAGACATTACCCACCCGGGCATCGTCAAGATCTTTAACTTCATCGACGATGACCGCGTGCCCGGTGGATTCATCGTCATGGAGTACGTGGGCGGGCCATCGCTAAGAAGCAGGCGCAATAAGCAGCCCAACGAGCTTTTGCCCGTTGACATTGCCATTGGCTATATCCTGGAAATCCTGCCGGCGCTGGAGTACCTGCACTCGCGCGGCGTGGTCTATAACGACCTGAAGCCGGATAACATCATCGTCACCGAGGACCAGGTCAAGCTCATTGACCTGGGCGCGGTCTCCGGCATCGGAGCCTTCGGGTTTATCTACGGTACCCAGGGCTTTCAGGCCCCGGAGGTCGTGTCCAAGGGGCCGTCCATCGCCAGCGATATCTACACCATCGGCCGCACCCTGGCGGCGCTGTGCCTCAAGCTGCCCAGCGAGGACGGCGTCTTCCTTCCCGGCATCCCCAACCCGTCCAAGGAGCCGGAGCTGCGCCGCTTCCTTTCCCTCTACCGCCTGCTGCTGCGCGCGACCCACCGCGACCCGCAGCGCCGGTTTAGCTCCATCAAGGAGCTGCGCACCCAGCTCTACGGCGTGCTGCGCGAGGTGCTCGCCATCCGCGACGGCCGCCAGTACCCCTCCCAGCACTCGCTCTTCTCGCCGCAACGTACCACCTTTGGCACCAAACACCTGGTCTTTCGCACGGATCAGCTTATCGATGGCATCGACCGCACCATCCAAATCACCGCCCCCGAGGTGGTCTCCGCCTTGCCGACGCCCCTGGTAGACCGCGACGATGTCGGCGCCAGCCTGCTGCAAGGTACCTCGTACGCCGAGCCGCAGGAAGCCCTCGAGACCCTGCGCCAAGCCATGCGGACTCCGGAATACGAGCATTCCGCCGAGATTCCCCTCGGCGTGGTGCGCTCCATGATTGATTTGGGCTATACCGACGAGGCCCGCCAGTGGTTAGGATCCATCGAGGACCGCCTCGGCCGCGACTGGCGCTACCAGTGGTATGCCGGCATCACCGAGCTCTTGCACGATGATTACGTCGATGCCCAAGAGTACTTCGCCACAGTCCTCGATTTATTACCCGGCGAGGCCGCCCCCAAGCTCGCCATCGCGGCCATCAATGAGCTCATCCTGCAGCAGATTGATTACAGTGAAACATCGCTTATTGATGCCACCGTTGCCCGCGCCTGCTCCAACCTCTACACTACCTTGGCGGATCTCCCCTCTTCTGCCTTTGAGGGCCAGCCGGAAATCTGGTCCCACGTCACCCAAGACCCGGGCGCGCTACGCTTTAATTCCATGCGCCTATACGGCATCGTCTGGGCCACCAACCCCACGACGGTGTCCTCCGCCTTTGGGCTTGCCCGCCAATTGCGCGCGGAGGGCCAAGTGGAGCTGTCCGTAGCCACCTTGGATAAGGTACCCAATGCCTCGCGCCACTTCCGCATGGCGCTGCTTACCACCGTATTGCAGCTCATCGTGCACGATCTATCGGAATCGCGCATTCGCCGCGCTGCCCGACGCCTCGAAGAAGTCCCCACCAACGAGCCGCGCTTCCTCCAAATCAAGATCGCCGTCATCTCCGCGGGCCTGAACTTCCTGCGCAACGCCGATCTCGCGCGGGCGTCCTCGCCGAATGACCTCTTCGAGTACGCCTTTACCCAGCGCGGCCTGCGCACCGGCCTGGCCGAGACCCTGCGGGCCCTTGCCCGCCAGGCCCCGTTTAGCCGCCACCGCTATGCGCTGGTGGACTTGGCCAACCAGGTCCGGCCCATCACCACCTTCTAGGGCCTACTTAAATTAGCCTGCCTCGCGCGCCTGGGCGGCGACCTCCGCAGACTTCTGCGCGATGGCCAGCTCCTCATTGGTGGGAACCACTAGGACCTTGACCGGGGAATCGTCGGTGGAGATGACCCGCGGCTCATCGGAGCGGACGAGGTTGCGCTCCTTATCAAAGTCGATGCCGTACATATCCAGGTTGTACAGCGCGTCCTGGCGCACCTCGGTGTCGTTTTCGCCCACGCCGGCGGTGAAGGTAATGGCGTCCACGCGGCCCAGGGCAATCATGTAGGAGCCGATGAAGCGGCGCAGCTGGTGAATGTAGATGTTATACGCCAGCCACGCGTCTTCATCGCCGTTATCAATGTGCTCGCGCAGCGTACGGAAGTCATTGACGCCCGCAATGCCCTTGACACCGGATTGCTTATTGAGCAGCTTATCGATCTCATCGATGCTCATGCCCGCCTGGCGCACCAGGTGGAAGATGATACCTGGATCGATATCGCCGGTACGCGTACCCATGGCCAGGCCGGCCAGCGGGGTAAGGCCCATCGAGGTATCGATGGCGCGGCCATTGCGGATGGCGGCCGCGGAGGCGCCATTGCCCAGGTGCAGCGTGATCTGGTGGGTGTGCTCCGGATCGCGATCCAAGATCTTCGGCACCTGCTGGGAGACGAACTCGTGGGAGGTGCCGTGGAAGCCGTAGCGGCGGATATCGTACTTGGAGGCAACCTCGCTATTGATGGCATAGAGCGCTGCGGCCGGCGGCAGGGTATTGAAGAAGGCGGTATCGAAGACCGCCACGTGCGGAATATCCGGCAGGATCTTGCGCGCCACGCGGATGCCGTCCAGGTTGGCGGGATTGTGAAGTGGGGCCAGCGGGATGAGGTCCTCGATCATCGATTCAATTTGATCCTCGATGAGCTGCGGTTCCGAAAAGAGGCGGCCGCCGTGCACCACGCGGTGTCCCACGGCGATGATATCGACGTCCTTCGGGCCCACCTGATGATCATCCATCAGGTCAAAGGCGCGTTTTAGGCCAAAGGAGTGATCGGGAACTTCCAGTTCCTCGGTGACCTTTTCCCCTTTGACCTTGATGGTAATAGCGCCGCTCGGCTCGCCAACCTGTTCCACCAGGCCGGAGACGAGCGGATCATCGGTGGCAGTAGCGGTTGGGTCCACCAGCTGAAACTTGATGGATGAGGATCCCGAGTTAAGGACCAGTACGTATGACATTTATTTCTCTCCAGCCTGGATAGCGGTAATGGCAACGGTATTGATGATGTCTGGAACGGTAGCACCGCGGGATAGGTCATTGACCGGCTTGTTCAGGCCCTGCAGGATGGGACCCACAGCCAAGGCACCGCCGGTGCGCTGCGCGGTCTTATAGCCAATATTGCCGGCATCCAGATCGGGGAAGACGAAGACATTGGCCTTACCCGCGACATCGGAATCCGGCATCTTCTTCGCGGCAACGCCGGGATCGCAGGCGGCGTCGAACTGCAGCGGGCCATCCACCTTCACCGAGGAGTCGAGCTTCTTGGCGGCCTCGACGGCCGCGATGGCGCGCTCGACGTCCGGGCCGGTGCCGGAAGCGCCGGTGGAGTAGGACAGCATGGCCACGCGCGGGTCGATGCCGAACTGGGATGCGGTCTGCGCGGACACCACGGCGATTTCGCCCAGCTGCTCCGCGGTCGGGTTCGGGTTTACGGCGCAGTCGCCGAAGGCCCACAGGCGCCCGCGCATGACCATCAGGAAGATGGAAGAGACCACCGATGCATTCGGCTTGGTCTTGATGATCTGGAAGGACGGCTTAATGGTGTGGGCGGTGGTGTGGGCGGCGCCGGAAACCATGCCATCGGCAAGTCCTTTGTGCACCATCATGGTGCCAAAGTAGGAGATGTCCTGCATGGTCTCGCGGGCCTGCTCCAGGGTCACACCCTTCTTCTTGCGCAGTTCCGCGAAATCGGCGGCGAATTCCTCCGCAAGCGGCGATTCCAGGTGGTCGATGATATTGGCTCCCGAAATATCCAGCCCCAGCTCCTTAGCGCGGGCCTGGACATCGGATTCCTTGCCCAAGATGGTCAGCCGGGCAACCTCATCGCGCAGCAGGGCATCGGCGGCTTCAAGGATGCGGTCATCATCGCCCTCAGGCAGGACGATGTGGGATCCAGTCGTCTTGGCTTGGTCAATGAGCTGCTTCTGGAAGAGGTCTGCGGACATGACGGGCGCGGTCTCCTCTGCCGCGCTTAACGCACCTGGCACGGCCTCTAGGTCGGTGAAGACGCCTGCCACGGTGGCGCCGAGGGACTCGGCCTTGCGCTGTGCCAGCTCCGCGGCGCGCTCTGGGGCGCCGGAGATAATGACCAGCGGCAGGCCCAGCGCGGCGGCGACCTCCGCATCGAAGGAGATCTCGCCGGTGCCTTGGACCAAGAGGGCACCGGCAGTAGCGGTGGGCGCGTTGGCCAAGACATCCGCCACGGTGGGGTCGAAATCTTCTAAGCGGAGCAGTTCAGCGCCAAGGCTTTCCGCCAAGGCGGGAATATCGAGGCCATCGAAGCCGCGGCCGATGGAGCTTAACACTGTGGACTGGGATGCAGACATGCGGATTACCTTTCCTTTGCCGTCACGGGAACACTGGGAACACGCGCCGTAACATTATGTCGTACATCACAGTTACTAGCACGTGGTGACGACTCCACTGTACGTGAATCACCCCCTCCCCCGCCCTTCCGCAACCTCCTAAACTGGGGGTAGATAACTCAGAGCAGTGTGGCATTTATCGCACTGCCACCGCGTAGAATGTGAGAAAAACCTAAAGAAAGGACACCCTAAACAGATGACTAGCCCCATGCGTGTCGCCGTGGTCGGCTCCGGACCGGCCGGCATTTACGCCTCTGACCTCCTCGTAAAGTCCGATGTGGACGTGCAGATCGATCTCTTTGAAAAGATGCCTGCGCCCTTTGGCTTGATTCGCTACGGCGTCGCCCCGGATCACCCACGCATTAAGGGCATCGTGCAGTCGCTGCACAACATCATGGAGAAGGAAGACATCCGCTTCCTGGGCAATATCGAAGTGGGCAAGGACATCACCGTCGAAGAGATGCGCGATTACTACGACGCCATTATCTTCGCCACCGGCGCCACCGCCGATAAGGAAATGGGTATCCCCGGCGAGGACCTCGAGGGCAACTACGGTGCCGGCGAATTCGTGGGCTTTTATGACGGCAACCCCAACTTCGAGCGCGATTGGGACCTATCCGCGGAGTCCGTCGCCGTCGTGGGCGTGGGCAACGTTTCGCTCGACGTGTCCCGCATCTTGGCCAAGACCGCGGACGAACTGCTGGTGACGGAGATCCCGGATAATGTCTACGCTTCCCTGAAGGAAAACCGCGCCAAGGAGGTCCACGTCTTTGGCCGCCGCGGCCCGGCGCAGGCCAAGTACACGCCGAAGGAGCTCAAGGAGCTCGATGAGTCCCCCACCATCGAGGTCATCGTGGACCCGGAAGACATCATCTATGACGAGGCTTCCGAGGAGGCCCGCCGCGCCGCCAAGTCCACCGACTTGGTCTGCCAGACCCTGGAGTCCTACGCCATGCGCGAGCCTGGCGATGCCCCGCACAAGCTCTACATTCACTTCTTTGAGTCCCCGGTAGAGGTGCTTGGCGATGCCGGCCACGTCACCGCCATCAAAACCGAGCGCACCCAGCTCAATGGCGATGGTTCCGTAAGCGGCACCGGCAAGTTCACCGAGTGGCCCGTGCAGTCGGTCTACCGCGCCGTGGGCTACCACCCGCAGTCCGTCGAGGGAATTCCCTTCAACGACGACACGGCCACCATGCCCAACGACGGCGGCCACGTCCTGACCGATGTGGACGGCGAGAAGCTTCCCGGCCTCTACACCACCGGCTGGATCAAGCGCGGCCCGGTGGGCTTGATTGGCAATACTAAATCCGATGCCAAGGACACCACCGGCATGCTGCTTGAGGATTACAAGGCGGATAAGCTCGACTCCGCCACCAAGCGGGATCCGCAAGATATCCTCGACCTGCTCAGCAGCCGCGATATCGCCGTGACCACCTGGGACGGCTGGCACCGCCTCAACGCCGCCGAGCAAGCCGCCGGCGAGCCGCACGGCCGCGAGCGCATCAAGATCGTCGAGTGGGACGAGATGGTCAAGCACGCCGGCCCACAGCGCTAACCAGCGCTGCACTGCGGGCCTGACTAGGCGCCGACTGGCACGGTCGGCAGTGCCCCGCAGCGCTAACCAGCGCTGCGCTAGTCGGTATCGTCCACCCCAGAGGTCAGCTTGGGGTCGAGTTCGACCCCACCCTCGTATTCAACGACCTCGATATCGGGCACGTTTTCCGCCTGCGGGTCGATGCCCCGCGCACCGCCCTGCGCGAGCAGGCCAGGTGTGGAGGTCACGCTCACCTTATGCGCCGCCAAAGCGGCGCGGTCGCGGGCCTCTTCTACCGTTTCCGCCGTCGTCGTCACGAGCCCCATGCGCCGGCCCTTATAGGCATCGGGCTTGCCAAAGAGCTTCACGTCCGTCTCGGCGTAGTGGAGGGCGGAGGCGATTCCGGTAAAGGCGACATCGGCAAGCGGCTCAGGCGCGTGCAAGAACATGCTGGCGCCTGGGGTTATCAACGTGGCATCGATGGGGTAGCCCAAAATGGCGCGGGCGTGCAGGTCGAACTGGGAAAAGCGCTGGGTATAGGCGGTGAGCATCGCCGTGTCCGAAGGCCGCGGGGAGACCGAAGAAAAGTAAACATCATCGCCGGCGACGAAAAGCTCCACGCCGTACACGCCACGCCCGCCCAGCTCATTGGAGATGCGCGCCGCAACCGAGCGCGCGTTCTCCAGCGCAATCTCGCTCATGCCTGTGGGCTGCCATTCCTCAACCAAATCGCCCTTCTCGTGGCGGTGGCCAATGGGCTCGCTAAACCACGTGGCCAGCTTGCCCGTGGCCGGATCGATGGACCGGATGGCCAGCAGCGTGACCTCAAGGTCAAAATCCACGAAGCGCTCCGCCACCACGCGCTGCGAATCCGAGGACACGCGGCGCACCGTCTCCCACGCCTCGCGCACGTCTTCCACATCCCGCGCCAGCATGTGGCCCTTGCCCGAGGTGGACACGTCCGGCTTCACGATGCACGGAAATCCCAGCTCCGTCGCCGCTTCCTCCAGTTCTTCCACAGAGGAAGCAAAGCGGTAGGCGGAGGTCGGCAGCCCAATATCTTCTGCCACCGCGCGCACCCGCTCGCGGTCCTGGGTGAGCGCGCAGGCGCGCGCCGTGGGCACGACGACGGCATCGGTGGACTGCTCAACCTGCTCGAGGGCCGCTACCGCGACGGTTTCCACCTCCGGCACCACGTAGTGCGGCTGAATCTGCTGCACCAATTCTGATACCTGCGCGGAGTCAGTAATATCCGCGATATAGCTATAGTGCGCCACTTGGTGCGCCGGCGCCCCCTGGTACTTATCCACCGCGTGCACCTCAAGGCCCAGGGACTGGAAGGAAATAGCCAGCTGCTTTCCCAACTCGCCCGCGCCGAGCAGCAATACCTTCGTGGCATTGCCCGTCAGCGGCGTGCCGATATGACCGGCGATTTTGCCTGGAATATCCATGACTTTGCTCCTTTGATTCCGCTCCGAGCAGCAGATACTTCCCCAAATTATTTCATAGATACCCGCCACACCCAGGGCGCACATGCGTGAAGTGCATAAACGCAAGCGCCCGGCCAAGGATTTTCATCCTCGAACCGGGCGCTCGTTGGGCTCTAAAGCAGACTGCTAGGCCTGGGGTGCCTCTGGTGGAACCGGGGCATCTACTGGCTCTGCCACGGTAATGATGTTGTCCTCATACCCCAGCGCACCGCCGACGAACTTGCCGCCGCAGGTGATAAGGACCAGGCGGTTGGTACCGTCCGTGTCATTAACCACGTCCGGGAAATCCCCGCCCTTGGGCAGGCGGTACGGCTTTTCCGTCACGCGGAAGGTGCGCTCCTCACCATCGATGACCACCGTGAATTCCTGGTTTTCCTGCAACCGGGTGAATTTCTCCGCATAGCCGGTGCCTTGGCCCTGGTAATTCACGTGGCCGGTGATGACACTGGAGCCGACATTGCCGGCATCGCCAGGCACGGCCGAGGCGGAGTACCAGCCCAGGCGGGAGACATCGTGTGGCGGCAGCAGCACGCCCTGGTCCGTCACCTGCACCGGGTCCACGGCAGCGTACTCGCCATCGATGCCCACGGACATGCCTTCAAAGCCTTCGAATTGGCCCGGGGCCGGCTCGAATTCGTGCTCCTGCGCACCGGAATCATCGACGTAGGCATCGCCCTTATCGTCCTCCGGGGTGTCTACGGCCGAGACGCTTTCCGATGCTCCCTCACTAGCCTCATCATCTTCCCCACCGGTGGTGAGGTAGAGAGCCAGCTGGATCAACATCAGAATTACGGCCACTACCAGCACGATAAAGCCGATCTTCTTACCCCGGCTTACGGGTTCCTCGCGGCCTGTCTCCTCAGACATTGCCCAATCTCCTCATTGTGGTCTTCTCGATGGTTCATCAGATGGGTTGCCCCCTCCAGCGTGTGCGGTGACACCCTGAAGGGGGACATGTTGTGCCCAGGCGCTATCGCCTGTTACCTGACCAGTACGCTCACACTACTTAATGTAGTCCTGCATACCTGGGTCAAGCTCGGTAGCACCGGACGGTACGGACTTGATCTCCGTACGTCCTGCGTCGGACGGTAGCGGTTTACCAGTCTTTCCAGGCTCTTGGCCCATAACCTCGACCGGACGATCGTCCTTGTCGGTACCCTGGTCAACCTTATCCGGCGTATCCTGACCCTTCACCTCGGTGGGGCGAGGCTCTTCGCTGGAGTTCTGGTCAACCTTATCCGGCGTATCCTGGCCCTTCACCTCGGTGCTTGGGTGCTCACCGTGGCCCTCGGTCTCCTTCTCAGGACGATCCTTCGGCTTGTCGTGATCATGGTGGCCGTGGTCGTGATCGTGGTGGCCGAAGATAATCTTGCCCAAGCCGATTCCCAAGCCAATGCCCGGAATCAGGATGGCCCACTTAGGAATCTTGCCCTTGGACGGCTTGCCTGGGACATCGGAGTCATCAGAGGTTACGGTCTGATCCTTATCATCAATGTCCTTGTGCTCAGCAACCTCATTCGGCTTCTCAGCATCCGGAGTCTCCTCACCGTTCTTATCAACTTCGCTGGACGTGAGCTCCTCGAAGGCAACCGCAGCCTCAACCGGCTCCGTCACATCACTATCAACAGTGATCTTCACATCAACCTTGCCAGCAGACTCCTCCGGAGTAAAGGTCGTCTCACCCTTACCCAAAACAGTCTCTTTATCGGCCTTGCTAATCAACTCAGCCTGCAGCGTGTATTCCTTACCAGGAACCAAGCCCTCATAGCTGACCTCATCAACAATCTCAGCACCAGCAACAACCTCATGCGAACCCTGAGCAAAATCAGCATCCGTCGAAATCTCCGGCTTCAGATCCTTCTTAGAATCATCAGAGGTTACGGTCTGATCCTTATCATCAATGTCCTTGTGCTCAGCAACCTCATTCGGCTTCTCAGCATCCGG